>CAIRXZ010000143.1 GCA_903882645.1 uncultured Acidobacteriia bacterium | reverse complement strand
TACCGATACCGGTTTTGTTTACAAAGAAAACCTGAAGTTCTTTTCCTGTCATCCCAAACTTACGGCTCGACAACGGGAACCAATCCGGCTTCCTGGCACAACGCGGCGTAGCGGGCCAGCGCGTGCGCGTTGGCCTCGATGCAACTCCGACTGGGAATGCCTTCGCCGATGGCAATCACCGCACGCCACTTGGCAAAACGCGCGCCCATTTGAAAGTATTCAGCCAGGCGGTCGCGCAATCCGTCCAGACCTTCGGTGATCTTCTCTCCGGGATGACCCGCCATGTCCTTTGCGCCGGTATCGACTTTGATACCGGGAATGATCCCCGCATTGGCGATGGCTTTGACAAAGGGAGTGCCATCCTTCTTCTGCTGGCGGATCGTTTCGTCGTAGAGAATCGCGCCACTAATGGATTCCCCGAGGCCGGGCGTGGTCACAATCAACTCCCGATAGGCGCGCCGCGCCTCCTCGGTTTGGGGGATCCCCAGCTTTGCGAATCGCTTGTTGCACGTTGGATTACTTTCATCCATCGCCAGCAGGCCCTTGCCGCCGGCGACCAGCGCCCTCGCGGTATCTCTAAGCTCTTGCGCATTCATTTCGGGTCGCTCCATTTCCAATTCCGATTTCCGGCGCGCCCGAATTCGACGGCGCGCTTTCGGGTTACGATTCACCCAACCACTTCCGCGCCTCTGCGGCGTCGGCATGATCGAAGTATCGGATCGTCGCCGTCGTGAACGGCTTGCAGAACGTCGCCATGCCCTGCTGCCACTTCCTTTCCCCGATCATCGCGAGCCGTTCGATGTCGGCGAAGTGTTTAATGTCGAACTTGACGTCCTCCCATAGCGCGCCGGCCTCCCAGCCGTGGAAGCCGGTCATGTCGAACAGCAGTCGCAGTTATCCGTGCTGCCGGACGAGCCGCTCGAACTCGGGCACAAAGTGCTCGTAATCCGCTTTTGCCAGCTTTCCGCTTACGTGAACGGCGAGAACCGTCCCGCCGCCTTCTTCATCGAGTTGAATGGGCATCTTGAACTCCTTTGGTTCGCTTCAGGTCAGATCGTTTCTAAATGCGCGCCCGCTGATCCACCATCAGTGTTGTTCAAGCGCACACGTTCTTCTTACCTCAATTTCTTGATTTCGTCTTCCACTTCTTTTGCCCCCCTCGGCGTAGAATCGCTTTTCATCGGGGGCAAGCTCGTGGAGCAATCTCAGGAACTCGCCGGCGTGCACGCGTTCCTCGTCCGCTATGTCCTTTAGCACCTCCACGGCGAGCGGGTTGCCGGTTGACTCTGCAAGCTGCATGTACATTTGAGTAGCTTCGTACTCCGCAGCCACCATGAACCGAATCGCTCTGACGAGTTCCTCGTCGGTGAGCTTCCTTCCGTTTGCTAACCCTGAAAATGGCGTTCCGAACCCTGGCATGTGTCTTCTCCTATGATGGTTTGGCTACTTTTACCATGTTCTCGGTTGGATTGCTTTCATCCAGCGTAACTAGGCCATCGTCAATGGCGACCACCGCCCTCGCTGTGTGCTTGAGCGCACGGCCGCTCATTTGACGTTGCTCCATTTCCAGTTCCGAATCTCCGGCAAGTCCTGGCCGTGCTTGTCGATGTATGCCTTGTGCTCGATGAGTTTGTCTTGCATGTTCTGCTTCAGATAAGCCCCCGGGGAGCCCAAATGCGGCAGCCGGTCAATCACGTCCTGTACCAGGTGAAAGCGATCCAGCTTATTCTGCACCCTTATGTCGAAGGCCGTCGTGATGGTGCCCTCTTCCGTGTAGCCGCGGACGTGCAAGTTGCGGTTAGTCCGCCGGTAGGTCAGCCGGTGGACCAGCCAGGGGTATCCATGGAAGCCAAAGACGATGTGTTTGTCTTTGGTGAAGAGCGAATCGTAATCCGTCTCGCTTAGCCCGTGCGGGTGCTCGCTACTGGACTGCAGCTTCATCAAATCGACGACGTTGATTACCCGAATCTTCAGATTGGGCAGATGCTCGCGAAGGATGGAAACGGCCGCCAGAATCTCCAGCGTGGGCGTGTCTCCGCAGCAGGCCATCACCACGTCGGGATCGCCGTCCTGGTCGTTGCTGGCCCATTGCCAAATGCCAATTCCTTCCGTGCAATGCACCAGCGCTTGGTCCATGGTCAGCCATTGCGGGAGAGCGTGCTTGCCCGCCACCACCACGTTGACGTAATTCCGGCTGCGCAGGCAGTGATCGAAGACCGACAGCAGACAATTGGCATCGGGCGGAAGGTAGACACGCACGATGTCGGCCTTCTTGTTGATCACGTGGTCGAGGAAACCGGGATCCTGGTGCGTGAATCCGTTGTGATCCTGCTGCCAAACGTGGGAGGCGAGCAGATAGTTCAGCGACGATATCTTTCGCCGCCAAGGCAGTTCCAGACATACCTTCAGCCACTTGGCGTGCTGGCTGAACATCGAGTCGACGATGCGAATGAAGGCCTCATAGCTGTTGAACAGCCCGTGCCGCCCAGTCAGCAGATACCCTTCCAGCCAACCCTCGCATTGGTGTTCGCTCAGCATCGAGTCGAGGACCCGTCCGGCCGGCGCCAAGAACTCATCATTCTTTACTTCCCGCGCGTCCCACTGCCGGTTAGTGACTTCAAAGACCGCGCCCAGGAGATTCGAAAGTGTCTCGTCCGGACCGAAGACACGGAAATTACGCTGATCCTGATTCAGCTTGGCCACATCGCGCAGGAACTGGCCCAGCACGAGGGTATCCTGGCCGTCAACGGCGCCGGGCGAAGGCACGTTTACCGCGTGGACGTGGAAGTCCGGCATGCGCAGGTCTCGTAGCAGAACGCCGCCATTGGCGTGCGGATTGGAGCCCATCCGCCGGTTGCCCTTCGGCGCCAGTTCGGCCAGTTCCGGCATGAGACGGCCATTTTGGTCGAATAACTCCTCGGCCTTGTAGCTCTTCATCCAGCTTTCCAGCAGCTTGACATGATCGGGATGCTCGGCATCCACCAGGAGAGGCACTTGGTGCGCTCGGAAGGTGCCCTCGATTTGCAGGCCATCGACTACTTTTGGTCCAGTCCAACCCTTGGGCGACCTCAGGACGATCATGGGCCAGCGCGCCCGCGTGGCGTCGTTCTTGTCCCGTGCATTGCTTTGGATTTGCCGGATGTTCTCGATGGCCTTTTCCAGGGTGGCCGCCATGAGGTGATGCATCTTTTCCGGCTCATCGCCTTCCACAAAGTAGGGCGTCCAGCCGCAGCCTCGTAGAAACTGCTCCAGTTCCTCATGCTCGATGCGGGCCAGGACAGTCGGGTTGCTGATCTTGTAGCCATTGAGGTGCAGGATCGGCAGCACGGCTCCGTCGGTGATGGGGTTGAGGAATTTGTTGGACTGCCATGCGGTCGCCAAGGGGCCCGTTTCCGCTTCACCGTCGCCGACAATGCAGGCGACGATCAGATCGGGATTGTCGAACGCGGCCCCGAAGGCATGGCTGAGCGAATACCCCAGCTCGCCGCCTTCGTGAATTGATCCCGGCGTCGTCGGCGCGACATGGCTGGAAATCCCGCCGGGAAACGAGAACTGCATGAACAGCTTCTTCAGCCCGGCTTCGTCCTGGGTGACGTTGGGATAGATCTCGCTCCACGTGCCTTCGAGGTAAACGTTGCCAACGATCGCCGGCCCGCCGTGTCCGGGGCCCGCGACGTAGAACATATTCAGATCGTATTTGTTGATGAG
>CAIRXZ010000142.1 GCA_903882645.1 uncultured Acidobacteriia bacterium | reverse complement strand
TCGCCGAGGGGGTCGTAGGACTCGTTGAGGCAGACGGTAAAGAGACCGACTTCGAGGCGGGCGGAGCGGAGGAGGGCCTGCTGGCAGAGGGCGATGCGTTCGAGGGCGAAGAGTTCCTGGGAGTTCCGGGGCGGGTGGAGGGCGACGAGGTCTTCGGTGAGTTTGGCGACGGCCTGGAGGTCTTCGAGGCGGACGACGGCGAAGTTGGAGGCGGTGAAGCCGTGCTTGCGGGCATTTTGGGCGGAGCGGGCCTTGCCTTCGGCGGAGCGCGGGCCGGTGGATTTGGCGGCGTTGGCGCGATTGGCGGCGAGTCGCTCGGGGGAGACGGCGTGTTCGGGGTGCGTCATGGGGATATCCTTCCGCTTTAAGAAGTAGCACGGGGCGGGGATCGAGTCTGAAATTAGGTGGATGTAAGTAACTGGGAGGAAAGGAGTTATTTTGGGGAAAGTTGCGTGAACGCGTTTTCGGGTGGTCCGCGGCTGCCAGCGTTCGGCGTGGTGAAGGGGGCGGGCCAGACTTCGCGCAATCGAGATCGAGCTTGTGCGCCCCAGCAGGTACACTGGAGCTGATGGGCTTGAGAATGGCCGCTCTTCCGCTCGCGTCGCTGGCGCTACTGGCGCAGGGTCCGTCCGGCTCGACGACCACCTGCAACAACACGCCGGCCTATTCTCCCTGCGAGCTGGTTTTCGAGCTTTCCGCGAGCGAAGCCGCGGCGCATCCCAATCCGTACGGCGCCGTGGACCTGAGCGTCGAGTTCCGTTCCCCGCGCCAGCGCATTTACGCGCTTCCGGGATATTGGGACGGCGGGCGGCGCATGGTTGTGCGTGTCGCTCCCGTGGAGGCCGGGGAATGGAACTACCGGGTCAACAGCAACATCGCTGGCTGGAACGGGCTGGAAGGCTCGTTCACGGCCGCGGCTTCGGACGCGCCCGGCTTTATCCGCGCGGCCGAGATGCACCATTGGGCCTACACCGAGCGCAACCTGCCGCACCTGTGGATGGGCGTCAACGAGCTCGGTTTCGCCGCCATGGATGAGGCTGCATTCCGCGCGCTGGCCGACGCGCAAGCAGCACGGAAGTTCAATCACTGGCGCGGTTTCGCGCTGGGCCAAGCGCCCCAAGCCGCATATCCCTCCGGCGCGCCGGACATCGCCTATTTTCAGAAGCTGGACCAGCGCATCCTCTACTTGAACCGGAAGGGCATCGTCGCGGACCTCATCCTTGCCCGCCAGCCCTCGGTCCTCGCAAATATGTTTCCCGGCTGGCAGCAGCGCCGCCGCTTCGTGCGCTACCTGGCGGCGCGTTATGCGGCCATGAACGTCACCTGGCAGGGCGCCGCGGAGTTCGAAGACGACCCCGATGGGCGCGCCCTGCTGAAGGAGACCGGCCTCGTTCTGAAGGAATCCGACCCGTACCACCACCCGCGCACCAGCGGGGCGCGCGTCACCTCCGCGCCGTTGCTCGACGACGGCTGGATGGATTTCGCCGCTTACGGCCCCGGCGCCGATGACAGCGCCGGCGCCATCGAGCACCAGCTTTACCCGGCGCCATTCGTGAACCTCGATCTGGGACGCGAGGACAGCCTGGCGAGGCAGCCAGAGGACAACGGGATCGACGCCGCGACCCTCCGGCATCGACTGTGGAATGCCACCATGGACGGCCAGTATCCCACCTACGAGAATCTCCGCACAGGCGAGGAATTCACCGATTCGCCCGGCGCCAGGGCCATGACCGCCTGGTTCAACTTCATGTCCGCCACCCGCCATTGGGAACTCGAGCCGTACTTCGACGTGGATGGCGGGCGCGCCGTGGCGCTCGAAGACACCGAGTACATCGTGTACATCGAGAAGCCCGGCCCCCTGGAATTGCAGGTCGAGAAGCACTCCTACGACGTAATCTGGATGAACCCGGCGACCGGCGATGCGGTGAAGGAGAAAAAATCGTTCAACGGCGACCACTTCACCGGCGAGCCGCCCGATAGGTACCACGATTGGGTGCTCCACCTGGTGCGGCCGGGACGCCTGGAGAGCATGGCGCGCACCTACCGTTTCGAATCGCGGCTCGGCCCGGACGACAACCCGCGCTCGCAGCCCATCGCGATGCAGGTGATCGAAACCGACCCCGCGAAAGTCCCGTTCGAAATCGAGCGGCCCACGAGCGATCTTTCGCTCTCGATAGCGGTCCCGTACTCGGTGAAGACGACCAAACAGACGCGCGCCACCCGGCGGATGATGTGGCTTTGGACCCTGGAAGCGACCTCCTCGGGCCAAGGCTACCGCGTGCTGGCCACCGGCGAGAGCGGCTTTTTCCAGACGCCGGCATCGCTCGCCCGGGGCCTGCCCGCCACGGCTCTGCTCCGCCTTTACGGCATGAACGCGAACGGAAAAGTCTACGAGCTGACCAAGGCAGGCCAGATCACCCAATGAAAGCCGCGACGCCCAGCTTGAAACCGGAAGCCGTCGTCGTCTTGGCCGCCGACGCCACGCACGAATTCGGCAGTCTGGCCCTGGCGCGCGGCCATGAGACGCTCGAAGAACTCCCGCTGCATTCGCCCTCGGGCTTCGCGCACGTTTTGTTCGGCGAGTTGGATGCGCTGCTGCGGCGTCACGGTCTGAAGGCCGCGGATATCGACTGTTTCGCCGCCGCTTCCGGACCCGGCTCGTTTACGGGCGTGCGGGTGGGTTTGGCTTTTGTCAAAGGCCTGGCGGAAGCGCTCGACAAACCCGCCGTGGCGGTCTCGAACCTGCGGGCGCTGGCCTCCTTCGGCTCCGCTCCGCTGCGCGCGGCCGTGCTCGACGCGCGCAGGGGCGAGATCTACGGCGCCGTTTACGACAGCGCCGGCCGGCCGATCGCGCCCGAGACGGTCATGAAACTTCCGGCCTGGATCGAGTGCCTGCCCGATGGCGATATCGAGTTCGTCTCGACCGATTTTGCGCCCTTCCGCGCCGCGCTGGCCGGCACGCGTTTCGAACGCGCCGGAATCGTGACCGCGCCGCGCGCGCTGGCGGGTTCGGTGGCGCGAATCGCGCTGGCCGCATTTCTGCGGGGCGAGGCTACGGACCCCGCCGCCCTCGATGCCAACTACGTCCGGCGCGCGGACGCGGAGCTGCACTGGAAAGAATGACGCACGGCTTAGCGCGGTTCTCCCGGCCGGGAAGCAGCCACGAGGGGTTTAATATGCCGCAACTGGCCTCCTGTTGGCCTTGTTAGCGGCTTGATCGACAACTACGGGATCCTACGGAGTTCTTTGAGAATCTGCTCCTCTGCCGCTCTCGGAACCGTGGAGTATGAGAGGACGTCCCCAGTCTGTGGGTCTACCAGCGAAATCCGCAGAGAGACGTACTTTTCCGCCCCGGAACGAATATACTCATCCAGCTCGAAATCTGTTGGGCGATCCATCGATGCTCCAGCCATAGTTGCAGCCCGAGTTCCCCGAATTCCGTCCCGAGCTCCTTCCAACGCTCCAACCCCAGCAGCCAGAACATCCTGGCGAGCCTCTGTGAACCGTTCTCCGTCCGCATGGACCAGCACCAGCGCGTCCACCGGCACTCGCGCGCCGAGTTTAGCCACCCGATCTCCCAGGGAACTTCGGCCCTTGGCAACATCCTGCATCCAGATCTGCCCGGTGAGTATTTGGTGACGGGCGCACAGGTAGTCCACAAGGTACTTCACGTCCTCCTTGTCCTGGGTCGCTTGCCTGGAGAACGCCGTGTCATTGACCTCCCAGCCCCTCTTCTTTAGCGCGGCGGAAACAAGGGTTCCAATGACGGATGCCAGATGTTCGCCTTCCTTCTCTTTGATATCGCTCCGAACGACGCCGACAGCCTTCATTTGCGCTGTCGGCGGGAGAAGAGCGACTGAGCGGATGACCTTCTCCTTGGATGCAAGCTTGGGGTGGAGTTGGGTAGCAGCATCGAGGTTTTGCGACGCCACGATCGAGAGAAGCATAATTGGCGCAAGCCGGCACATTAGAACCTCCTTCAATCATTGAGGAATCTTGCGGAGGGCCTCTAGTATCCTTGTCTCTACGGCACCGGGGATCTGCATGTAGCAGAGGACCTCGCCCGTGTGCGGGTCGAGGAGCGAGATATGCAGGAACACATTAACGGGCTGTCCACTCTTTCCCCATTGCGGAGATGTTTTACTATCGCGCATAGTCGCTACGGGATTGATGCCGCCCTTGTGTATCCAATGAGGCGTTCCGTATACGAGTGCAACCGCATCCGGCGGCGCCGGCACGTTAAGATTGGCCACATCCTCGCCCAGGGAGTATCGCCCTTTTTCCGTATCTTTCGGCCTGTTACTCATATTGCGGGCGAGTATTTCGTGCCGGGCAAGCAAGCTGTCCACAAGGTTCTTGAGTTTGTCGTTATTCTGCAGAGTCTGAATTGAGAAGCGGCTGTCGTCGACCTGCCAGCCCATTTGCCGGAGTGCACCCGACACGATGGCGCCGACTTCGGACGCGAGGCCGTCCGCTCTCTCTTCCCCGCTTTCCTCCGGCAATCCACTGGCCGAAATGGGGTGGCTCAGGACTTGCTTCAGTCTCTCCTTTGCCTCACCTTTTCTGCTTATATAGGCAGTTGGCGGCAGCAAGATGACCGAGCGTATGGTCACTTGCTTCGACGTGAGCTTGCGGTTGAGGTAAGCATCGGCGCACAAACCTTGCGCCGCGAAGGCCAATACCAGCACGAGCGACTGACCCAGCCTGCACATTACGTACCTCCTGCCACGAAAGGGCGGAGAGCTTCCTAGAATTGGACGCGATACGTCGCCAGTGTTCCTAACCGGGATTTCCGTTCTGCTATTCCGGCCAGCATCAATTGTACATCCAACCGTCTTTATAGGCGCCGCTTTTCTCGCCCTCTTCCTCCCGGTCCGGCGGATTCTCGAGAAGATGTCTGGCAGCCATCGCC
The DNA here is from genome assembly GCA_903882645.1 of uncultured Acidobacteriia bacterium. Lineage (GTDB taxonomy): Bacteria > Acidobacteriota > Terriglobia > Bryobacterales > Bryobacteraceae > BOG-224. The sequence goes on along the minus strand of CAIRXZ010000142.1, from coordinate 12,266 downwards.
CTCCCTTCGCTTAAATCATTGAAAAGAAGCCGATTCTCCTTTCCAGGCTTCCACGTCCCCGAGCAACAAGAAGGCAGGGTCGAAAATGGAGGCCGCCTTACAGGCGGCTGGACCCGCTGAAAGCGAGTCCGCAGGCAGAATTGCCCACCCCACGAACGCGGCTTTTCCATGGGGTTTGGCGGGCCGCAGGCCCATGAAGACAGACCACGCAAAGCGATGGTCCGCCCCGCCGGCTACATCCTCAGCAGGCGGATGGACCCGTTCGAGGTGCCCAGGTCGATCAGCGGGCCGCCGTTGCCGAGCGTGCCTTCCATCTGGTTCTTGTTGAACGTGCCCTGGGTCCGAAGCTCAAAATCCGTGGTGATCGAGGCGTTGCTGGTATGCGCCATCAAGCGCGCGTTCGGCTGGCCGGGCATGCGCACCGTGATGGAGCTGTTGGAGGTGCTGACGTGCGCGTCGCTCGCATAGTTCGCGGGCAGGGTCAGATCCACGCTGCCGTTGGTAGTGTCGAGGCGCACCGTCCTGGCCGCTTCCGAGACGCTCACGGCGATGCTGCTGTTGGAGGTGCTGGCTTCGAGCGATCCGCGCAAATGGTCGGCATGGATGTGCCCGTTCGAGCTGCCCACCTTGGCGTCGCCGTCCACGTTTAGCAGCTCCACGCCGGCGTTGCTTGTCTGCGCGTCCAGACTGCCTTTCAGATCCTCGACGCGGATCGAGCCGTTGGTGGTCCTGAGCCGCGCCGGCCCGCTGCCGTCCAGCGTCCGGATGGACCCGTTGGACGTCGTGATCCGGTCCAGCACCGCCGTGCGCGGAATCTTGACGATGAAGCGCGCCCCCTGGTTGTTGCGCCGCTCCGAGGGGCGCACCGCCCGAACCGAGACCGCGCCGGGGCTGTTCTCGACGTCGATTCTCAGCGAGTCCGCGGACTCCTGCGAAGGTCCGTACTTGGTCCCGCTAATATCCACGGAATCCTGGTCCCACCCGGATATCTCAACCGATCCATTGAAACTTTCCACCGAGAAGCTCCCGCCGGCCTTCAGGGGGTAGCTGTAGTGGAAGTCCCGTTGATACCGCTGAAAATCGCCGATATTCTCGATATCGCAGGCAGTCAGGCCGAGCAGAGCCACGGCCAGGGCAACGAGTGAAAGTTTCGCGCGCATAAGGTCCTCGAATGGGTCAATACGAAGACCCGGCGGCATTTGTTCCACTTTGACGGGGCGGCCCGGTGGGATATGGGCGAGGGAGTGCAAGAAGGCAGACCGGGAGGTCCGCCCCGCCGCGCGCCACGTTATGATGAGTCTTCCGGTGATCCGCCGCGCCCTGGTCCTCTTCGATATCGATGGCACGCTCGTGAGGCGCGCCGGCCCGCATCACCGCCAGGCGCTGGTACACGCGGTCCGCCGGGTCGCCGGACTCGACGCCACCACGGACGGCATCCCGGTCCAAGGTATGCTCGATCCCGACATCGTGGCGGTCATGATGCGAAACGCCGGGGCCGCGCAGGGCGCCATCCGCGAGTCCATGCCCGCCATCGTGCGCGCGGCCGAGCGCTATTACCTGAGAGTTTGTCCCCCGCTTGCCGGAAAACTATGCCCCGGCGTGGCGCCTGTGCTCGATCGGCTCACGCGCCGCGGCCACCTGCTCGGTCTGGTCACCGGCAACTTGACTCGCATCGGATGGCGTAAGCTCGGCCGCGCCGGGCTGCGGGAGTACTTCCAACTCGGCGCATTCGGGGAGATGGCCGGAACCCGCGCCGCCCTGGCAGGGATCGCCATCCGCGAAGCCCGCGGCCGGGGCTGGATCGCGCGCGGGGCGCCTATCTCCCTGATCGGCGACGCGCCCGCCGACATCGGGGCCGCGCGCCGGAACCGGATCCGCGCCATCGCCGTTCAAACCGGCGTCACACCGGCAGAGGAATTAGCCGCTCAACGTCCCGATTTCCTGCTCCGCGACCTCAGGGATCTGCGTCTGCGCATGGTGGAATAGGGCTGTGGCAGAAGACGGAATCCTTCGCATTCCGGCTTCTGACTTCCTCGACTCCCGACTCCCAAATCCCGCGGGGATTTCAAGCGCGAAGCGGCCGGCTATGCCTGGAACGAGCTGCCGCACCCGCAGGTGGTCGTCACCTGGGGATTGTTGAACTTGAACCCGGCGCCTTCCAGCGATTCCACGTAGTCCACTTCCGCCCCATCCAGGTAGAGCAGGCTCGCCTGGTCGATGAAGACCTTCAGCCCGTCGTACTGATACGTCTTGTCCAGCATGTTCGGCTGGTTCTCGAAGGCCATGGAGTAGCTGAATCCCGAACATCCGCCACCTACCACGGCGATCCGCAGGCCGACGGGAGCGGGATCCTGCGACGCCATAATTTCCTTGACCTTGCCTACTGCCTTTTCGGTTAATTGCACCATGCGATGGTCACTCCTGTTATCGAGCGCGCTGTTTCCATTATACAAACGGAACCGAGCCGCTCCTGGGGTCTCACCTGCTTGGATGATGCCGGCCCGGTCCAAGTCGCGGGGAAGTGGACAGAAACAGTCGAATTCGGATTCGCCCAACCCGGCGGGCGGCGCGGCTGTGCTATATGTTGCAGGTGCATTGTACGTCAGGTAGCTGAAACCAGAGAACGGCCGGGCGCGTCGGAAGCGGTGTATGGGATCGGTTTCCGCCGCTCTTCCGTTGCCCGGCTTCGGCGCCAGGATTGCTGCCAAGTCGAGAGTGGATTACGAAAACACCCCGGAAGGCGCGCTTGTCCGCCGGGTCCAAAGCGGCGACGAGCCGGCGTTTCGCGAAGTTGTGGAACGCTACCAGTCCAAGGTGTTTTCCATCATTCACGGCATCGTCCGGCGGCGCAATGACGTGGAAGACATTGCGCAACAAGTATTTGCGAAGGTCTTCCTGTCCATCGGGAGCTTCGATTTCCGCAGCTCCCTGATCACCTGGATCTACAAAATCACGGTCAACGAGTGTTTCGATTATCTGCGCAAACGGAAGGTCCGGAAGCTGGTCTACGAAAGCGATTTGAGCGAGGATGAGGCGCGGCGCGTTGAGAACATCGAGCCTCAAGTGAACCGGCAGGATCCGGCGGATGCCTCCCTGGCGCGCCGGGATTACGTTTTGAAACTCCTCTCCAGGGTCTCGGAAGAGGAACGAATGTTGTTGATATTAAAGGAAGTTGAAGGCTATTCGGTGGAGGAATTGGCGGAACGCATCGGGATGAACGAAAACACCATCAAGGTGAAACTGTTCCGCGCGCGGCAGAAGCTGGTAAAAGCCGCGCAACGTCTGGACCGCGCCCCAGGCGCGGTGACCGGATAGGTTGAAGCGGTTCCCGGAAGCGGGCGATAGATCCGCCGCGGGCTGAATGCGACTTGGCAAGAAACGTTGCGGTAAGGGAAGAAACGTCATGCACGCGGTAGTAACAGAGAGCCTCGAAGAGTACCTGGCCGGTGAGCTGGAACCGGCGGCTCGACGCGAGGTCGATTCGCACCTTGGCGCCTGCCGGGTGTGCCGCCAGGAAGTTGCGGGAATGCGGGATGTCTCGCGGCTGTTTGGCTCGTTGCAGTCCGGGGAAAAGTTGGCCCCTGGCCCCGGTTTCTACGCGGGGGTCATGCGGCAGGTGGACGCGCGGAAGCCCGTCCCCCTCTTTGCCGGTTTGTTCAACTTGAATCTGGCCTTCGGCCGCCGGCTTGCCTTCACCTCCTTGATGACTTTGGCCGTCCTGGGGAGTTATCTGGCCGCGCGTGAGGCGCACTACCCCGAGGGCCCGTCTCCGGAGGCGGTGATGGCGCAGGAGTCTTCCCCGGCGTTCGATACCGCATCGGCGCATGACCAGATGCTGGTCACGCTGGCCGCATATGAGCGCTAATCCGCCGGCCTCGGCCCGGCCGGGAAGCGCCTGGAACTCCAAGCTCGGCGGCGCGATCATCCTGGCCCTGGTGTTCCTCTCCGGCGCCGCCGCCGGCGCGCTCGCCATGGATTTCGGCGTCCACAACCGGCAGCGTCCCCCGGTCTTCGGCACCTTGCAGGGCAGGGCGGACAGTTTCGAGCGCCTGCGCAAGGAACTGGCGCTGACCGACGCCCAGGCCGAACAGGTGGAGATGACCCTGAACGACTTCTGGCAGTACTACCGGACGGTACTAAGCGACTGCAAGCAGCGCATCGAGCAAGTCCTGACCCCGCAACAAAAAGCCGGCTTCGCGCGCCTGCTCCAAGAGCCCAACAAGTAGCCTGGAAGACGCCTCTTCCGGTTGACATCGGTGGTTGAAGGGGTGACAATGTGCTCATCATGCAACGCTTTTGCGCATTGGTGTTTCTGCTTGCCTCCATCGGCTTTTTGGGCTGCTCGCGTAACGAAGAGGCCAGACCCCGGACCGCGATGCTGTTGGAACGGGTCGAGCTCGGTCATATCATCTACACCGTCTTCGATACGCAGTGGCTGACCCACATCGGCCAGGGCGTGGACGCCAAAGTCCCCCAGAATCGCTTTTTTCTGGTGCGCCTGACCGCGGCCAACAGCGGCAGCGACAGACTGGTGGTTCCACCCACCACCATCGTGGACGATGACGGCAACACCTACTCCGAGGTGACCAACGGCGATGGCATCCCTCAGTGGATCGGCCTCCTGCGCGAGGTGAGGCCCGCCGAGGCGGTGCAGGGCAACGTGGCCTTTGATGCCCCGCCGCGTCATTACAAGCTGCGCGTAACCGATGAGAACGAGCAACGGGCCGTTCTGGTCGACATCCCGCTGACCTTGGGATCCGACGCGCCCCTGGCTCCCCCGCCCAGCCCCGGGGAAAAGTAACGGCTCACTTCGCGATGGCGGAAACGCAGTCTCAAATCGACCGCACCGGCATCGCCACGATGTCGTCGATCTGCATGGCTTCCTTCACCACGAACGGCTCGCCGTATTTGACGCCGATCTGGTTTCCGTAGAAGCGCGCGATGGCGCCCAGCCGCTCCCGGATTTCCGCCTCTTGCGGGAACAGGTCCGAACCCGCGCCGGTCTCCCCGTACTGCGACGCGTAGCTCAGCAGAGCCGCCATGCGCCTTTCGAACTGCGCGCCGATGTCCACCACAAAGGAAGGCTTCACGTCGGCGTAGACGCTCGAATACAGGATCTTGAACGGCCGGTGCGGCTCGGTAGACTCGTCCAGCTTCTTCAATCCGGCCAGGAAGCAGGCTTCGTAGCCCATTTCGCCGGCGCGGTAATGATCCGGATGGCGCGCCTGCCAGTACGGCAGAATCACCACGCGCGGCCGCAGCTCGCGGATCTTCCGCGCCAGGGTCATGCGCGCGGCGAGGTCGTTCTCCAGGCGCGCGTCGGGAAAATGCAGGTTTCCGCGCCAGCGCAGCAGCAGGTGTTTGGCCGCCGCTTCGGACTCGGCCACGCGCTGCTCGGGCGAGCCGCGCGTGCCCATGTCGCCCGCCGTCAGGTCCAGCGCGCCCGTGCGGTAGCCCATTTCGGCCATGCGGATCAGCGTGCCGCCGCAGGTCTGCTCGATATCGTCGGGGTGCGCGGCGATCGCCAGGACGTCGAGGCTCATCGCCGCGCCGCCGGTTTCTTCGGGAATTCGCCCATATCCACCTTATAGCCGAATGCTCACCAGTACAGATCGCGGCGGCGCGAAAAGCGCTCGCGCGCCCCCATCGCGTAGACCAGCGCGATCCCCGCCACAAAGCCTCCCACGTGAGCGAAAAAGGCGGTGCCGCTCTGCGACGCTTCCGTGGCGCTGACGAATCCGCTGAATATCTGCACCGCGAACCAGTACGCCAGCATGAACCACGCCGGCAGATCGAACCGGAAGATAAACAGGGCGAAGAACAGCATCTCGACCCGCGAGCGGGGGAACTTCAGCAGGTAGGCCCCCATGACCCCGGCGATCGCGCCGCTCGCACCCACCATGGGCGTGATCGAAAGCGGATCGGCGGCGGTCTGCGCCAGGGCCGCGGCCACGCCGCAAAGCAGGTAGAACAGCAGGAACTTGGCGTGGCCCAGAATGTCCTCCACGTTGTCCCCGAACACCCACAGGAACAGCATGTTGCCCCCGAGGTGCAACCAGTTGGCGTGTACGAACATCGCCGTGAAGATATTGGCGAAATGGAAATAGTGGGGGTTGGGCCGCAGGCTGTAGACCGTCATGAAATCATGCAGCGAGTACGCGTCGAGCGAGATCTCGTGCAGGAACACCAGGACATTGGCGACGATCAGCGCGACCGTGACTACCGGCCTGGAGTAGCTCGGCTGAGTGACCTTGATCGGGAATAGCATCTATGTACGGGCGGCCGGGCGGGCGGCGAATTCCGGGAAATCGTCTCGCGCTGGCCTGCCCTGAAGATCAGCATAGCAAAAGGCCCTGCGAGGGGTGCCCTCCGCGCGGGCGGGCCGCAGCCCCAACCGCCGGCGGTTTCTCTCCTGGCTCAGTTCTTGATCTATTTCAATCCCAATGATGTCCTGAGCGCCGCCGCGGCGACCTCCGAACCTATCTTTGTCGCGACATCCAAGGCCCACTTCCCGGCCTTCTTTAGGTGCTCGAGCGCACTCGGCTCATCTCCAGCGTTTGCAGCCTGCTCGGCCGCCGCCACTTCGCCGACGGCAACATAATGGGCCGGTGAACTCGAGTTCGACACCATAGCTTCGCGGAGCTTTGCGAGATCAGGAGCTAGCCTCAAAAGGTTGTTGCCGGGAGAGATGTTTCGGAAGACAGTCCTGTCCGCCCTGGCACCAGGGCCGACGGCCCCTGCCTGATGCACCTCATAACGATCCTGATTGAGGAAGACCTGGCCTTGGTTAATGAACGCTGCCGTTCGGCTCTGAAGTTCGCTCCGGTCATCCGTGAGCTCCAACAGCCCATCAGCGCCGGACAAGCCCAGGATTTCGTTGGTCAACCCACGCAGTTCCGAGACAGCTAACCGGACGGTTTGTGCCCGCTCCGCCGCAGCGCTCTTCAGCCTTGGCAGGTCAGCAATCGTGGCCGAGCTGAGTTGCTGATCAAGGTCGCGTACTGCAGACTCCACCAACGTAATGATTCTTCCCTCGCGCTCTTCGATCAGCCAGAAAACATCACGCCACCGATCCGATTCGCCGAGCCGGTCGATTAGCGGCCTGATCTGATCGTCGAATTGGCCACGCAGGTGCTTCAGCCGACTGCATATTTCGACCGCGTCCCTGTAATAGCTGCGCGCAACAAGGAGGTTTACCTCTCTCTGAAGCTCTCGGATCCTCCCCGTGTCAAAGTCTTCCGGACCGAGGAACTTCACTTCGATAAGGACCGCAAGCACATCGGAGAATGCCTGATCGACAACCTGCGAGACCTTCGCGAGGAAGGCCAGAATGCGTCTGAGGTCCGCGCCAGACGCCTCTGAGCTGCTTGTCGTCAGCTCAACAAGCTGTCTTATCTGGTCGACCACTCGTCCGAGGCTCCCATACAGCGTCATGTCGTCGTCTCCTGACCAACAGCCAGATTCTACCCTAATGATCAGAATGGTGGGGGAACAAAAAGCTCGAGGACCGAACGAATCCCAAGCTACTTCGGGTTTACCCGGAAATCGTCGAAATACGTGACGGAATCCCGGGCCGTCCAAAGCCCCACCTGCCCGGCGGCCGTGAAGGTTCGGTCCTGCGCCCTCAAAATCCGGCGATGGTCCAGATATACCTGGATCGCGCTGCCACCCACCGAGATCTTCAGGATTCGCCACGAATTGGCCGGCAGCTCGTGCCTGGCCGGAGAAGCGATCGGAATGCGCTGCCCGTTCGCCACCTTGAAAAGCGCCACGCTCTGCCGCTTGAAATCGGCCAGGGCCAGATAGTAGTTCTTCGGGTCGCGGTAGCGGAACACCACGCCGCCGCCCTGGTCCAGACGGCCGGCCACCGGCTTCAGGCGCACGCTGACATCCCCGTCGCGCAACCTGACGGCGTCCAGAATGGCCAGTGGATAGCGGTCGCCATTCGTGTCGGCCGACAACTGGGCCAGCACGTAGGGCCGGGTCGGCGCCGTCCCGTCGCGGAGGATCACCCAGCGGGGGGCCGGGCCGCTACCGGTGATCGGCACGCTCCAGCCGGGCGGGATTTTTCCCACCGCGTCGGCATCGAAGTTGATGATTCGCCCCGTGGAGGCCACCAACCCGAATGCTGCGAGCAAGGCGAACGGCTTCATGGATATAAGAATCGGCGCTCTTTCCCCTTTTTTTAGTATAGTACGGCGCCAGCCGCCCTACGCCGTGCTCCGCGCCACCCGGCTCTGCCGCCACGCGTTGACCAGGGTTGCGCCGAGGATCACGCCGCCGCCCGCGATCGGCCACCCGCCCGGCCGCTCCCCGTGGATCATCCAGGTCCAAACCGGGTTGAGGGCTGGTTCGAGCAGCAGAATCGCGGTGGCCTCGAAGGCCGTCACCCGCCGCATCGCGCGCGTCAAACACCAATAGGAAAGTCCGATCTGAAACACCCCGAGGTACAGAATCACGGCCACGCTCTTCGGACTCGCCGAAGCCACCGGCAACGCCATCGGCAGCGCCGCCAGGAAGGCCGTCAGATTGCCCGCCGTCACCGCCGCCATCCCCGCGCCGCCCCTTTGCCGCCGCGACAGCCACCGCAGGCCCGCCAGCGTCAGCGCCCACGCCAACCCGCTCCCCAGCGCGCAAATGTTCCCGGCGCGCGGGTCCGGCGCGGTGGGCGCGGCCCGCTCCGTTCCCAGGGCGAAGAGCGCCAGGCCCGCGGCGATCGCCAGGATGTAGCCCGCGTCCGCGCGCCGGATCGGTTCGTGCAGCAGCAGCGGTCCCAGCAGCAACAGGTACAACGGCGCGGTGGATTGCAGGAAGATGGCGTTCGCCGCCGTGGTCATGCGCGTGGCCTGCACGAAGAGAATCAGCGTCGCCGCGTAAGCCGCCGCCACCGGCGCGATTCGCCAGGACCATTCGCGGCGCGATTCCGGCACGACCAGAAGCAGCGCCGCGGCGGCGACCCCGGACCGGAAGCTGGCCACCTGCCAGGCCGTGAAGCCGGCCGCCTTGATGGCCGCGCCGCCAGTGGAAAACAAAATCGCCGTGGCCACCAGGAGCAGCCGGCTGCGCAGTGGAGAAGGTTCCATCGCTCACGCCGCCGCGTGAATCCCGCGAAAATACTCCACCGATAGCCGCAGCCCGTCTTCCAGCGCGACCTTGGGCTCCCATCCGAGCAGCGCGCGCGCTTTCGCGATGTCCGGGCGGCGCTGCCTGGGGTCGTCTTCGGGCAGCGGCTCGAAGATCACCTCCGACCGGCTGCCGGTCAGCCGGCGGATGCGCTCGGCGAACTCCAGGATCGTCATCTCGCGCGGGTTGCCCAGGTTCACCGGGTAGCGCTCCTCGGAGAGCATCAGGCGGCAGAGGCCGTCCACCAGGTCGGCGACGTAGCAGAAGCTGCGCGTCTGCGATCCGTCGCCGAAAACCGTCAGCGGTTGGCCGCGCAGCGCCTGGTCCATAAAAGCCGGAACCACGCGGCCGTCGTCCAGCTTCATGCGCGGACCATAGGTGTTGAAGATGCGCGCGATGTTCGTCCGCAATCCGTGGACGCGGTGATACGCCATGGTGAGCGCTTCCGCGAAACGCTTGCTCTCGTCGTAGCAGGAGCGCGGCCCGACCGGGTTCACGTGGCCCCAGTAGGTTTCCACCTGAGGGTGCTCCAGCGGGTCGCCGTAGCATTCCGAAGTGGAAGTCAGCAGGAACCGCGCGCCCTTTTCGAGCGCCAGTTCCAGCATGCGGCGGGTTCCCAGCGAACCTGCGTCGAGCGTTTCGATGGGGTGCTCCAGGTAGTCCTTCGGGCTGGCCGGGGACGCCATGTTCACCACGCCATCCACCGGACCCTCGACGGCGAATGGCCGCGTGATGTCCACCTCGGCAAGGCGGAACCGCGGGTTGCCCGCCAGGTGCGCGACGTTCCGCCGGCTCCCGGTCAGGAAATTGTCCAGAGCTTCGACGGCGTGACCTTCCGCCAGCAGACGGTCGCACAAATGCGACCCGATGAACCCGGCCGCGCCGGAAACCACGATGCGCAAACGACCTCCCCAGGACTTCCCATTCTACCGGAAGTCCGTACATCTCCCGCAAATATTTGGATTTACGGCGCCTGGCGGGAAACAACGCGTGCTAACGAGCGGGGCTGGGGGGCTGGCTCTCCATCGCCACACGCAGAATCCGATTGATGCGCGTCTGGTACCCGCGACCGTGGCCCCTGAGCCAGTCGAGCACATCCGCGTCGAGGCGGATAGTCAATTGTTTCTTCGCGGGCGGCCATGCGGCCGTCGCCTTCTGAAAGAATTCCTCTCCAAGCCGCGGAATGCCGGAATAGTCGATGGGCATCGCGTCCAGCCGCCGGGCCTCTGCCGGGGTGAGCTTCCGGGGCTTTTGGGGGTCAAGCCGATAGCGTTTCATCGTATTTCCTCCGCTCGCGTTCGTTGGCCTTCCGGGCGGAAATCAGCCGAATGATTCCGCCGCGCGCGGTATAGGCGACCGCATATAGCCGCCCTTCAATCTTGCCGAGAGTCAACCGCCGTTCTTCGCCATAATCGCGGCGGGCGTCCTCAGCATCCAGCCGGCGCCAAGCCAGAAAGACCCTGGCCGCGTACTCAAACGGCACGCCATGCTTGGCGATATTCTGCCGGGCCTTCCGCTCGTCCCATTCGTATTCCACCTCCAAATGTAGCTCTTTCTGTAGTTACATGCAAGCCTGTCATTCGAGAGGGTATGCGTGCATACCGAATCGCTAACCACAAGCGGGCGCCAGGATGGCCCGCGCTTCGGCCACCAGAAACAGCGACCCGGTAATGAAGATCGCGCTGTCCGGCGGCCCGCCGCGGGCCAGGCGCAGGGCGTCTTCGATGGACGGCGCAATCCGCGCGTTCGGATGGTCGCCGATCTCCCGCAGCGTTTGCGGCGCGGCGGCGCGGGCCTGCCGCGGCGCGGTTACGATCACCTCTTGCGCGTGCGGGAACAGGATGCCGGCCATTTCGGCGACGGCCTTGTCGCGCATCGCTCCGTAAATCAGGCACACGCGGCGGCCGCCGTAAAACCGGGCGATGTAGGCCGCCAGCGCGCGGGCGCCGGCGGGGTTGTGAGCGCCGTCGAGGATGATCTCGGGATGTTCCGAGACACGTTCCAGGCGGCCCGGCCAGCGTACGCGGGCGATTCCAGCCTGAATCGAAGAATCGGGGATGCCGAGCGATCGAAGGGCAAGGGCGGCGGTAACCGCGTTCTCGACCTGGTGCTCGCCTGCCAGCGGGCAGTTTATGAAGAAGGCAGACCGGGAGGTCCGCCCCACTGAGAACCGGCTGCCGCGCGCGCGCAACTCCAGGCCGCCGACTTGCCAATCGGACGTGCGGGTCACGGGCGCGCCCACCTCCTCCGCGCGCGGCTCCAATACCGGCGCAACCTCCGGCCGCTGGCGCGCGAACAAGGCGGGGACGCCGGACTTCAAAATGCCCGCCTTCTCGCCGGCGATCGACTCCAGGCTCCGGCCGAGGAAAGCCTCATGATCGAAGTCGATGGGCGTAATGACGCACAACTCGGGGCGCACTACGTTGGTGGCGTCGAGCCGCCCGCCCAGCCCCACTTCCAGGACGGCGATATCCACGCGTTCTTCCGCGAAGATCAGCAACGCCATGGCCGTCACCGTCTCGAAGTACGTGGTGTGCAGGTCGATGGATCCGGCCGCCAGCAAGCACTCCACCGCCAGGTGAACGCGGTCGAAGGCGGCGGCGAAGCGGTCGGCGCCGACAGGTTCGCCATCGATGCGGATGCGCTCGGTGGGCTCGGCGAGATGCGGAGAAGTGAACAGCCCCGTGCGGAGACCGGCGGCGCGCAATCCCGATTCGATCATCGCGCAGGTCGAGCCTTTGCCGTTGGTGCCGGCCACGTGTACGAAGCGGACCCGCTCCTGCGGCCGGTCGAGCGCGTCCAGCGCCGCACGGATGCGCTCGAGGCCGAGTTTCGCCGTGCGGATCTCGTTGCCCAGCGCGTATAGGAATCGAACCGAATCGGGGTAGGTCAAAACAGCCTTCAGCCATCAGCCATCAGCTTTTGGCGCGCCGCCGCAGGCTCTAGCCCACGGGCTGGCGGTCCTCCGAAGATGGCGAGCTGAAGCTCGCCACGGCACGCTGAAGCGCAATGCCACTTAGTTTTCGCAAAATCGACGTTCTGCATGGATCGTGGGGCGGGCAATCCTGCCCGCAAGCCGGCCTTCCGGCCGGCTGGACCCGCTGGAAAGCGGGTCCGCAGGCTGAAAAGCCTGCCCCACGACC
>CAIRXZ010000141.1 GCA_903882645.1 uncultured Acidobacteriia bacterium | reverse complement strand
TGCTTATTGGGTTTTGAATCGGATTTGTGATACGAACTGCGCCGATTGTGCGACGCAGGCCTCTTTGGGATGGGTTCGCATTGTAGTTGCCGCGTCAAGCATACCACGCGAAGCGTCTGCCGTAAGGCTTAGTTCAAGTGAGGTTATCGTAGAAGTGCCCCCACTGGTCCTGGGGGGTACCCGTTCCCGAGCTCGGATTCTCACGTCCTCCGCCCTCTTCACACCGAACCGAACTCACTCTTCCACACTGCTTCGCGGCCTTTGTACATGGCGGCGCGGCCCAGCAGGCCCACCATCGTGCTGCGCGCCGATTGTTCGGCCATGTTCAGGGCCTCGCCGCTTTGGATTCGAGACAGGAAGGCCTCGAAGGCGTCAATGGTGATATCGCGCTTCTGCGGGATGGTCTCGGCGTTGCCGGGACCCTTGGTGTGTACCAGGCGGTTGCGGGAGGTCTCGAGGACGCCTTTGGTCCCCGTGAACTCCTCGCCAACCTTCTTGAACCCCGGAGGGCTGAGCTGATTGGCCTCGAAGTTCACATGGATGCCGTTCGGGAACTCGAAGGATAACGAGAGGTGGTCGTAGATCTCGAAAGTCGTCCGCACCTTCCGCCCGCCGTAACCGACCGCCCGCAGGGGCAGGGCGCCGAGGAACCAGTGCAGCGCGTCCAGGTTATGGCAGTCCTGCTCGATCAGGAAGTCGCCCGAATAGTCGCGGTAGCAAAACCAATTGCGCAGTTTTTCCACCTTGGGGTCCGCGTATGTGCCACGCGTGAACGGGTTGGCGTCGATCCAGTAGCCGCGCGCGTTCACGATCTCGCCGATCTGCCCCTCCCGCAGCCGCTTGTATGCTTCGAGGTAGACCGCCCCATGGCGCTGCTGGAAGCCGAAGAACAGGCACTTCTTCGGGTCGGCCTTCCGCCCGGCCGCCATCACCGCTTTGCACCCCGCCAAATCGACGCCCGCCGGCTTCTCGCAGTAGACATGCTTGCCCGCCTGGACCGCGGCGGCCAGCATGCGCGGGTGCTCGAACGGCGGCGTCGCGATGATTACCGCATCCACATCGGATGCCAGCAGCCGCTCGAAATCCGTGTAGACGGCGGGGTTCTGCACCTTGATCGTCTGCTTGGCGGGCCCGATGCGGTCTTCAAATAAGTCGCAGACCGCGGTGATACGGGCCCGTGGATCGGCGTGGACGATGGAGGCGTCGTAGGCGCCGCGGTTGCCCGCGCCGATCAGGCCAACCGAAATCCTGGAGTTGGCTTGCGCGCCCCGCACCGCCGCGGGATGCATGATCGTGAATGCGGTTGCGCCCGCGCCGCCAACCGTACGGAGCAAATCCCGCCGTGAAACCGGCGCCAGGGGGCTATTCGCCGGGACCTCCCGGCAAGCCGTGGCCCCGGATCGATGTTCTTTCACTGTTCTTCCTCCGACTGCCCGTTGCGGAGCGGCGCTCACCGCTCGCCAAAGGACGTTCCACTGGAAATGCTCTCCCCCGGATGCAGAAACATGCCCCGCGCATGGCTGGCCGGCTGGAGCCCGCCGAGCCGATTCCGGAACTCGTATGCGTCTCCGCGGTATAAAGTGCTCTCGAACCACAGGGGCCTTCGTCCAGTGACATAACCGACCGAACTCACCAGCAGACCGGCCGCGCCGTTACGGACCTTCAGCGCCAGCGCTTCGGCCCCCCGGAGGTTCACGGCCCGGACACGCTCGTCGGCGCCCTCGATCACAAGCCCATAACGCCCGGTCCACAGCGCATAAAGGGACCCCGCGAGATCCGCTTCCGTCAAACCCGGACAATACTCCGCAACCACGTGGCGCCGCTCGTAGATCACCGGCAGATCGTCGGCAAGACGCAGGCGCTCCACGTAGTAGAGCATGCTGTCCGGACGGGCCTGAAGCAACTCCGGGACCTCGTCGAGCACGTCTTGCGACTTGACGCTCTCAAAGCGCAGCACTTGCGTGGTGGGCCGTTTGCCGGCCGCCTGCGCCTCCTCCGTGAAGCTCACCAGCACCTGAAGGTTGTAGTCCGGAGTGCGGATCCGAACGAACGTGCCGACGCCCTTGCGGAAGTCGAGCATGCCTTCGGAAACCAGGCCGGACAAGACCTTGTTGGCCGTGGCGCGGCTGACGCCGAAGCGCTCGCAGATCTGCCTTTCCGTCAGGAACTTGCTGCCGACGGGGTGCTCGTGGGATGCGATCAGTTGCCGCAGGTGGGTCGTGAGCTGATGGTAGATCGGCTCCTTGACTAGAATAGACAGCATATGGCTATTCGACTACGTTATCGCTTTTTGGGGGCGCCTTGTCAAGGGAGAAATCGCGCCACGAGGGCGTTGAATGTTTCATAAGCAACTGTAAATAAGCACATTGCTGACCCGCCATAGACCCAACGAACAGGGCAAGGCGTTATCAGGTGCATTGGCTGAGCCACCTATTCGCAGCTCATCGTGCGGCCACACCCGCGGCGGGCCGATTTGGCCCAAGCTCCAACGGCGGTACTCGGGGAACTGGTACTCCATGATTTAGCCGGTGTCCCAGCTTCCAACACCGTCTTTCTCCTCCGCCGGCCGCCCCGCTACTTGAGGTTCTGCTCGAATAGCTTCAGAATGCGCTTGTACTCGTCGGCCCAACTGGTGGGTTCCACGAAGCTGTGGTTCTCCACGGGGTACATGGCCACTTGCCAATTCTCCTTTCGTAACTCGATGAGCTTCTGGACAAGGCGCACGGTGTCCTGGAAC
>CAIRXZ010000140.1 GCA_903882645.1 uncultured Acidobacteriia bacterium | reverse complement strand
CTCCGCGAAAAGCTCCAACATTCATGTCGCACACCCCTGCCCGGTTTTTCAGCCCCCCGGAATCGGTGTACAATTTAGAAGCCGTACCTTAACACTGTTTTACTTGCCCGAAAGGGTTTTGGGGGGCTCGAATGGAGAAGCCGGCGCAAAACATTCAAGACAGCTTCTTAAACAACGCACGCAAGGATAAGGTTGCCCTGACCATTTATCTGATGAGCGGCGTGAAACTCTCGGGGAGGATCAAGAGTTTCGACAAGTACTCGCTGGTGCTGGAGACCAACAACCAGGAGCAGTTGATTTTCAAGCACGCCATCTCGACGGTGGTGACGCAGAAGATGCCGCACTCCTTCGCGAGCGTCGCGCAGGCGCCCGCCCAGGCGGTCCCGGCCGGGTCCGCGCCCAGCGCTCCGGCGCCGCTCGACTCTCCGGAGGCATAGGACACGGCACACCACGACGCCGTACCGGAGCGGGCCATCCTGGTGGGGGTGGAGTGGAAGACCCGCGGACGCTCCGGCGGCGCGCCGGTTGAAGAGTCGCTGGAGGAACTTGCCGCGCTGGCCGCCAGCGCCGGCGCCCAAGTCCTCGGCCGGGTGGTTCAATCGCGTTCCGCGCCCGAAGCGGCCACGCTCATCGGCCATGGCAAGGTGCAGGAACTGGCGGCGGAAGTCCAGTCCGGCGCGGCGGACGTGGTGATTTTCGACCACGATCTTACCCCCACCCAGCAGCGCAACCTGGAGAAAGCTCTCGACGCGAAGGTTATCGGCCGCACGCAATTGATTCTCGATATCTTCGCCTCGCGCGCCCGCACGCGGGAAGGGCGCATGCAAATCGAGCTGGCGCAATTGAACTACCTCATGCCCCGCCTGACGGGGCACGGCGTGGAGATGTCGCGCATGGGCGGCGGCATCGGCGCCCGCGGCCCCGGCGAGACCAAGTTGGAGACCGATCGCCGCCGGATCGCACATCGCATCAAGAAGATCAAGGACGACCTGGATGGCGTGCGGGCGGGACGCGCCCTGCACCGCCGCCGGCGCAGCGCCGTCCCTCTGGCGACCCTGGCTCTGGCCGGCTACACCAACGCGGGGAAATCGACGCTCTTCAACCGCCTGACTCGGGCGGACGTGCTGGCCGACGCGCGCATGTTCGCCACGCTCGATCCGACGGTGCGGCCGCTCGTCCTGCCATCGCGCAGGCGCGTGCTCCTGAGCGATACGGTGGGCTTTATCCGGAACCTGCCCACCACGCTGGTGAAAGCGTTCCGAGCCACGCTGGAGGAGGTGGCGGAAGCCGCCCTGGTGCTCCATGTGGTCGATGTTTCTTCGCCCTCCGCGGCCGATTATGCGGCCCACGTCACCGCCGTGCTGACCGAGATCGGCGCCGCGGAAATTCCGCAGATCCTGGTGATGAACAAGACCGACCGGCTGCCGGGGCGCGACGCGGACGCCGCCGCCCTGGCGCGCAGGCTCATCGGCGGAGAGCGCCATTTGGCCGGCGCCGCGGCGATATCCGCGGTCACCGGCGACGGAATCGGCCAGTTGCTGGAAGCCATAGACCAGGCGCTGCCGCTCGACCCGGTGCAGCGGATCACGTTCCGCATTCCGGCCGGAGACGGTGCCACGCTGGCGCTCCTTCACGAGTTCGGAAGGGTGCTGAACACGAGCTATTCGGGCAACCACTGCGAGGTCGAGGCCGAAGTGCCGGACTCGCTCAAAAGGCGACTGGAAAGATCCCGATAGAGATCCACACAACTGTGGAAAACTCTGTGGGAAAACGGCTCCTCGGAATTGTTAACATACCGTTAAAACAAGCAGTTAGCTCAAATTGAACCATGTGGCAGCAAACTGTCGCAACTCCTTTAGATTTAGTCTGTTACCGGCAATGTCCGGCGCCACTATGCCGTCTGGCCGATTGGGTGTAGCGATCTTCCACTCCTTCGGGCCAGTTATCCACAATTTCTTAGGGTGAATCCCGTCATAGCTGTCAGCTCTCAGCTCTCAGCGAGACAAGTGCGCCAACCCAAGTGGCGAGGCCCATTTGGTACACTTATTGCTGGGATGGCGGCGTAGCTCAGCTGGCTAGAGCGAGGGTCTCATAATCCCTAGGTCGGGCGTTCGAGTCGCCCCGCCGCCACCAGAAGACCAGCCATCAGCGTTCGGTGTTCAGCTAAAACCCAACTGCGCCCGGCTACCGGCAAGACACCGCGATGGGTTCGGCGTTTGGCAGGCCGCTTTGCCAGCGCGCAAAAGGTAGAATCGGGATATGAGCGACCGTGTGCGAGTGATCCTTGACCGGCTCCGGCGCGAGTTGGAGGCGCTGTTCGGCGCCCGGCTCGTTCGGGTCGTCTTGTATGGCTCGCAGGCCCGCGGCGACGCATCACACGACTCCGACATCGATGTGCTCGTGGTCTTGCGGGACGCTGTCCACCCCGCCGAGGAGATCGAACGGACGCTCGGAATCGTCAGCGGGTTGTCCATGGATTTCGACCAGCTCGTCAGTTGCTTCTTCCTCGCAGAGGAATACTACGTCCGGAGGAACGGGGCCTTTCTCCGGAATGTGAAGCGCGAAGGCATAGCGGTTTGACCGAAGATCAACGCGACTATCTCGCACAGGCGCAGGGCCGGCCGCACGCAGCTCGCCTGCTTTTGAGCCAGGGATCTGCCGATGGCGCGGGTCACACGCGAGCCCTCAGATCCCTGCGGAGAAAAACATGACACAACGGAGAAGCGTCGGACCGGCACGGATTGAGCAGTTGCGAGTCCAGAACTATCGCGCCCTGCGTTCGATCGAGCTGAAAGACATGACCCCGCTCACCGTCTTGCTCGGCCCCAATGGTAGCGGCAAGTCGACCATATTCGACGTGTTTAATTTCTTGTCGGAGTGCTTTCAGTTCGGGCTTCGCCACGCCTGGGACCGCCGTGGCCGTGCCAAGGAACTGAAGACCCGCGGCCAGACTGGGCCTGTGATGATCGAGCTGAAGTATCGAGAAAGGCCCGGTCAGCCGATCATAACCTACCACCTTGCCATCGATGAAGGACAGCGTGGGCCGGTAGTCTCCGAGGAGTGGCTGCAGTGGCGACGCGGCATGAGAGGGCAGCCGTTTCGATTTCTCGATTACCGGGAAGGAAAAGGCCGGGCCGTGAGCGGCGAAATGCCCGATGAAGAGGAGCAGCGCGTCGACATTCCGCTTAAGTCGCCCGATCTGATCGCCGTTAACGCCCTGGGCCAGTTTGCCGACCATCCGCGTGTGGCGGCATTGCGGGAATTCATCACGGACTGGTATGTCTCCTACCTGTCGATCGAGGACACCCGTGGCCAGCCGGAAGCAGGGCCTCAGGAGCGTCTAAGCAAAACGGGCGATAACCTGCCGAATGTCATTCAGTACTTACGGGAAGGTCATTCGGAACGACTCGACCGCATCTTCGATCTCCTGCGGCGGCGCGTGCCCCGCTTGGAAAAAGTGCTGGCGGAATCGATGCCCGACGGACGTCTGCTGCTTCAGATAAAAGACGCTCCTTTCGAGCAACCTATTCTTTCGCGGTTCGCCTCGGACGGCACCTTGAAGATGCTTGCCTATCTGGTCGTTCTCAATGATCCGGACCCGCCTCAGTTTGTTGGAATTGAGGAGCCGGAGAATTTCTTGCATCCACGACTGCTGCCAGAACTGGGCGAAGAATGCCGCCGGGCGACCGACCACTCGCAACTCCTGGTCACTACCCATTCACCGTTTTTCTTGAATTCGGCTTTGCCTGTCGAGGTCCGGGTGCTGTACAGAGACGAACAAGGATACACCCAGGCTCAACGTGCGGCCGACATTCAAGGCGTCAAAGAGTTTGTCAAGGAGGGTGCCTCGATGGGGCACCTCTGGCTTGAAGGTCGCTTTGGCGTGGGAGACCCATTGGTCAACGCGGGGGCGCCGCAGCAGAGGGGGCGTAGGCGGTGATGGTTAGCCACGTCGAGATCCTGGTGGAAGAACTATCGATGGAAGCGGCGCTGCGCTTGGTCGTACCCAAGATCGTCGGCGGTCTGTCGTTCCAGGTCTACCCGCATCAGTGCAAACATGACCTGCTCGACAAACTGCCCGCACGCCTTCGAGGGTATGCGGCTTGGTTGCCGGGCGATTGGCGAATCATGGTCATAGTGGATCGAGACGACGACCACTGTGACCTGCTCAAGCAACGGTTGGAGGGTGTGGCTCAGCAGGCAGGATTGCGGACTCGGACTCACGGCAGAGGCCCCAGAGTACAAGTAGTGAACCGCATAGCGATCGAAGAGTTGGAGGCGTGGTTCTTTGGAGATTGGGAAGCCGTGCGAGCGGCGTACCCGGGCGTCAATGCGAACATTCCCGCCAAACAAGGATATCGTGATTCTGACGCGATAGCCGGCGGGACGTGGGAGGCCTTGGAGAGGATATTGCAGCGCGCCGGGCATTTTCGGACGGGTCTCCGAAAGATAGAAGCGGCACGGGGAATAGCCCGACACATGGAGCCGCAACGAAACCGCTCAACGAGCTTCCAAGCATTCCGGGATGCGCTCAGCCGGATGGCGCCATGACTCAAGCATGCGCCAATTCGTCGGTTGTGACGTGATCGGAGCCCCGGTTCGGATTCGCCTCCCCCCCTACTTCACCTCCGCCTCAATAGCCTCCAACTCCTTCCCCGCTTCGGACCACTTGCCCTGTGCGGCCAAGTCCTTATATCGGCGCAGGTGCTCGCGGACGCGCTGGATGCGCGGGTCCACCGCGGGCGCCGCGGCGCCGGGCTGCGCGGCCGCTGCCGGCGCAGTCGCGGCGGCTTGCTGGATCAACTGCTTCGCGCCACCGGTAAGTTGGGCCAGCGCCTGGTCGTAGGAGTCGGCGTAAATCAGGCGGTTGCCTACGGCCAGCACAATCTTCTTCAACTGCGGCATGCTGCCTTCGGTGGACTGAATATAGATGGGGTCCACATAGAGGAACGTGTTGCCGACGGGCAAGACCAGGATCTGGCCGCGCAGCACGTGCGAGCCTTGCTGGTTCCACAGCGTCAGGTCCTTGGAGATGTTCTGGTCCTGGTTGATGGACGCGGAGATGTTCATCGGGCCGGGGATCAATTGCTGTTTGGAAAGCGCCAGCACCACCAGCTCGCCTAAGCTATCGCCGTCGCAGCGGGCCGCCATCAGGCCGATCAGGTTGTTCTTGTTGCGCGGCGTAAAGGGGATCAGGAGCAGGAATTCGGGCTTGCTTTCGCCCGGCACCACGGCCATGACGTAAGTCGGGGTCACCGGCGTGGAACCGGCCTCCTGCGCGCTCGCGTTGAGGGCCAGGTCCCACACATCCTCTTTGTTGTAGAACGATTGCGGGTCGAGCATGTGGTAGGTCCGGTAGATCTCGGCCTGCACGCGGAACATCGTTTCGGGATAGCGCGCGTGCCTGCGCAGATCCGCCGGCATCTCGGAGGCGGGGTGGAACAGGTCCGGGAAGAGATGCTGGTAGGCGGCGATGATGGGGTCGTCGGGCGCGAAGATGTAGAGGCGCGTTTCGCCGTCGTAGGCATCCACGGTCGCCTTGACGGCGTTGCGGATGTAGTTAATGGTCCCGATGTCGCCCGCGTCCACGGCGAGCGAATTGGGATGCGCGTCGGAGGTGGTGTAGCCGTCGACGATCCACACGAGCCGCCCGTCGTCGGTGATCACCAGGTAAGGGTCCTGGTCCCATTGGAGGAAGCCGGCCAGCTCCTGCACGCGGTCGCGCACCTTGCGGTGGATCATCATCCGGCTGTTGGGCGTGAGGTAATCGGTCAGCAGGATGTTGGGCTCTCCCTGGCTGACCGCGGCCGCCAGGCGCATCGGGAAAGACGAGATGGGAATTCCGCCGCGCCCTTCGTAGCGCGAGTGCTTGTTCTCGCTGCCGGAAGGATAGTCGAATTCCTCCAGCGCGGTATTCACGAAGACCGGTTCGTGGGTCACTTCGCCGTAGTAGATTCCCGGCCGGTTGAGCTTGAGGCTCTTGGTCTTCACTTCGGGAGGGGCGTTGTCGATGGTCAGCACGGGCAGCCCGTCTTCCGTCATCTTACTGACTTCCGAGAGCACCAGCCCGTAACCGTGCGTGTAGATGAAGGCCGGGTTGATCCAGTTCTTGCTGGCGTCGGGAAGCTGGGAGATATCGAGCTCGCGCGGAGCGAGCAGCACCTGGCGATACTGGCCGTCGATGGTGTAACGGTCCAGGTCGCTATCGTGGAACGTGTAATAGGTGCGCAGGGCCTGCCGCTGGGTGATGGTGTCGTGGAAGGGGCGGAAGTCCCAGAGGCGGACGTTATCGAGCAGGGGTTTGTGTTCGTTGGCGTCGATGGGGGCGTCGGGCTGGGCCTGAAAATCCACCTCGCGGACGTGTTGTTCGATTCCATAGGCGCTGCGCGTGGCGTGGATGTGGGCCTTGATGTACGGCCGCTGGAGCGAGATTTCATTGGGCCGCACGTAGAGCGCGGCGACGGCGCGCGGAACCACGAAAGCCACCACCAGCGCCAGCGCCATGCTGGCGGCCAGCAGCCAGCGGCGCATCCACACCAGCGCGGCCGAGGCGAAGCACGCCAGAATCAGGAGCCACTGAAGCGGCAGGCCGACGTTCAGGTCCACGTAGTCGATGCCCACCAGGAACGTGCCGTGGTCGTTGTAGACCATCTCGTAGCGTCCCAGAAAGAATTGCACCGCCATCGCCAGAAGCAACACCACGGCCGCGCCGCGCAGGAAGCGCGATTCGAGGCCGCCTTCCAGGCGGAATAAAGCGGGATCGATCTGGCGCACGTCGATTTTGTGGCGCAGTTGCCATCCGCGCGCGGCCACCCAGTACAGCAGGATGCAGAAGATCACCAGCGCGAGCGCGTACGTGCGGACCATGCCGTAGAACGGCAGGTCGAAGAGATAGAAAGAAAGCGGCTTGCCGAAGACCGCGTCGTGCCACGCGGTGGCGGCCGCCGGAAGGCCGCGCGCGCCGGCGAAGCGCACCGTGGTCCAGGCGTCGATCGAAGCGGCGGAGATCAGGTATCCGACAAGCAGCAACGCCAGCGTGGTGATGCGCGCGTAGAGGCGGTGCTCGCCAAGCCGGGTCCCGGCGAAGCGGAGGGCGCTGGCGTGGGCAAGCCATAGAGCCGCGAAAGCGATCAATGTGGCGGCGGTCAGCGGGGCGACGTTGTAAAAAAGCATGCTCAGCCAGGTCCGGAACTGGCCGAGTTCTTTCCACCAGGCGATCTCGATCGCCAAAGAGGCCAGGAACCGTGCGCCAATCAGCAACACGACCAGGATGGCGGCGAGGCCAATGAGCAGGGCGTGCGAGCCGAACCTCCGGCGCGGGCCTTCGATTTCGTGTGGAGACATGCCCCAAGGGTAGCACCAGCGCGAGGGCTTTGCCTGTGATGTCCCTTCGGGACGTGGAAGACAGGAGTCGGGAGTCGGGAGTCGGAAGTCGGAACGCGCGGCGGGCGATTCTGACTCCTAACTCCCGCGTTCTGGCTTTTCAGCGCTGCGAGCGCCTACTCGATGGTCTGTTTCTTCCTGCACCAATCGATGATCAGGTCGCGCAGCAGGCCGACGTCGTCGCCGAACTTCAGGCCGGTGGTCCGGAGTTCGGACGCCGCGCCCTGGTTGGCGGCGGTGAAGTCGGTGACCGCAAGCGTATACTCGCGGGCGGCATCCACCTTGCGATCGCCCAGAACCACGGCGGGAAGGTCGCCGCCCTTGAACTTGCCGATCACAACCACGTTGTCGAAAGGCATGATGTTCCAGATGTGCCGCTCCAGCAATGGGCCCTCGGGCAGAATGTCGCGCACGCCGCCGGCGTTCATAAAAGCGAAATCGGCGCCGGTCTCCTCACGCACGGCCCGTTCGATCAGGGTTTTCACTTCGGCCTTGGTGAACTGCTTTTTCGAGACCGCCAGGGGCCGGTCCACGCGCGCGGTGACTTCATCCTCCCAGCGTTTGACCTGAGCGGCCACGTCCGCGGCCGGCTCGATCTTCGACGCCTCTATCGGGATGCGCTTCCAGGTCCACGAAACGGGGGCCTTCTTCGCGGTATCGACCTTCAGTTCCAGCCGTCCGAGCTCTTCGCCGTCGGACTTCACGCGCACCAGGACGCGGCCGTCATGGGACATCTCGTGTTCCAGGCCGTTGTGCAAGTGGCCCG
Source organism: uncultured Acidobacteriia bacterium (assembly GCA_903882645.1). Taxonomy (GTDB): domain Bacteria; phylum Acidobacteriota; class Terriglobia; order Bryobacterales; family Bryobacteraceae; genus BOG-224. Next base: position 11,316 of record CAIRXZ010000140.1, on the reverse strand, counting down.
TGACGATCACGGGAATCTCCGGGACGGATTCCAGGACCGCCTTTTCATCCGCGCCGGAGATATGCCCCAGTAGCACCACGAGATCGGATTGGCCTTTCAGTCCGGCGGCATACCTGCGCACGGCGGCGAGCAGCGGAAGGGTGTGCCATTCTCCCATCAACTTGGGCGTGGAGAGCGTGCTCATGTCGATCAGCCCGCCGATCACCGCCACCCGCAGCTTGTTTACGGTGAGCACTACGTACGGCTCGGTGAACAGGCGGTTGTCCGCACCGACGACGTTGGCCGAAACGATCGGGTAGTTGGCCGTCTCGATGAACTTGCGGGCCTGCATCCACCCGTAATCGAATTCGTGGTTGCCGAGCGAGGCGGCGTCGAAGCCGAGCAGGTTGGCCACCTCGAAGACCGGCAGCCCGTGGAAGATGGTGGAAACGGGGGCGCCCTGCGCCAGGTCGCCGGCATTGAGAACGATGCAGTCGGAGCATCCGGCGCGCTCCCGGCGGATGGCGGCGGCGAGGTACGCGAAGCCGCCCCGGCCCGCGTTGGAAGGCGAGAGGCGGGCGTGGATGTCATTCGTGTGAAGAATGGTCAGCGTCCGGATCTCGGCGGGCAGCGAGGAGCAGACGAGCAGCGTCAACGCGAGCAGACGCCGGTTCCAACTTGGCATAAGAGGTTATTGTAGCGTGGGAGGCTGTTTTGACGCGATTGCCCAGCGTGCGATGATTAGGTTTCCGATGTCTTCCGGCGCCGATAAGGACGATTGGCTGGCGGCCGCGCGCGCGGCCATCGAGATTGAGGCGGACTCGCTCGCCCGCGCCGCGCGGCGCCTCGGCGGCGAGTTGATTCGGGCGGTGGACCTGATCCTGGCGCATCCGGGGAAGGTGGTGGTCACCGGGATTGGAAAATCGGGGCATATCGCGCGCAAGATCGTCGCCACGCTGTGCAGCACCGGAACGGCCTCGGTGTACCTGCATCCCGCCGAAGCGGTGCATGGCGATTTGGGAATCTACACGCGGGGCGATCCCACGGTGCTGATCTCGAAGAACGGGACTTCGGCCGAGCTGCTGGCCCTGGCGCCGCTGCTGCGCCAGTTCCACTCCCCGCTGATCGGCATTCTGGGCAACGGCGCCTCGCCGCTCGCCGCGCACCTGGACGTTTGGCTGGACGCCTCCGTGGAGCGCGAGGCCGACCCGAACAACCTGGCGCCGACGGCGAGCGCGGTGACGGCCCTGGCGCTGGGCGACGCGCTGGCCATCGCGCTGATGCGCGCGCGCAACTTCACGCCGGAGGAGTTCGGGCGGTTCCACCCCGGCGGGCAGCTCGGACGCAACCTGAAACTGAGCGCGGCTGAAGCCATGCACGGCCCCGGCGAGGCGGCTTTCGTGAGTCCCGAAGCCTCGCTGAAAGAGGTGATTATCGCCATGACGCGGCGGCCGCTGGGCGGGGCGTGCGTGATCCTACCCGGGGGCGAGCTGGCCGGATTCATCACCGATGGCGACCTGCGCCGGGCGTTGACCAATCACGACGATATCCGCGGTCTCCGCGCCGAAGACGTCATGAGCCGCTCCCCGGTGACAGTGAGCCCCGCCGCCACGTTGGGCGAAGCGCTGGAGCTGATGGAACGGCGGCCCTCGCAGATTTCGGTTCTGCCGGTGGTGGACGCCGGGGGCCGCGCGCTGGGCCTCATCCGCCTGCACGATATCTACTTGGGATCGCGCTGAAAGCGGGGCGGACCTCCTGGTCTGCGATGACGAGGAAGCGGAGGCCGGGCAGAAGCCCGGCGGCAGGCCCGAAGGCCTGACCCCACTACATCTCGACCACTTTGGGTTCCAGGCCGGCCTTGGCCAGCAGGGCGTAGACCACGAATCCGGCGATGAAGCTATAGAGGGCCGCGGGTTGCACGTACCGCTTGGCGTCCGCGGGCAGGGGCAGGAACGGCAGGATGCCGACCACGAATCCTACCGCCCAGGCGATGTACCCGGCCCAGTTGATTCCTTCGCGCGGTCCGGCCCAGCGTTTCCCGGAAAGCAGGTAGTCCGCCGCGATCGCGCCGCAAATCGGCCCGAACGAAGCGCCCACGATGCTGAAGAACGAAACCAGGTGCGTGGCCACGCCGGTCACCGCAAGGACAATTCCCACCGCGCCCGCCGCCATGCTCGAGGACACCCGGGGCACGCCGGGAATCATGGTCGAAAAGCTGTTGCCGGCGATGAAGATGCAGAAGCAGGTGGCGGGGATCGAGGCGAGCGCGAAGAGGAAGAACATGGAGGTCGCGATGGGTCCGCCAATGCCCTGGAGCACGTCGGCGTAATCGAACGGCAGCTTGGGATTGGCGCCGTTGGCGAACGCCACCGCCGCCAGCGCAAGTCCGCCCGCGACGGTGGCCGCAAGCGTCACGCCCACCAATCCGCCCCAGCGCACATCGCTCTTGTGGCGCGCGTTGATTCCAAAATCGGCGCCCGCCGCTCCAGCCGTCGCAAAGAAGCCGATGACCACCGCCATGACGGTCGTGAGCGCCATGAATGGGTCTGCCTTCGCCGCCTCGACGTGGTACCGGGATCCTCCCGAAACCTGGAAAAACACGACGATCAGCATCAGCAGCGGGATGAAATTCAGGAACGTGGCCACCTTGGCGACGTACTGGATCCCCTTCGCGCCCACCCACGCAAACACGCCGCCCCATAACACGCCCGTCACGATAAACGGCGCGCCGAGGGGCGTCGAATCCGCGCCGATCGCCTTCAGCACGAACTCGCTCGCGATGGACGTGGCCACCGCGAACCAGCCGATCTGCAGCAGGCCCATCAGCAGGCCGGGCATGAGGTAACCGCCTGCCGTTCCGAAAGTGGAGCTGCCAACCACGTAGAGTGGAAACCCGGTCTTCATCCCCAGCATCGCCGGAGCGAGGTAATACAGCAGATAGCACAGCAGCGCGGCGGCCACCAGGCCCGCCAGGCAAACGGCGAGGCTGCCGTAGTTGAGCGTTCCATCCGCCAGCGACCGGTAGAACGCTACCCAAAGAAAGATGCCGGCGTAGGCGGGCGCGGTATTGGCATACCAGGGCGCCCGTTTTTCGGCCGGGTTCGGCACGGCTTTCGAGATGTAGTCTGGCAACATGGCCACTCCTTTTCGGTTCCGAATACCTTGAAGCCGCCAGTATACTACGCCTCTGATTTGACGAAACAGAATAGGCGGTCTACACTGAAGGCACACGCGGACGTAAGCCGTAATATTCACTATGAAGACCTACAGTTTTAAGGTTGTGGTGGAGCCTGACGACGATCGCTGGCACGCGTACTGTCCCGCGCTGGAAAAGTATGGCGCGTCCACGTGGGGCAACACCGAGGAAGAGGCCTTTAAGCATATCCACGAAGTCGTGAACATGATCGTCGGGGAACTCACCGAGGACGGCATCGCCGTCCCGGAAAGCCCGCGCGAAGCAGTAGAGGTGCTGTCGGACACGCGGGTCGCCATAACCTTTTGACATGGCAATCGACTACGCCCGCCTCAGGTCGGTGACGGTCCGGGATATAATTCGCGCCCTCGGGCAGGATGGTTTTTTCTTCCGGCGGCAAGACGGCAGTCATCAGCGCTATCAGCATCCGGACGGTCGCCGGGTGACGGTCACGTTCCACAAATCCTCGGATACTTTCCCGCCAAAAACGCTGAGGTCAATGATTTCACAAGTCCGCTGGGCCGAAGACGATCTCATACGCCTGGGGATCATGAAGCCATAGTCGCGATTTGGAGCAGTGGAAGGCAGTCCCCCTTCCAATGCTGTTACAATCCTTCTTTGTCAACCCTCAACACGTGCTCCGAAGGGTCTTCAAAGCATTTCACTACCGCGACTTCCGCCTCATGTGGATCGGCGCCTGTGCCTCCAGCGTCGGCACGTGGATGCAGCAGGTCGCGCAGGCCTGGCTGATTTACCGGCTGAGCCACTCCGCCTTTCTCCTGGCTCTCGACCCGGTGCTCGCCACCATCCCGATTTTCCTGTTCTCGCTGATCGGCGGCGTGGTGGCGGACCGCGTCGAGCGCCGTTACATCCTCAGCGGGTCGCAGTATATCCAGATGGCCTGCGCGTTTCTGCTCACCGCGCTGCTGGCGCTGCACATGGTGCGGGTCTGGCACATCCTGGCGTGCTCCTTTGTCTCCGGCTTCGCGCAGGCGTTCGGCGGCCCGGCTTATTCCGCGCTGATCCCCACGCTGGTCGACAAGGAGGACATGCCCAACGCCATCGCGCTGAACTCCATCCAGTTCAACGCGGCGGTGATGATCGGACCGGCCCTCAGCGCTCCGGTGCTCGCCAAATTCGGAGAGGTCTGGTGCTTCGGACTGAACGGACTTTCGTTTGTGGCCCCGATTATCGCGCTCAGTCTGCTGAAGGTTCGGTTCGCGCCGGTGAAAACCGCCGAAACGGTCCTCGACAGCATGAAAGAAGGCGTCAGGTTCATCCGCAGGCAGGGGGCCATGCAGGGGCTGATCCTCCTGGCCTTCGCCATGACGTTCCTATTCGTCCCCATGCGGACCTTTCTCCCGGTGTTCGCCAAGGATATCTTCCGCCAGGGGCCTAAGACTTACGCCATGTTCCTGTCGCTCTCGGGCATGGGATCGGTGGTGGGAGCGCTGACCATCGCCAGTCGGGGCAATATGAAGCACAAAGGGCGCGTCGCGCTCACGGCGCTGGCGGTACTGGGCGCCACGGCCGCCGTTTTCGCCGTTTCCCGATCCATTCCCTTGAGCTATGCGGCGGTATTCGTCTCCGGGTCGGCTATGATGGCCGTGTTCGCCTCGGTGAGCTCCCTGGTGCAGCTCATCGTCACCAATGAAATGAGGGGCCGCGTGATGAGCGTCTACAACTTCGCGTTTCGCGGCGGCATGACTATGGGAAACCTGACGTCCGGCTGGCTCGTCCCAATCTTTTCGGCCCCAGTGGTTGTGCTTGTCAATGGATTGCTGCTGATCGCGCTGGCGGGTTATTTCGCGCTGGCGCAGCGGCGCGTGGCCGCGCTTTAGTCGAATATGAGTACACGATTCCTGGTATTGCTAATGCCGGCGCTCATGGCCGCCGCCGCTCCTTCCGGGCTGGAAATGGCCCTCGACCGCCAGGACCGGCCCGCCCTGCAAAAGACGATCGGCGAGTACGCCGCCGCCGCGGCCAAGACGCCGAACGACGCCGGGGCGCAGTACCGGCTGGCGCTGGCTGCCTCCTACCTCGCCGAGGTCGCCCAGGAGCAGCACGATAAGACACAGGCGCGGCAGGCGGCCGAGCAGGGCATCAAAGCGGCCGAGAAGGCCGTCGCGCTGCGGCCGGACGCGGAGAACTACCGCCTGTTGGGCATGCTTTGCGGTCAGGCCGTGACCGATCTCCTGAGCGGGCTGAGCTATGGGCCGCGCGCCAAGAGCGCGATCAACAAGGCCGTCGAAATGGCTCCTGGGTCCGCTGCCGTCTATCTGGCGCGCGGCGTGGGGAACTACTATCTTCCGTCGCAGCTTGGCGGCGGCCCGCAACTGGCGATCGCCGATTTTCGCAAGGCCCTCACCCTCGACGCCCGGAGCGCCGAGGCGTACCTCTGGCTGGGGATCGCTTTGCGCAAGACGAACCAGAACGCCGAAGCGCGCGAGGCCCTGGCGAAATCGCTGGAACTGAATCCCAACCGTGTCTGGGCCAGGCAGGAGTTGGACAAGATTCCGGCCAAATGAAGCCTCTCACCATCGCCGGGGCCTGTCTTGCGCTCTCGCTGCTCACCTACTTTCAATTCCCCGGACACACCTGGCTCCAGCAGGACACCCAGATCTACACGCCCATTCTGGAGCATCTCCACGACCCGCTGGCGTTGCGCAACGAGATTCTGGCGTCAAAGCCGCACGTTGCCTACACGCTCTACGACGAGACAGCTCTGGCGTTGCGCGCAGTGACCGGGCTCGACTTTCAACATGTCCTGGCGGCGGAGCAGATTCTGGCGCGGGCCTTGGGGATCTGGGGATTGTACCTGATGGCTTTGCCGCTGTGCGGCGCGTACCGCCCCGCCGCGCTGGCCCTTTTCGCCGCCGCCATCTGTTCGCTCGGGGCGGTGGTCGCCGGACCTTCCGTGCTGACCTTCGAGTACGAACCTACGCCGCGGGCGTTCGCGCTGCCACTGGCGCTCTGCGCCGCCGGTCTGGCGGTCCACCGCCGGAACCTGGCCGCCGGGATCGCCGGAGCCGCCGCGTTCGTCTTCCACGCGCCGACCGCCCTGCCGGTCCTGGCGTTCATGCTTGCTGCAGGCGGGTGGGGCAGGCGCTTTCGCCTGCCAACTGGTTTGACCGAGCCGCGGCCTCCCGGGTCGGAGCCGCGACCGTCAGGGAGCGGTTGGCTGCGCCATCCATTCTGCAAGACCATCGCGCCGCTTGCGGCCGCCGCGCTGGTCCTCGCGATCGCCGCGGGCGCGCAGGCCGGCGGCGGCGAGGCTCAGAGCTTTTTCGCCCGCCTCACTCCGGACCTGGAACGGCTCCAGCGCATGCGCGCTTCTTACAACTGGATCTCCGACGCACAGGCCTGGCCGCGCCCGCTGATCGTGCATTACGTCATCGTCTTCGGCATTCTGCTGGCGGCGTTCGCCCGCCTGCGCAGGGAGGCCGGCCTCGAGCACCGGCTGTTGCTGCTTGGCTTGCCGGCGCTGGGAATGTTGAGCCTGCCGGCGTCGTGGCTGCTGCTCGATCGCTGGCGCTGGGCGATCGTCCCGCAGGTTCAACCGATGCGCTTCGTTCTGTTCGTGACTTTGTTCGCGCAGCTCCTCGCGGCAGTGGCGGGCGTGCGCGCGGCCGCGGGCCGCCGTCCCGTGGAAGCCGTCGTTTGGTTTGCGGCGGCTTACCTGCCTCCGATCCAACCCGTAGTTACTCGGACTTTCACGCTTCGGGGCACAGCCGTGCTGCTGGGGCTGGCGGTGGCCGCGTGGCTTGCGGTATGGCTGGCCACGGCGGGAAAGCCTGCCGCGTTGGCGCTCGGATTGGCTGCCTTCTTTGCCATTCCGGGACTCGCCGGCGTGACCAATTACCCTCCGCTGCGCACCCCGGAATTGGAGCGGCTTTCCACCTGGGCGCGTTCCTCCTCCCGCAAAGACGCCGTCTTCCATTTTGCGGACGCCGGCAAAAGCTTGGAACCGGGCATTTTCCGCGCCCAAGCCGTGCGCGCCGTTTACGTCGATTGGAAGGGCGGCGGCCAGGTGAACTACCTCTCCGGCTTCGCCGCGCAATGGTGGTTCCGCTGGCAGCAGACGAACCAGAACCGTTTCAGGCCGCGCGACCTGCCGAAATACCAAGCCTTCGGCATCCGGTACCTCGTCGTGCCGCCCAAGGATCGTCTTCCGGGGCGGATGCCGGTGTTTGAAAGTGCGAATTACCTCGTCTACGCTTCGCCGTAATCGGTCATTGGCCCTTTAGGGCTACCTGCGGATAGCTCCTTTTTACAGGCCGCAACTCGCGCGTCATGTGTAACTTGCGCCGCTCCGCCTGCCGTCTAATTAGGTAAGAATCCCCGTTACGAGGGCGGGCGCGTTCACCCCAACTACCTAACTGCGCCCGCCTCGATTTTCCCCGCGCCGTCCGCCGCTCAGCGGACACTCCCTCGATTAAGAATGCCGATGGAACCACCGCCGCGGACTTGCGGCTCAGATCTCCCAGTTATGCACGTAGCGGTTCTGTTTCTCGCTCCAGTCGCGCAGCAGATCGGCGAACGTGGTCTTGTCGACGACCCCCGATACCGACGCGTCCACTTGGTCCCACATGGCCGTGAACGGCGTCTCGCCCTTGCGGCGCGAGCGGCCCATGCCTGCCCGCGGACCTTCCACGGAACGCAGGACCTCGCCCACCGGCAGCGATTCGGGAGCGCGGGCCAGGAGATATCCGCCTTCCGCGCCGCGCCGCGATTCCACGAAGCCGGCCTGCTTGAGGCCGGCCAGGATCAGCTCGAGGAACTTCTGCGGAATCTTCTGGCGCCGCGCGATGTCGGCGATGCGGATCGGCTCGCCGGGACGCTGCGAGGCCAAGTCGAAGATCGCCAGCAGGGCGTAGTCGCTTTTCACGGAAATGTACATGGAGGCATCCGGGGATAAACACCATTATCCCAGTAGAGATTGTAGGGCAAGCCGCGGCGGATGCGCAAATCGGCCAGTGGGGCGGTTTCCCGGCCTGCCTTTTTCGGAGCCAATCGCGACGCTTCCGCGTCTAAATGGACAGGTACGGTATACTTTTGAAGGAGAAGGGTGGTTAGTCGATGGGAAGGAAGAGGGGATCCCTCGTTTTCTTGCCGCTGGTGGTGTTTGCGTGCTCCGTCGCGGGAGGGTTGTCAGGCTCCAAGGTCGGCGCGGCGGCGGCCGCTTCCCAAGGCGACGATCTTTCCCAGGAGGTTGCCAGCTTCACCAAGGCGTTCGCCATAGTTGAAGACAACTTCGCGGCGCCGGTCGATGCCGGCCAGGCCATCTATAAGGGCGCCATTCCGGGCATGCTGCGGACCCTCGATCCGCACTCCAACTTCTTCGACCCAAGGGACTACCAGCTTCTTCGCGAAGACCAGAAGGGCCATTATTACGGGATCGGCATGCAGGTTGGAGCGCGCAACGGCAGGACGGTGGTGATGGCCCCGTTCCCGGGATCCCCGGCCTACAAAGCCGGCTTGAGACCCGGCGACATTATTGACACCGTGGACGGCAAGGCCGCCAACAATCTGAGCACCACGGAAGTGGCCGACCTGCTGAAGGGTCCCCGGGGAACCGAGGTGACCGTCACGGTTGCGCGCGAGGGTACGCCCGACCCGCTGAGCTTCACCCTGGTCCGCGATGAAATCAGCCGGAAGAGCGTGGATGACCCGTTCTGGGTCCAGCCGGGAATCGCGTACGTCCATATCCTCCAGTTCGGGGAAGCCACCAGCAAGGAACTGGACGAAGGCTTCAAGCGTCTGGGCGAGGCGAATATCAAGGGCCTGGTCCTGGACCTGCGGGACAATCCAGGCGGCCTGCTGGACCAGGGCGTGGCCGTGGCGGACCATTTTCTGCAAAAGAACCAGATCATCGTCTCCCATCGCGGGCGCGCGTCCGCGGAACGGCCGTACACGGCGCGGAACGGAAACCGTGGCCGCGACTATCCCATAGTGGCGCTGGTCAACCGGAGCTCGGCTTCGGCGGCCGAGATCGTCTCCGGCGCCCTGCAAGACCACGACCGGGCCTGGATTCTGGGCGAAACCTCTTTCGGAAAAGGCTTGGTGCAGACTGTGTACCCACTCAAGGAGAGCACCGGCCTGGCGCTCACCACGGCGCACTTCTACACGCCCAGCGGCCGGCTCATCCAGCGGGATTACAGCAACAAGTCGTTTTACGATTACTACTACGACAAGGACGATAACGTTCGGAATCCGGCGGATGTCAAGAGCACCGACAGCGGGCGGACGGTCTACGGCGGCGGCGGCATCGCGCCGGACCAGAAGTACGCGACGCCCAAGCTGGACCGTCTCGAGTTGGCGCTCTACCGCGACGGGCTGTTCAACTACACGCGCGCGTACTTCGCCCAGCACGCCGCCACGCTGCCGGAAGGCTGGATGCCGGACGAGACCGTTCTGGAGGATCTGCACGATTACATGCTGAAGCGCGGGACCGTGTTCACCGAATCCGAGTTCACCGCGGACCACGACTGGATCGCGCGCAACCTGGCGAAGGAGATGTACACCACCGCCTTCAACGTGGACGTGGCGAGCCAGTTGTACGCGCGAACCGATCCGGAAGTGCGGCAGGCCGTGGAAGCGATGCCGCAAGCCGCCGCGCTGCTCGAATCCGCGCGGAAGGTCCTGGTGCGGCGCACGGCGCCCCAGCCGCCGTCAGCCAATGCGGCCGCCGCGAGGTAGACGCCGGCGCGGAACAAGGATTACCAAGATGCCAATTTACGAGTACCTTTGCGAAGAATGCGGAACGAAATTCGAGAAGCTGGTGCGCCGGGCCTCGGACGCGCCGGAAATCGAATGCCCCTCCTGCGGCCGGAAACGCCTGAAACAGGAGTACTCGAGGTTCGCCGCTCATGCCGGCCCAAGCTCCAAATCCGCCGAGGGCCCAATGTGCCCCGGCGGCGGCCCGTGCGGCAACCCCGGGATGTGCGGGATGAACTAACCGTCAGCCGATAGCTGAAGGCCGGCGGCCGCATGGGCCGCCGGTTGTTACAATCTTCTCTCACATGGCGCTAGTCGTGGTGGGTTCCGTCGCGTATGACGGCGTGGAGACGCCGCATGGAAAGGTGGACCGCATGCTTGGCGGCGCGGCCACCTATATTTCGCTCGCCGCCAGCCATTTCACCCCGGTCAAGCTGGTAGCCGTGGTGGGAGACGATTTCGCGCCCGAGGACGCCGGCCTGCTGGCCGCGCGCGGGATCGGCCTCGCGGGCCTCGAGCGCGTGGCGGGCGGCAAGTGCTTCTTCTGGTCGGGCGTCTACTCGGCCGACATGAACGAGCGCACGACCCTCCGCACCGATCTCAACGTCTTCGCCGATTTTCATCCCAAACTGCCCGATTCCTACCGCGCGGAGCCTTACCTGTTCCTCGGCAACATCCAGCCCGCGCTGCAAAAAAGCGTGCGCGCGCAGATGACCGCCGTCCGGCTGGCGGGCGGCGACACCATGAACTACTGGATCGCGGACTTCCGCGCCGAGTTGCTTGAAACGCTGCGCGAGTGGGATTTCCTGCTCATCAACGATGCCGAGGCGCGCTTGCTCTCCGGCGAGAGCAATCTTCGCCGCGCCGCCGCGAAGATCCTCGAAATGGGCCCGCACACCCTGATCGTCAAGCGCGGCGAGTACGGGGCCGTGCTGTTTCGCAAGGCCGGGGGGACGATCGGCCACTTCATGGCGCCCGGTTACCTGCTCGAAAGCGTCTTCGACCCGACCGGCGCCGGCGACTGCTTCGCCGGCGGCTTCATGGGCTGCCTGGCCGGCCGCGGCGCGCGCCTGAGCGCCGAAGATCTCGATTTCGCGGACCTGCGCCGCGCCGTGATCTACGGCTCCGTGATGGGCAGTTTCTGCTGCGAGCGTTTCGGAGTCGATCGCTTCCGCACGCTGACTCGCGAAGACATCGAAGCGCGCTACCGCGAATTCCAGGCCTGCACCGCGTTCTAGGCCTTCGACCGCGTGATGTTGTGCTCGTGGGCGGGAACCGCTCCCTCGGAAGCGGTGAAAGAATAGCCCGCAAGCGGGCTCGGCAGGCGAAACCGCCTGCCCCACCGCTGCAAACACAGGACTTCCAGAGGTGGCGCAGGCGGTTTCGCCTGCGTTTCGCGATTCTATCGCAGCTTCTGAAGGTCGCGG
>CAIRXZ010000139.1 GCA_903882645.1 uncultured Acidobacteriia bacterium | reverse complement strand
GAACGCATCGCCCTCTGCCAGCAGGCCCTCCTCCGCTCCGCCCGCCTCGAAGTCGGTCTCTTTACCGTCTGCCTCAACGAGTCCTACGACCCCCTCGGCGAACCCGTCGTCCTCATGAACGAAGAACTCGCCGGCAATGGCGATATCCAAATCACCCGCGCCCAGAACCGCAACTTCCTGATGGGCGAAGGCTTCCATCGCATGGCCAAACGCTCCAACGCTTGGCCGCTGTTCCTCCGCTATCAGGCCCAGACCGAGCGCCTCTACCGCCGCGCCGTCGAGGACTTCGAGCGGCTGAAGGCCCTGCGGGAAGAATTACCAAACGAAGCCGATTCGGAGGTCCAACCCGAACAAACTGAAACCACTTGCGCCCCTGAGGAAACGAACCCTTCTGCCCCCGAAGCCCCCGCCCCCGCGCCTCCCGCTCCTCCCTCGGACGACGAGCTGATGTTGGACCTCTCCGCCACGCCCAGCGCCCTGGCGGACCGGGAAGCCGACACGGGCGACCTGCGCGAGCCTTCCCTGCCGATTCAGCTCGACGACATCGAAGACGGCGTCTGGTACTTCCCGTCCAATTGGGACCCCGAAGCGCCTGCCGAAGCGCCTGCCGAAGCGCCTGTGGACGCGCCTTTGGCTGAAGGCTGATTGGCTGAAGGCTGATTGGCTGAACGCTGATTGGCTGAAGGCTATGTACTACACTAGGGTATCTGAACCACAGCGTATGGAAGCTCTCAAGAAACTGATTCGCGAAGTGCCGGACTATCCCAAACCCGGCATCCTGTTCTACGACATCACCACTTTGCTGAAGGATGGGAGCGGGTTTCGCGCGGTGATCGACGGGCTCAAGGACCACTATCGCGGCGCGCGCGTCGACGCCGTGCTCGGGATTGAGGCGCGCGGGTTCATTTTCGCGCCGGCCCTGGCCTACGCGCTGGGCGTGGGTTTCGTGCCGGTGCGCAAGCCCGGGAAATTGCCGGCCGGGCGCGTGAGCGTCACCTACAGCCTGGAATACGGCGCGGATAGCCTCGAAATGCACCGCGACGCCGTGGCTCCGGGCGCGCGCGTCCTCATCGTCGATGACCTATTGGCGACTGGCGGCACCGCCGCGGCCGTCGCGCGCATGGTGGAGAACGTGGGAGGAATCGTGGCGGGCATCGGATTCGTGGTCGAGCTGACCTTCCTCGGCGGACGCGCGAAACTTCCGGCCTGCGAGGTCTTCTCCCTGCTCCAGTACGACAAATGAGCCGCTCCGGAAAGGCGGCGCGGCGGGCGCGGGTTCCCGCTCTAGCCAAGATCAATCTCGATCTGCGGGTGCTGGGGAAGCGGGCGGACGGCTACCACGAGCTGCGCACGGTCTTTCAGACGATTTCACTCGCGGACTCCCTGGAGATCGCCTTCACGCCGGGGCGCAAGACTGAAATCGAGCTGAAGGACGACCCCGGCATCTCCGACAACCTGGTCTTGCGCGCCGCGCGGCTGGCCATGGAGGCCATGCGGACCGCCGGCCGGCTGGAGATGCGCCTGTGGAAACGCATTCCCATGGGCGCCGGGCTGGGCGGCGGATCGTCGGACGCCGCCTCCGTGCTGCTGGCATTGCCCGCGCTGGCGGGCCGCCGGATCGGGCTGGAATCGCTCGCCGGTCTGGCTGCCAGGCTCGGCAGCGACGTTCCGTTCTTCCTGTTGGGTGGCGCCGCCGTCGGAATCGGCCGCGGAACCGAGCTGTTTCCGTTGCCCGACGCTCCATCGCGGATGGGGCTGGTGATAGCCCCGGGCGTGCATGTGGATACCGCCCAGGCCTATGCCGCGCTGAGCCCCGGTTTGACAAGCGATGCTCAACAAAATAAAATAATTAGTTTCCAGTCCTTTACGTGGGATTCAGTTTCCGGGGGGCCCGCCGCCAATGATTTTGAAGCAGTCGTTTTCGCGCGGCATGGCCGTCTGGCCGCCCTGAAGCGGGGGTTGATACGTGCCGGGGCTTCGTACGCCATGATGACCGGCAGCGGGTCCGCCTTGTTCGGTTTGTTCTCCCGGCGGGAGGAGGTTTCTCTCGCCCTCGCCCGGCTGGCCTCGCCATCCGGCTTGCGCGGGAGAGAAAAAGCGTTTCGCGTTTCGCTCGTCGGCCGCGCGCGCTACCGCTCCTTGTGGGGGCGGGCGCTGGCCGATCACATCGTCCCAGGAATATGGCCGCCCCAAAGCCGGTACGCTCGATGACTCACGACCGTCTCATTCTATTCTCCGGAAACGCCAACCCGGAGTTGGCGCAGGAAATTGCGAGCGCCCTCGGAATGCAGCTTGGCCGGGCCATGGTCAAGCAGTTCTCCGATGGCGAAATCTACCTTCAGATACAGGAGAACGTCCGCGGCGCGGACGTGTTCATCATCCAGCCGACCTGCACGCCGGGGGACCGCAACCTGATGGAGCTCCTGCTGATGATCGACGCTCTCAAGCGCGCGTCGGCCGAACGCATCACCGCGGTGCTCCCTTATTATGGGTACGCCCGCCAGGACCGCAAGGACAAGCCCAGGGTGCCGATCTCCGCGCGCCTGATCGCCGCCGTGCTTGAGACCGCCGGCGCCGACCGCGTCCTCACGCTCGACCTGCACGCCGCGCAGATTCAGGGTTTTTTCGATATCCCGGTGGATCACCTCTTCTCTTCGCCGGTGTTTATCGAGCACTTCAAGTCGCAGAATATTCCCAACCGTACCGTCGTTTCCCCGGACGCGGGCGGCGTCGAGCGCGCGCGCGCGTTCGCCAAGCGGTTGAACTGCCCGCTGGCCATCATCGACAAGAGACGCGAGGAGGCCAACGTCGCCGAAGTCATGAACGTGGTGGGCGACGTGGAAGGGCGCCACTGCCTGATCGTGGACGACCTGATCGATACGGCGGGAACCCTGGTCGAGGGGGCCGCGGCGCTTCTGAAGAAGGGCGCGGCCGGCGTTTCGGCCTGCGCCACCCACGCCGTGCTCTCCGGTCCGGCGGTGAGTCGCATCGAGGCTTCGTGTATCGAGGAAGTTGTTGTTTCGAATTCGATTCCGCTCTCGCGCGAGGCGCGGAAGTGCGGACGGATCAAGTCGCTGTCGATCGCGGGTTTGCTGGCCGAAGCCATCAAGTCGATCCACGAGGAGACCTCCGTAAGTGTGTTGTTCATTTAGCTGAAAGCTGATAGCTGATCGCTGACAGCCGTTTGTGTTTTGTGTGTTTATTTGGGAAAGTTGAAGCCGCTAGCCGTCAGCTAAACAAGCTGATGGCTGAAAGCTGATCGCTGAGAGCTTGTTTTCAACCCCGAACCCACGTTAACCTCTCGCGAGGCGAACCGGACTTCGGGCCTGCAAGGAGAATGCATTGAGAAAAGACATTACCGTGTCCGCCGAGGTTCGCGCCTCGCGCGGCAAGAACGAAGCGCGCCGTACGCGCCGGGCCGGGAAGATCCCAGCCGTGGTATACGGCGCTTTCCAGGAACCCGTGAGCATCGCGGTCAACCCCCGCGAGTTTTACAGGATCGTCCGCGGCGCCTCCGGTTACAACACCATCTTCAACCTGGCCATCGCCGGCGCGGAAACCACGCCCGTCATGGTGGTGGATCAACAGGTGGACCCCGTCAGCGGCGCGCTGCTGCACGCCGACTTCAAGCGCATCGACCTCGCCAGGCGTCTGCGCGTCAGCGTCCCGGTGCATACCGTGGGCGAGGCGAAGGGCATCAAGCTGCAAGGCGGCCTGCTCGAGATCGTGACCCACTCCATCGAAATCGAGTGCCTCCCGGACGACATTCCGGAGCGCTTCGATATTGACGTGACCGAGCTGATGATCGGCCAGTCCAAGCGCGCGAGCGACGTGGTTCTTCCCGCCTCCATCAAGCTCCTCAGCCCGGCCGACGCGGTGATCGCCCACGTCGTGGCTCTGCGCGCCGAAGCCGAACCCGCCGCGGAGGAAGCCGTCGCCGCCACGCCCGAGGCCGGAGCCGCGCCCGCGGCCGGCGAGCCGGAGGTCATCAAGAAGGGCAAGAAGGAAGAGGAAGCCCCCGCCGAGGAAAAGGGCAAGAAGAAGTAATCCGCCATGTTCCTGGTGGCCGGTCTTGGCAACCCGGGCGAGGAGTACAGGCTCACGCCGCATAACCTGGGGTTTCTCACCGTCGATCGCCTGGCCGAGGCGCACGGCATTCGCGTCTCCCGCCGGGATTCGAGAGCGTTGGTCGGGGTGGGAGAAATCGACGGGCATCCGGTGATGCTGGCCAAGCCGCAGACGTTTATGAATCTCAGCGGGACGTCGGTCGCCCCGCTGATGGAGAAGCATTCGATCGAGGCGGGCCGCCTGGTGGTGATCTATGACGAGTTGGACTTGGCCTGGACGGCGGTGAGGATCAAGCCGAAAGGGTCGGCGGCCGGCCACAACGGCATGAAGTCGTTGATCGGCTGCCTGAGAACGAATGAGTTTGTCCGCGTGCGTTTGGGAATCCACCCGGGCCATCCCGTCGAGGATGGCGCGGAGTTCGTGTTGTCGCCGTTCCGGCGCGCGCAAATGAAGAGTTTGGACGAGCTGACCGGCTACGCGGCCGGCGCGGTTCGTTCGATAATCGCCGAAGGCGTCGAAATGGCCATGACGAGATTCAATCGTCGCGCCCCAGGCTTAAACACAGAGGAAGCATGAGAATCTACGAAGCGCTGTTTATCATCAAACCGGACGTGCCGGACGAGGAGGTCGACCAGCGCCTGGAAGCGCTGCGCGGCCAACTGACCGGCGCGGGAGCCACGGTGGACAAAATGGAAAAGTGGGGCAAGCGCCGGCTGGCCTACAAGGTGGATAAGTACCGGGAAGGTTTCTACGTGCTCATCCAGTTCTCCGCCGGGCCGGAGACCGTCAAGGAGTTCGAGCGCCGCCTGCGCGTCTCCGACGTCGTACTGAAGTTCCTGACGGTACGCATCGACGAGACCCTGAAGCGGCTCGAGAAGCGCAAGAAGGCGCGCGACAAGCGCGCGGCCAAGCGGGCCGTCTCCGCGGGCTCCCCCGCCGCTTCCGGACCCGCTCCCGGCGCGCCGCCGCCGCCGCCGCACCCGGTCGAGACGCCGGCCATGCCCGGCTTGCCGAGGGAGGAATAGATCATGCCCGAATCCAAAGGAAGACCAGGCAGCGCCGGCCAGCGGCCCACCGGCGGCGACAAGGCCGTCGCCACCCAGAAGAAGCAGTTTTTCCGGCGCAAGAAGGTGTGCCGGTTCTGCGTCGAGAAGATCGACGACATCAACTACAAGGACGTGAAGATGCTCCACGCCTTCGTCGCGGAACGGGGCAAGATTGTCCCGCGCCGTATTTCGGGCGTCTGCGCTCCGCACCAGCGGCGCCTCGCCGACGCCATCAAGAAGGCGCGCAACATAGCGCTGCTGCCCTTCGCGGCGCAGTCTTAGGAGCGGGAGGAACCTGGCATGGAAGTCATTCTAAGAGCAGATGTCGAGAAGCTGGGCGGCCGCGGCCAGTTGGTCAAGGTCGCGCCCGGCTACGCCCGCAATTTCCTTTTGCCCAAGAGGCTGGCCGTTCCCGCTACGGATGCCAACCGCAAGATCGTCGAGCAGGAACGCATGGCGCACCTGCGCAAGGAAGCCAAGCTCAAGGGCGAGGCGGAGGACCTGGCCAAACTCGTGAACGGCGTGAGCGTGACCATCGCCCAGAAGGCCGGCGAGAACGATCAGTTGTTCGGCTCGGTCACCGCTAAGGACATTGCCGCCGCCCTCGAGGCCCAGAACTACACCATTGACCGCCGGAAGATCCACCTGGACGAGCCGATCAAACAAATCGGCCAATTCAAGGTGCCCGTGCGGCTTCACCGCGAAGTGACCGCCGAAATCACCGTCAACGTAACCAAGGAAGAGTAGGTTTTTCGTGGCGCAGACTCTTAGTCTGCCGCGCCGAGACTCATCTCGGCGCTCGCATCCGGGCAGGACGCAAGACCTGCCCCGGATCCCCCACCCTACTGCCCCAATAACTCGTCCACCAGCTTCTGCGCGCCGTATAGCTTGCGCAGAATCTCGGTCATTCCGGCGGTATGCACGGCCACCGCGCGGTTCAACTCGCCCTCATATACGAAATCGCCCACCAGCGACTCGATGTTGCCGTCGAAGATCAGGCCTACGATCTCGCCCTTGGCGTTGATCACCGGCGATCCCGAATTGCCGCCGATGATGTCGTTGGTGGTCACGAAGTCCACCGGCGTCGAAAGGTCCAGCTTGTCGCGCCCCGCCGCATAGCGTTGCGGCAAGTCGAACGGCGGGCGGAAATCGAAGCTGTTGGCGCGGTCGTACAAGCCGTAGAGGGTCGTCTTGTACGGCGCTTGCGTGCCGTTCATCGGATATCCCTTCACCTGTCCGTAGGAGAGGCGCAGCGTGAACGTGGCGTCGGGGTACGCGCCCTTGCCGTAGGCCGCGAATCGCGCCTTGCCGAGCTGTTCGCCGGCTCGCTGCGTCACGCTGGTCACGTTGTCTTCGGTCCACTTGATCGTCTCGCGGCGGAGCGGGTCCAGTTGCCGCGCCATGGCGATCATCGGATCCGTCGAAGCCGCCACCGCCGCTTCGCCGCCGTCCACGAGCCGGCGGCGAAAGGCGGGATCGGCCATCTTCGTGCCGTTGACCAGCGCCGCGGCCGCATCCTTCGGCGTGCGTCCGTTGAGCGCGATCTTGAGGAATGGGTCCTCGGGCCCCAACTCCGCCAGCGCCAGCTCGAGCGAACCCGTCAGCCGTGCGATTTCCATCGCCGGGTAGATGGGCGCGGGCGAGAACATGCGGATCTTCAGCGAATCGAGCTGCGAATCGTGATAACCGGCCAGCCGCTCCCCGTCGGGCTTCTTGATCTCCGCCACGTACTGTGCGACGGTCATGGCCAGGCTGGCGAACTGCGAATCCAGGTTGCGGAAAGTCCGCTCCTTCGCGCGCGTGGCGGCCTTCTTCACGGCCGCCGCAATGGCGTCCCATGCGCCGCCATAAGCGGCCTTCCACTCGGCGTTGGCCATCACCTTGGCCCGGAAATCGTTCTCTTCGGCTTGTTTCTTGCTCATGACCTTCGTATCGAGCAGCCCCTGGTAGCGGCCCTGGTCGGCCTTGAGGCTGTTCGCCGCCCCGAAAATGGCGGACGCCGCCTGGCGCGCTTGTTCCGCGCCCTGCGCCGAGTACTTCTCCAGCGCCGCGATGCGGTTCTTGAGGGTCTTGATGTTGTTCGGCTCCCCGATGTCCCTCAGCGCTTCGAGTTGCGCCATGGTCTCGAGCCGCAGCGTAGTGCCCGGATGTCCGGCCACGAACACCAGCTCGTCGCCGGCCGCGCCAATGGGGTTCCATTTCAGGTAATTCGCGCTGTCGATCGGCTTCCCATTCTCATAGACGCGGAAGAGCGCCATGTCGAGGTCGTAGCGCGGATACGTGAAATTGTCCGGATCGCCGCCGAAGAAGGCCGTCTGCTGCTCGACCGCGAAGACCAAGCGCACATCGGTGTACTTCTTGTAGCGGTAAAGCCAGTACTCGCCGCCCTGGTACAACGTCACCACGTCGGAGCGGAGACCGGTCGCCTGCAGACTTTCGCGTTCGATCCGCGCGATGGCCGCGCGGCGCGCCGCGAATTGCTCCTCGGGCGTCTTCGACCCTTGGACGGCCGCCGCGACCCGGTCCGTCACATTCTCCATGGACACCAGCACGTTGACTTCGGCGTCCGGCGACTTCATCTCTTGTTCCGGCGTGGCGGCATAGAAGCCGTCGCGGATGTAGTCGCGCTCTTGGGTTGAGTTCTTCTGCAGTTGCCCGCGGGCCACGTGATGGTTGGTCAGCAACAGGCCGTGCGGGCTGACGAAAGACGCCGACCCGCCGTCGTTCATGCGCACCGAGGACAGCCGGACGTGATCGAGCCACTCGCCGGTGGCTGTGAAATGGTACTTCTCCTGCAACAGCTTCGACGGTGGATTGTCGAAGGTCCACATGCCTTCCTCGGCCCGCGCCGGGATCGCCATGAGTAGCGCTCCG
Source organism: uncultured Acidobacteriia bacterium (assembly GCA_903882645.1). GTDB lineage: Bacteria > Acidobacteriota > Terriglobia > Bryobacterales > Bryobacteraceae > BOG-224. Next base: position 1,195 of record CAIRXZ010000139.1, on the reverse strand, counting down.
CAAGACAGCGCCGCCGCAAACCGCCCCAAGAACCTGCCAGTACTCATCGAAAATGCCTCCCAAAGCCAAGCTTGAAAGCCTAGTATAACCGGGCTGTCCTCAGACAGACGGCAGGGGCGTGCGGAGAGCCGCGCCCCTGCGTCCGAGGCATGTGCGGTCTGTGTGGAAGGGCTCTCGCGAGAGAGGCGCCGGCATTCCCTCCGAATATCCTGCCGCGCGATTCAATGTTGAGCCAAATCGCCGCCGATTGCCAGTACCAGGGATACTACCGCGGGTCGGTTTTCGTACAGTACCGGGGGTCACATGGGCTGCCGCGACTCCGCGTGGTGCCTCACGTCGATGCCCTGCGCGAGGAATAGTACGTCTTCGGCGATGTTGGTCGCGTGGTCGGCGATGCGCTCCAGGTTGCGGGCCACGAAGATCAGGTCCAGCGCCCGCGAGATCGTCGAGGGGTCGCGCTCCATGAACTGCACCAGCTCCTGGTAGACGGCGTCGCGCAGGTCGTCCACCGCGTCGTCGGAGAGCAGCACGCTCCTGGCCAACTGTCCGTCCCGCTTGACGAACGCGTCCAGACTGTTGCGGACCATCGAATCGACCAGCTTGGCCATCTGCGGAATATCGATCAGCGGCTTGACCGGGGGTTGCCGCATCAGCGAAAGAGCGCGCTCGACGATATTCACCGCCAGGTCCCCCATGCGCTCCAAGTCGTTGTTGATCTTGATCGCCGCGGTCAGGAAGCGCAGATCCCTCGCCATGGGCTGGTGCAGGGCGAGCAACCGCACGGCGAAATCGTCGATTTCGATCTCCATCTGGTTGATGCGCGCCTCGCTGCGCAGGACCTCCTGCGCAGCCGTCTCGTCCTTATCGGTCAGGGCGGTGACCGACCGCCGGATGGCGAACTCCACCAGCCCGCCCATTTCGAGCAGCCGTTTCTGGAGGTCTTCGAGTTCTTCGAGAAAATGGCGCAATGGCGGACTCCGTTTTCCAAGGCTATCAGCTTTCAGCCAGAAGCGGCTCTGTGTCCGCCAAGCTTGTGGGGTTTCCGGTTCGCCGGCGACGTGCGAGACGGCAGCCTGGGAGGCCTGCCTCACCGGGGTCGCCAGCATTTTCCAATTGAAGGATGAGCATGAAATCGGCTCCTTGACCGGAGAGAGCGGATAGGGGAATGAGGAGGCCGCGAAGCGGCCGATTTCCT
>CAIRXZ010000138.1 GCA_903882645.1 uncultured Acidobacteriia bacterium | reverse complement strand
TGGACAGGACGGATTCTTTGAGATCGTCGTTCATGGTGGGCTCCTCAGCATGGGCTAAGAACAGGATGCCATTCTGGGGCCGGTCTGTCAATAGAACTCAATATAGACAGACTCACTTTGGGGACCGCGGATCTCCGCTGGGGGCAATCGAATCAAAACAAACCGCGGGGAAAATGTAGAAACTCCAGGGGCCGGGCATGCCCGGCCCGAGCGTTGAGCAACAAATCAAACGGTCCTAGCGCCGGATCGTGACGCGGGTCGTCCGCCACAACGTCGCGGGCGGAACGAAGAAAACCACGATCGAGAGAAACGCCGCCGCGTTCATGGCGATGAAAGTCCGCGCCGGCGAGGTGATGCGTTTCAATTGGGACTTCCTGGGCAGGACAGCGTCCGCCAGCGCCAGAGCCGCAAACAGGGCTTCGGCGGCCAACAAGCCCTGGCGCAGCGGCGAAGCGTCCAGCGCCAGGGTCCCCAGCACGACCAGCAGGAGGGACCACGGGAGCACCAGCCGCGAGAACTTGTGCGAAAGGAAGTGCAGCCGCATCCGATTGGCGCCGGAGAACAACTCGGGCATGCGGATCGAGACCTGCCATAGGCCCGCCAGCGTCCTCAGCCTGCGGCGGAACTCCGCCCCCTCGACCGCCGGATAATCGAAGGCCAGCGCCTCCGGGTCGACGATGACGCGGTAGCCCCCGAAGAACGCCCGCAACGGAATGACGGCGTCGTCGGTGAGCGTGTCCGAAGGGATGGGGTCCACCAGACTGCGCCGCACGGCGCAGATGCACCCCGTCGCGCCGAACATCGAATCGATCCGGCTGTGGCGGCGGCGCACCCATAGCTCGTACCGCCAGTACAGTTCCATATCGGCCTGCTCGCCGATGGACTCGGGGCCGACGTACCGCAGTTCGCCGGTCGCCACCCCCACCGACGGGTCGGCGAAGTTCGCCGCCAGGTGCGCGGCCGCGTCCGGATCGAGCGTTTGACGGACGTCCGTGAGAAAGAGGATCTCTCCCGAACAATGCTGCAAACCGGCGTTCAAAGCCGCGGCCTTGCCCCCGCCGGGAACCCGGAGCAGGCGGACTCCGCGGTCCGCGAAAGACTCCACGATGCCGTCGGTGCCGTCCGTAGACCCGTCCGACACGACCAGGATTTCGAGCCGTCCGGCCGGGTACCGCAGCGCCAGCAGAGATTCCAACTTGGCGCGGATGAACTGCTCGCCGTCGCGCACCGCCAGCAGCGCCGAAACCGTGGGGAGGCCTCGCATGTCCTTGCGCACCGGCGGCAGGCAGCGGAATTTCCAGACGGCCAAGAGGAGCGGGTAGACCGCGCCGATGTAGAGGGTCAGGGCGGCGCCCGCCGACAGCCAGACCGCGGGCCACATCAGAACTCTCCCACCGGCTCCCGGCGGGCCTCCCGCCCGGGGGCCGGCCGCGCCCGGATCAGGGTCCTCACGAGAATCTCCAGATCGAACGAAACGCTGTTCTGCTTGACGTAGTACAGGTCGTACTCCAGGCGGAGCGTCTCGTCGGGAACGCCCGCCTTGCCAGCCAGGTGCATCTGCGACCAGCCCAATATGCCTGGCTTGACCGTGAACCGGTGGGAGTAAACCGGAATCGACCGGCCGAGCCGCTGGGCGAATTCGTGCCGCGCCGGCGGAGGACCGAAGAAGGCCATTTCCCCGCGCACCACGTTGATCAGGCGCGGCAGGCGCGTCCAGCCCAAGGCGGAGAGCGTCCTCCCGATCCAATGCCGCCGGCCGTCCCGGCGAAGCGTTCCAAACCGCAGCAAATCAAAGGGCACCATCTGGAAGCCCAGGCACTCGGTGCGCTCCAGAACCGGGCCGCCGGTCAGCGCGATGGCCCCGGCGATCGGAATCAGCAGCGGCGCGAGGGCCAGCAGCAGAGCCAGGCCGATCACATTGGTGTAGATGGCCTGCACCACCATCCCCATCCGGTCCGCATTGGTGGACCGGGAGAACAGCAGGTCCATCGGACGCAGCGCGTCCCACCGAAGCCGTCCGAGGAGACGCTCGTACAAGGCCGCCCCCGCCATCACGGGGGTGCCGGAGTACTGCAGTTCCAGCAGCGATCTGCGGGAGGCGTGGCGGCCGGTCGCGATCACCCGGCAGGGCCGGTTCTCCGCCACGATTTGAGGCAGCCGGCCGGGATTGCCCAGAAAGGGAACATCCGCGGGAACCCGCGACGGATCGCTTTCGACGACGCCCGCCATCCGCCTCCGGAAAAGCGGGGCCAGCGCGGCCGCGGTGGAATCGAAGCCCAGGAAAACCACTCGAGAGCGCGCCTCCCCCGGCCCGCGGCGGTAGACCCACGCGTGGAGCGCGGCCATCAGCGCGATCGAAAGAGCCGCGCCGAGAATGATAGCGGTCAGCGGGGCCGGCCAGAACATGAAGGCGTACGCCAGGCCGTACTGGGAGAGCATGGTCAGCCCGGCGGCGTAGAAGAACTGATCGATCCACAGGCTCACGCCGGATTCCCGGCCTTGCAGGGAGATGGCCCCCAGCCAGGACGCGGCCGACGACACCGCAATTGCGGCCGGCCAATCGGTCGTTCCGGAATCGAAGAGCCGCGCAGCCGCGCAGAACGCCGCGACGCAGGCCAGAAGATCGCAGGCCCCCGGAGCCATGCGAATGCGACGCCCCGCGCCGGCGCTCATGCGGCTCCCGCGCCGGCGCTCTTAGCCGCGCTCGGGCGCCGGCCTCGCCCCGGAAAGGTACGCTCGACGATCTCGGCCAGACCCGCCAGGTCGCAAGACGCCATGGTGGGGCTGAACACGCCTTCGACTTGGATCGAATCCGTTCCCGAAAGCGGGATGCGCAACGTCCAGCCGAGCGGCGCATCGGGCCTCAGCACTTCCTCGCGGACGCCCCCGGCTCGCAGCCAGCGCAGCGCGGTGAAACCCAGGCTCCTGCCTTCCCGCGCCAACAGGCTCCACCATTCCTCCTCCGCCGAGGCGGATTCGAGCGCGGCTGCCATGTTCTCGAGGCGGGCATTGGCGTCCGCGGCGCCGGGATCCCCCAACAGCCGCCCGCCGAGATGGAACTCGGAGTAGCGCAGCTTGCGGATTCCGAACCAGGCGGCCAGGCAGAACATCGCGACGATGCCTCCCTGGTACTTGCCCCCGAGCCTGGAACTGGCCAGCAGGGCGAAGCTGGCAGCCAGGGCGCCAACCAGGTAGAGCACCCAGACAGCCTTGCGGGGAGACAGCCCCTGGTCGAGCAGCCGGTGGTGGATGTGGCCCCGATCGCCTTCGAAAATCGGCCTGCGTCCGATCAGCCTTCTCAGAACCGAGAGCGACACATCGAGCAGCGGGATGGAAAGAGCCAGCAGCGGCACGAGCATGCTCAGGAGGGTGGAGGTTTTCTGGGTCCAGAACATGCCGTAGCTGCCCAGCAGGAATCCAATCAGTAGAGCCCCGGAATCCCCCAGGAAAACGGTGGCGGGATTGAAGTTATAGCACAAGAACCCGGCCAGGGCGCCGGCCAGCGGAAACGTCGCGTAGGCCAGCGGAAGATTGCCGCGCAACAGAGCCGCTGTGAACAGCGCCAGGGCCGAAAGCAGGCCCATACCCGCGCACAAACCGTCCAGCCCATCGATGAGGTTCAGAGCATTGGAGGCGAGCACCAGCCAGAACACCGTCAGGGGATAGTCGATCCAGACCGGCAGCGCGTGGTAAGCCACATCTCCCATCCGCAATCCTCCCCAGAAGGCGACGGATGCGGCCAAGACGAGGCCGGCGAGCTTCAGGAGAGGCTTGAGAGAAACCAGATCGTCGAGAAGGCCGACGACAAACACAATGGCGGCTCCGGGAATGACCTTCCACGCGTCCAGGCCCGACGACCAGGGGTGGTCGAACCCAGTGATGGCGATCAGCGAAAGGCCGTAGGAGATGGCGATCGCTATGCCGCCCACGCGCGGCACGGGATGGGCGTGGACTTTGCGCTCGCCGGGCCGGTCGACAACATTGAACGAGCGGGATATGTCGCGGATGATGGGGGTCAGAATCAGAGCTATGAAGAAGGCCTTGCCGGCCATCCACAGCAGTTCGCCCATAGCGATTCGCCCTGTTCCCATGAGCTATTGACGGTCAACCCCAATGATCTCGATCGGCAGCCAGCTTGGCGCGATCCAACGAGTGCTCGACCAGAATGGAGCCGCGAGTTCCATCCCGTTCGCACAGCTCGCCCCAGTAAAGCATGGAGGCCGACTCGATTTCGAGCGGCTCGCCGAGGGCGAAATCCCGGCCCTCGAGGTCGACTTCCAGAAACCGGCCATGCCAGCCGAGGTGAAGCGCTTCCCGAAACTCTCCATCCGGCAGCGCGCGCAGCCTCACTACGTTTCGCGCGGCGTGAACTGGAGCCTGGCCCGCGGAACCACCGGCGGCGGGGACCGCATATTCGGCGCCGCTCGTTCGCTGGTCGGGCATGCCCGTATCATAACCTATCTCGTTGGAGCTTGGGCTGTTCTTCAGCGTGACTCATCGGTGGCCGCCGCGGCTCCGCGCCGCGCCCGTAGCTATCGAGCGCGCGTCCCAGGGCCAGCAGTCCGGGGGTGGCCAGGGAGGCCTCGGCAGTCAAAGGTCCGTGGCCGTTGCTTTCCGGCTCGGCCGGATGGCTCCCCGCCTCAGGGGTAGTTTCGGGCCGGGGAACGATGTAGTACACCAGAGCGAGCGAAGCCAGAAAGAATAGAAGGATCATGCACGCGCCTCGATGGTCTTATCGGCGCCTCGGAAGATTTACAATAACGCCATGCCCCTTGAACTTGTGATCCAGTCTCCCGGCAGGGAGGTGAAAACCCTGCCGCTCACCGGCGATCCGGTTTCGGTGGGGCGCTCCAGCGCCGCCGGCCTGTGCTTCCCGGAAGACGGCGGCCTCTCGCGCCTGCACTTCGCTTTTGAGCTGGAAGGCCCGGATTGGACCGTGCGGGACCTCGGCAGCAAGAACGGCACCTTCGTGAACGGCATTCCGCTCAAGGGACGGCTGATTCTGAGGCCCGGCGACCGCGTGACGGCGGGCCATCTGACCATCGTCTTCTCCGCCGGGACGGGCGGAGCGGCGTCCGAGGACGTGGTGGTGTTCGAAGGCACCGAAACGTTTCCGCCCACTACCTCGACGGTGCTCACCAGCCTGGCGGCAAGCGCGCAGGCCATCCGGCGCACCGTGGTGACCGATCCCCGCGGACAGAAGGCATCCGCCCTGCAGGCGCTCCTCCAGGCGGGACAAGTCCTCCTTGAAAACCGCCCGTTGGACGAGCTGTTTCCGGTGATCCTGGACCTCGCGGTTCAGGCGGTGAACGCGCAGCGCGGCGTGCTGATGAGCCTGGAGGGCGGCGCGCTCTCGGTGCGCGCGCACAAGGGCGACGCCTTCCGCATCAGCAGCCACGTCCGCGACAAGGTGATCCAGGAGGGGGCGTCCATCCTGGTACGCGACGCGCAGCTCGACGCGGCCTTCAAGGACCAGGTGAGCATCATGGAGCAGCAGGTCCATACCATGATGGCGGCGCCGCTGCAAAACGGCGAGCGGATCATGGGGCTGATCTACGTGGACTCGCCGTCGCTGGCGCGCGAGTTCACAAAGGACGACCTGAGCCTGCTCACGGTGATGGCCAACACGGCCGCCATCCGCGTCGAGAACGCGCGCCTGGCGGAAATCGAGGAGGCCGACCGCCGCATGCGGCGCGACCTGGCGCAGGCGGCCGAAATCCAGGGCCGCATGCTGCCGGCCCAGGCGCCGCGCGCGCCGGGAGCGGACGTGGCGGGGTTCAACGCGCCGTGCCGCACCGTGGGCGGCGACTACTACGACTTCTTCCCCTTCCCGGACGGGCGCGTGGGCATGGCGCTGGGGGACGTTTCGGGAAAAGGCATGCCGGCCTCGCTCATGATGATGGCGCTGCACGCGCGCGTGCAGGTATTGGCGGAAGATCCCAGCGACCTGGCGGCCTTCATGACCCGCCTGAACAAAGCCACTTGCGTGAACTGCCCCGGCAACCGCTTCATCACCTTCTTCTTCTGCGTGCTGGACGGGTCCGCGGGCGAGCTGCGGTACGCCAATGCGGGGCACAACCCGCCGGTGCTCCTGCGCGCCTCCGGCGAGGCGGAACTGCTCGAAGGCGACGGCCCGCCGCTGGGCATCTTTCCCATGGCGCCTTATGGCGAGCTAAACGCGCGCTTGGAGCCGGGCGATGTGTTGGCGCTCTTTAGCGACGGCGTGACGGAGGCCACCAACGCCGCGGAGGAGGAGTTCGGAGAAGAGCGCCTGATCGAGGTCCTGAGGCGGCATCGCGACGGGCCGGCCGAGGCCATCCTCCAGGCCGTGCGAACCGCGCTCGCGGAATTCGCCGCCGGCGCGCCGCCAGCCGACGACACCACGCTGGTAATCGCCAGGCGCTGGTAGGCCTCGCCCCTTTGTTGGTTTGACCGGGCCGATGCGGGGCGATTACAATGGAAACGCTCTCTAAATCCGCCTGCGCTTACCACATGACACGATGCGTCGCCCTCTATTGAAGCCCTGCTTTCTTCTTCCGCTGTGCCTGGCCGCCTGCGCCTGGGCCCAGGACACGTTTGCGGGGGTGCAGCGCATCGTGGCTTTCGGAGACATCCACGGGGATTACGACCGGCTGGTCGACCTGCTCCGCACCGCGAGCTTAATCGATAGACAGAACGCATGGGTGGGAGGCGCGACCCACCTGGTGCTGGATGGAGACATGGTGGACCGCGGCCCCGCCAGCCGAAAAGTGCTGGACTTGGTTATGGCCCTGGAGCCGCAAGCCGCCAGCGCCGGCGGAGCCGTTCATGCGCTCATCGGCAACCACGAGGTCATGAACATCATCGGCGATGTTCGCTACGTCTCAAAAGGAGACTGGGACTCGTACCGAACGCCGGATTCCAGGAAGCTGCTCGAGGCGGCGGCGAAATCGACTCTCGAGGAGTTGAATGCAAGAGGAACGCCGCCGCCCAATGCGGCGGCGTTCCGCAAGGATTTCGTGTCCAAGCGCCCGCTGGGCTGGGCGGAGCAACGCGCGCTGTTCGGCCCCAGCGGCAAGTACGGCCAATGGCTCCGGCGGCAGAACGTCATTATCAAGATCAACGACTCGGTCTTCATGCACGCCGGCATTCCCCCGAAATACGCGACCAGCACGAGGGACGAGATCAACCGCCGGGTTCGCGAGGAGCTGGACGATCCCGCGATGCGCGCCGATGGGATGATCACGACCGAGGAGGGGCCGCTATGGTACCGCGATCTGGTGATGGCGCCGGAGAACCAGGCGGGTTTGGCCGCCCACGTCGCACGGGTTCTCCAGGCTCAGCAAGCGCAACGCATGATCGTCGGACATTCGGTGGTTAAGATGATCGTCCCGCGCTTCGGCGGAGAAGTCATCGCGATCGACGTGGGGTTATCCGCCGTCTTCAAGGGACCGCCGGCGTTTCTGGTCGTCGAAGGTTCGCGGTTCTCGGTCTTGTATCGCGGCCACCGGGTGAATTTCCCCGCCGACGGCCGCGCCGCGGACGTACTAGAATATTTGCGCGTGGTAGCCAACATCCCTCCCAGGAATTCCGCGCTTGAGAAGCTAGTCCGGTTGAATACCCGCTGAGGTCGGTTGACATGGCCGAGCCTAAGACGCTGCTGAAGTATCCCGAGCCGCATTCGCAGGTTTCCTTCCCGGTCTTCAAGATCCACGGCGAGGCGCCGAAAGGCCCGATCGAGAAATTCCTTTCTTTGTTCGCCGACGTCAGGGCGGGAGAAGGAGTCACCGCCCTGCTTATGGCCCTGAACGCCTTCGTCTTGCTGGGGGGCTACTACCTGCTGAAAACCGCGCGGGAGTCGCTGATCTTACCGGGCGCCGGGGCGAGAAACGAGGCCTTGCTCTCGGGCGCCCAGGCGGTCCTGCTTATGGCCGTGATTCCGCTCTATGGTTGGATTGGCAGCCGCGTGAACCGCCTCAAGCTGGTGGCTGGGGCGGACCTGTTCTTCGCCGTAAACCTGGTCATTTTCGCGGCCGTCGGCCATGGCGGCTCCGGCCTCGGCAACGCATATGCCGCGGCGTTCTTCATTTGGGTGGGGATCTTCAACGTGTTCGTCATCTCCCAGTTCTGGGCGTTCGCCAACGACATTTATACCGAGGGCCAGGGCCGGCGGCTGTTTCCGATGATCGCCGTGGGCAGCGCGGTCGGGGCGGTGTTGGGCTCGGAGCGCGCCGCGGCCCTGTCCAAAGCTCACCATCCGCCGCCCGAGCTCATGCTCCTGTGCGCGATCGCGCTGTTGATCTGTATCGCGATCGTTTTCGTTGTGAACCGAAGAGAGATCCTGCGGGAGGACCCCGTCTCGGCCCGCGAGGCGGAGGAACCGCTCGGGCGCGACGGAGGGTTTCAACTGCTGAAGCGCGACCGCTATCTGTTTTGGATCGCAGTCCTCGCTGTGCTGCTCAACGTGGTGAATTTCTCCGGCGAGTATCTGTTCAAGCAGCTTGTCCAGAACGAATCGATTGCGCGCTTCGGCGCCGAGGTGGCCTCCAAGGCGGCCCGGCAAGACTTCACTGGCGCGCTCATGGGGAACTACTACAAGTGGTACAACGCGGCGGCGCTGGCAATTCAACTGATCGTGGTCTCCCGCCTGATGCGTTACGCGGGAGTGCGCGCTGCGTTGTTCGTCCTGCCCTGCTTCGCTCTCGTGGGATACTCGGCGGCCGCCATCGCCCCGGTCCTGGTCATGGTCCGCGTACTGAAAGTCGCGGAGAACTCCGTCGACTATTCCCTGCAAAAGACGGTCGAGCAAACGCTGTATCTGCCCACTTCCCGGGAAGCCAAGTACAAGGCCAAGGCCGCCGTGGACACGTTCTGCAAGCGCTTCGGCGATGTCATCGGCTCCGGCGTCATCTACGCCGTGGGCGCAATCGGCGGACAGTTCGGTTATGTGACCGGACCCGGCGTAATAACCCCCGCGGCGATCCTGCGCAGCATCGCCGTCATCAGCGCCGTGATAACGCTCGCCTGGTTCTGGTCCGCCACCCGCATCGCCAAGGAGCACCGCAAGCGCACGGTGTAGCCGGCGTCGAAGCCCCTCACTCCGGGCGGCGCGGCGAGGTATACATGGAGGACGGGCCCTTGTCCTCGAAAAACTTGACGATCTTGTCGCGCCGGGCCAGCAGCCCCTTGATCTGCATGTCGCCGACATCGTAGCCGCCGAGCTCCTTCTTCAGAGTCGCCGCATCGAGCTGCTTGAGTTTCTCGAGCAGCGCTGAATCGCATCTTGTGAGGAGCTTCGGGTCGAGGAGGCTGGTGTTGCTCCGGAACGACCGTGACTTGTCGATCTCCCAGAGATCCCAATTCTTGTCGTAGATCTCGTTCCCCTTGTTTTCGTCGACGTTGTAGATCAGGTTATCGAACACGTTGACGATGCACATCTGGTCGTTCCAGCGGGCCTGGTCGGGCGCTTGCGCTTTCCTGGCTTGCCGCTGGTCCTCGTCCATCAGAACGTCGTCGATCCACCAGGTGAAGCTGGAGTGGGATCCATTGTAGGAGCGCTCCACGGCGGTGGGAATCATGTTCAACCCCAGGAGCCGGTCGAGTTTGTAGGCCGCCACATCGAACTTCCAGGAATCCCTGAAGATCAGTTCTCCCAGGTAGTTGTGTTTGGTGTCGTCAATCGACTGGATACTGGCGTCGTGAGTCAGTTTCCCGTCGCTCAAGGTGGCGCGCACGGTATTGGTGATTCCCTTGGGCGCTGATTTGGTGTTCACGATCTTGGCCTTCAGGAGGAACTCCTCCTTTTGCGCGCGCGTGAGCCCGGCGGTCGGCGCGGCGACGTTCTGCGCGGAGATTGTCAGGAAGCCGGCCGCCAGGAACGTCAGCAGGCGGCGCGAGATTACGAAACCGTATGGGCGCATATTCCTCCACTAGCGGCGCCGGAGCCGACTCCGGGGCCGGCACGTTTCATTATATACGCCCGTAAGAGCCCTGAATCCGCAAATTTGCAGCCGGCGGTCCGGACGGTCGTTTTTCAGCGCGGTCTTTGGGTGGAGAGGAAACTACCACAAAGCCGTCTCGCCCATCAGGCGCCGGTCCATGGCTTGCGCGGCCTTGCGGCCTTCGGCGAT
>CAIRXZ010000137.1 GCA_903882645.1 uncultured Acidobacteriia bacterium | reverse complement strand
TGGCAACCACTCGGACTTTGGACGGAGACGCACACTGCTCTTGAGATTCTTGCGGTATCGTCGCCCCGGCGTCGGGTGGGCCGGCTCACAGCTCTGGAACTTGTTGTAGTGCCATGTCCCGGCGTACATCTCACAGAGGAGTATTCGCAGAACGCTTGACTTGGCCCACTTATCGGCGTGATGCTTCGGCGCTCGCCAGAACTGGCCCAGTAGCGCTCGGCTAAAGTGATCCGCATTGAGAACACGATCTCGCACGAGGGGGTAGTTCATCATCCGCGCCGCAGGCGCGCGGGTCCTTGGGAGAGATTGCAGGAATAGGCAGCATCATCCACGCCGCAGGCGTGGGCAGGTCGGGCGCGACGGAAGCTACGGGGCCGGCGGGAACCCGCCGAGGCGGTTGCGCAGATGGCGGAAGTACTCGGGACCCACTTCGAGCCGCAGGACCTCTTCGATGACGGGCGCGAAGTACGCCAGCGAGCGGATCGTGGCCAGCGGCGGCGCGCCGGCGGGACGCGCCAGGCGCCGCGCGGCGGCCAGAATCAGCGCGTTCTCGGCCGCCTCAAGCGGCACACCGCGTTCGTGCAGTTGGGCTGCCAGCAAGCGGTCCGGACGGCGCACGGCCCCGCAGGTGCCCGGAGTCGCACGGTAAGCTTCCAGAAGCCGGCGAACGTAGTCGCGCTGCTCCATCCGTCAGCCTTGCGGCTCGCGTAGCGAGGGACCGTTGATCGTCACCGTGTGGCAGTAATGCCGCACGCGGCTCAGCAGCGCCTCCACCATCGATTTGTTGCCCAGGAAGTTATGCCACTCGTCATAGACCAAGTTTGTGGTGATGATCGTGGAGTGGCGATGATAGCGCTCCTCCATCAGCTTGAAGAAGGTGTTCGACTGTTCCGGTTTGAGATTCAGGTATCCCAGCTCGTCGATCAACAGGACGTCCAGACGGGACAGGCGATTCAGTAGCCGGCGCGTGGAGCGGTCGGCCAGGGAGGCGTACATTTCATCGAACAGATCCTGCGCGCGGACGAACTGGCAACGGTGGCCGTTCTGCAAGGCCTTCAGCAGAAGGCCGCAGGCCAGTCCCGTTTTGCCCACGCCGGTGGGTCCCGCCAGCACCAGATTCTCGTGCTTGGCGACGAAGTCGAGTTCGGCGAAGGCACGAATCTGTTTGCGGTTGACGCCGGGCTGGCGCGCATAGGGGAACGTTTCGAGCGACCAGCGTTCGGGCAGGTTGGCCCGGCGAATCCGCCACTCCAGCGCGCTCTCCTGCCGGTCGTGCCACTGCGCGCGCAACAGCCCGGCGACGAACTCCGAGTAAGAGACGTCGGCTTTCTCGGCCGCGCGCAACTGCTCGTCGTACACGTCGAGCATGCGCCGCAGCTTGAGATTCTTCAGCAGTTGTTCGAGTTCTTCAGTCATCGCCGTCGGTTTCCGTTTCCTCCAGCAGAAAGTAGTCGCGCGCCACGCGGCGCAGAATCATGCGCTCCAGCCGGTCCAGATCGTAGAGGCCGTACCGGGCGGCTTCGCCCACCGCGGCCAGAAACGGCTCGCGCGGATACTCCTTCAGCAGCCGCAACAGGTGCCGCAGGGCCAGGGCCACCACCTTGCGGCCCTTTTGCTTCAGCGCCGCCACATACTCGGCGATCTCCGGCGCGGCGCGTAAGATGCTTTGTTCTTCCGGGTGCGGATCGCGCTTGACGGCTTCCCCGCGCGGCAGCTTGTGCTCGGCCAGCATGATCCGCTGCGCGTGCGGCCCTACGGCGCGGACGTGCGTGACCAGGTGGCGCGCATCCAGTTCGATCTCGATCTTGTCTTTGGTCTCGCGAACCTCCACGCGCCGCCCGATCCAGGCGGCCGGAACCGAGTAGCGAATGGTGTGCACCGAGACGTACCCTTCCACGTCCACCGTGCGTTGATGCAGACGATACACTTCCGGAATCCAGGCCGGCAGCGGTTTCAGGTGCGGGCGCTCGACGGCGAACAGTTCGCGCGGCACGGCGTGGATGTGTTTCTTGTAAGTCGAGTTGACGCGGTCGCACCACTGGCGCGCCTGCCGGTTCAGATCGTCCCAGGTGGCGAACGTGCGCCCGGCCAGGAAGTTGTTTTCGATGAAGGAAAACGGGCGTTCCACGCGCGCCGAGCGGTTGGCGTCGCCGCGCTCGTGCGCCACGAAGCGGAACCCGAAGCGTTCTCCGAACGCCTCCATCTCCGGCACGGCGATCATCTCGCGTCCCGTGCCGCGCAGCACCACCACGTGCGTGTTGTCGATCATCACCCGCTCGGGGCTGCCGCCCATATAGCGCAGCGCCTCGGTGAGAAACACCTTGCAATCGAACCTCTGGAACGTGGGTTGGATCTGGAAGAACAGCATGTGCGAGTAGCACAGCACCGCCGAAGCGGTTTGCGCTTTGTACTTCCGGCCGCCTACTTCGACCTGGTGCGGAGAGGTGTCGTGCTGCATCTCCACGCCCGGGTCAAAGTGATACTGGCCCGCCGGCACGAGGGGCGTTTGTCCGATGCCTTGCCGGCGGCAAAACGCGGTCAGCGCCGGATAGGACAATGCCGCCCCGCCGGCCGTCAGTTCCTCATGGACTCGCACAAGATTCCCCTTGCAGGCGATCAAAAGCTCCCGGATTCGCTGCCGGTAGGGTTCGGCTTTCTCCGCCCGGTGGAGTTCCGGGACGAGGGAGGAGTTCGAACGCAGGACTTTGCGCACGCTCAGGCGCGACACCTGCAGCACGCGCGCGATCTCGCGGTGGCGCACTCCCTGCGCGCTCAGTTCCAGAATCGCGGTTCGTTGCGCCTGGCTCAGCATGTTCGGCTTCCAGCTCCTTTCCCATTCCTTGCGTCATCCGATCGAGCGCGCGGCGCGCGGTTTCGATCTGGCACTGCGTTTGTTCCCGTTGCCGGCCGTCCATCTCCGGCATGGCTTGGGCCAGGCGCCGGCGGGCGCGCTCGATCAGGGACACCGCTTGGTCCAGGTCGCGCTCGAGTGCGTCGGCGTGAGTTGTGAGCGGCGGCGCTGGCGGCTGCCGCTGCGTTTTCAAAAACAGCTCCGGCTCGGCCAGGATGCGCTCGCGGGCCACGCGCGAGCCGGCGCGCCAGGCGGCGTAGAGTTGCCCGGCCTGGCGCGTGTCGCAATGGTGCTGCACGAACTCGGCGGCCATCCGCTCGCAGTGGTCCCGGTTGACGCGCGCAACTGGCGCCAGATACCTCGTCGCCACTTGCGCCGCGATCGCTCCCTCGCGCACTTGCTGCTGGATCGCTTCCGGTAGCAACTCCACCAGCGCCAGCCGCCGAGACACCCAGCTCACGCTGCGGTCGAAGCGGCGCGCCAACTCCTCGATCGAGTAGCCAAAGCGCTGCTCCATCTCCGCCAGCAGCCAGCCTTGTTCCAGCGCGGTCTCCTGGCGGCCGAAGCGCAGCGACCGCTCCAGCAGCAGCGCTTCGGCCTCGCTCATCGCCCAGACGGTGGCTTCCACCGTGTCCCGACCCAGTTGCTGGAGCGCCGCGATGCGCTTGTGGCCGTCGATCACCAGATAGCGCTCCGGGTGGTCCGGGACGACGACTACGACGATGGGGGTCTGCTGGCCGCTCTCAGCCAACGACGCCAGCAGCCGCCGTTGGAGGCGCGGTTGGCGGGCGCGCAGGTGTTCCCAGCGCCGGTCCAGTTGGTGAAACTCCAGTTGCATCGTCTGCTCGGGATTCAGTATGGAGCAAGCCGGGACTGGTCTTTCGGGGCGGCAGGGGAAGTGTGCCGGCAACCCCCGCGGAATCAATACGATAGGCCTGGAACTGGTCTTTCGCGGCGCGGAGCAGTAGTGCTCCCATAACCCCCATGAAATCAGCGCCTTGTGTGCCGAACTGGTCTTTCGCCAGATCCCAGGGAAGTCGGTTCAGCGGCGCGGGCATGCGCAGCGGTTCGGGCGGCGGCGGGGCTTGCGCCGCGCGTTGCTCAATGCGGTAGGCAGTGGCGTAGTCCGGGTTCCGGTGGCGCCAACTCGCCTGCGTCTTCCGGCGCCGGGCGGCCTGGCATTCCGGCCGGCCGCAAGCATGCTGCCGTTCTCCTACCCGCGGCTCCGGTCGAAACCAACGGCGACAGATCCTGCATGGTCTCTTCCGGGCCTCTGGCATGGTGAGCTTTCATCGTCACCACACTCGGCTTCGAAGGGGTCCTTCAAATCAGCGTGCCTGGGTCAGTTCTGGAGAGCAGGGGTGGGTCAGTTCTGGCGAGCGCCGAAGCAGGCACGAACAATCCGATCAACGGACCGGCTACGTACCACGGCATACTCTACTTCCCCCATCCAAAGCTTACCCCGATCGAGTCCTGGTACATGCGCACGTTGGCCTCGCCGCCGCCGAAACCTTGAGGCGGGAAGCCGCCCGGGATCGAGTTCGCGCCATTCACTGTCTTTGCGAACGCGTGCTGGTAGGCGATGTTGATCTCCTTGCCGTTGTGGAGGCCCAAGGTTG
>CAIRXZ010000136.1 GCA_903882645.1 uncultured Acidobacteriia bacterium | reverse complement strand
ATGTGTGCGCAAGGACGAACGCTCTTGTGGGGCCGGCCCTTTCGGGCTGCCGCCGGCTTTTGAGCCGGCGTTCTTCGTGTTGTCGCGCCACGCCGGGCCAAAGCCCGGCGGCAGGCCCGAAGGCCTGACCCCACTTTTGTGCGGCACACGCAATTCGCCCGCGTTGGCAATCGCGCCCGTCGCCTAATATGGCTACTGCAACCGGCCGCACCAGCGATCCCGCCGGCCACCATCGCAGCGGGCGCAAGAAAGGTGAACCCGAAGGATAGGCTGACGTACGTCTGGATTCCGCCGGGAAGGTTCATGATGGGCTGTTCGCCTGGGGATGCGGAGTGCTATGACATCGAGAGGCCGGCGCACGAGGTCACCATCACGAAAGGCTTTTGGCTGGGTCAGACGCCCGTGACCCAGCAGGCCTATTCGCGCGTGACAGGACACAACCCGAGCTACTTCAGGAAAGACGCTGGTCTTCCCGTCGAGCAAGTGAAATGGGACGACGCGAGGGCTTACTGCGTGGCGATTGGAGGACGGCTGCCAACGGAAGCGGAGTGGGAGTACGCGGCGCGGGCCGGTTCCACGGGCGCCCGGTACGGCAATCTGGACGACATTGCCTGGTACTCGGGGAACAGCGGAAACACGACTCACGGAGTGGGGCAAAAGCTGGCGAACGCCTTCGGGCTGTACGACATGCTGGGGAACGTGTGGCAATGGGTCGCGGACTGGTATGGAAGTTACTCGCCCAGCGCGCAGAGCGATCCATCCGGAGCCGAGAGCGGCCAGGATAGAGCGCTGCGCGGTGGTTCCTGGGTCTACCCCGCCAGGCTCGTGCGCGTGTCATACCGCAACTTGCTCGCTCCAGCGCTTCCGGTCAGCTTCTTCGGTTTTCGGTGCGTCGGGGAATGATCTTCCCTTTGTTCTTTTTCCTCTTTTCTTTTCCTTTTTGCGGACTCTTGCGACGCACGAGACCGGCGGCGAAGGCTGGCCGCCCGGCCCCCTGTTACACTGCAAGATAGCCAGGAGGCCGCGAGGTTGATCAACGGCAAGCGCATCGTGGTCGTGCTGCCCGCCTATAACGCCGAGAAGACGCTGGAGGCCGTCGTGCGCGAACTCCCCGAGCTGGTGGACGAACGCATCCTGGTGGACGACAATAGCGGGGACGAAACCGTCGCCATGGCGCGGCGCCTGAACCTCACCGTCGAGGTACACGACAAGAACCGGGGCTACGGGGCCAACCAGAAAACCTGCTACGCCAAGGCCCTGGAGAGCGGGGCCGACGTGGTGGTGATGGCCCATCCGGATTACCAGTATTCGCCGCTGCTGGTGACCGCCATGGCGAGCATGGTGGCCTATGGAGTTTACGATCTCGCGCTGGGGTCGCGCATTCTGGGCGGCGGGGCGCTGCGCGGCGGCATGCCGCTCTACAAGTACGTGTCCAACCGCTTCCTGACCATCAGCCAGAACCTGCTGATCGGCGCGCACCTCTCCGAGTACCACACCGGCTATCGCGCCTACAGCCGGGAATTGCTGACCGCGCTGCCGATCGAGCGCAATTCGGACGATTTCGTGTTCGACAACCAGATTCTGGCGCAGGCGGTCCTGTACGGGGCGCGCATCGGCGAGATCTCCTGTCCCACGCGGTACTTTCCGGAGGCTTCCTCGATCAACTTCCGGCGCAGCGCGATCTACGGCCTCGGGGTCCTTGAGACGTCGCTGCGGTTCCTGCTGGCGAAATGGGGGATCTCACGCGCCCCGATCTTCCAATTCCCCACGCGCGAAGCGAAGGATGGCGCGGCGCCCGCGCCGGTGAATCCCGGCCAATGAAGCTCGAAGCGTTGCGCAAGGCGCGGCCCGGCGTGTGGCTGACGGCGCTCCTGATTCTGGTCGTGGCGCGGCTCTGGCTGATGCCGCTGGGATCGAGCTTCTGGATCGACGAAATGGCCACGGCGTTCGTGGTGCGGCATGGCGCGGCCGACCCATCGCTGGCCGTGGCGCCGCAGGTTCCGCACTCGATCTACTACTGGCTGCCCCGCTTGGCCGAAGCGATGCTGGGATTCTCCGAGGTTGTCTACCGGCTGCCTTCGGTTCTGGCGATGGGCATCGCGCTGGCGCTGGTGGCGCGCCTGGCCGCGCGACTGATTCATCCCCGGGCCGGCTGGTTCGCGGCCTTCGCGTGCCTGGCGCTGAACGGCATCGACTACCAGGCGGCGGACGCAAGGCCTTACGCTCTGGGCACGTGCGTGGCGGCCGCCGGCGCGCTGTTTCTGGTCCGCTGGCTGGACGCGGCGCGGTGGCGCGACGGCCTGCTCTTCGCGCTGTTCGCGGCGCTGCTCTGGAGAGTACACCTGATCTTCTGGCCGTTCTACCTGGTGTTCGCGGGCTACGCGGTCCTGCGGTTGGCGCGCGGGGAATCGCGAGCAGGCTGGCTGAGGACGGCCGCCGTTTTCGGACTGGCGGGACTGGCGCTGGCCCCGGTCCTGATGGATTCGCTGGCATTGTTCCGCGAAGCGAAAGCTCACGTGATCGTGAAGCCTCCCACGCTTCACGAGTTCGAGCACGCGCTGCGATGGAACGTGGTGGCGATCTGCGCCGGCGACGCCTGGATTCTGAGCCGGTTGTTCCGCTGGAAGCCCGACAAGGCGCCGATCTCGCCGACCTCGGTTGCGCTGTTTCTCGGCTGGTGGCTCTGCCAGCCGGTGTGCCTGTTTGCGTTCTCCTGGCTCACCGGCAACAGCGTGTTCGTGCGGCGCTACATCTTTCTGATGCTGCCGGGGGTGGCGCTGACGGCCACGGCTCTCGTGGCCCGGTTTGTCCCGGCGGCCCGCTGGAACCGGCTGGCGGCGCTGGTGGGCGCCGGAGGGTTGCTCGTGCTGGGACAGTGGGGCCAGTTTTGGCCCGCGCACGAGAATTCGGACTGGCGCGGGGCGGCCCGCGAGGTGAGCGCCTTGGCCCTTGCGCCGGACACGCCGGTGATCTGTCCCAGCCCGTTTATCGAGGCGCGGCCTCCCGAGTGGCGGCCGGATTACCCGATGCCCGGGTTCCTTTACGCGCACCTGCCGGTATACCCGATCAAGGGGAAGGCCTACCTGTTCCCGTTCGAGACCTCGCCGGAAGCCGAACGCTACGCTTTGGAACTCACGAAGGGCGCCCTTTCCAACTCGCGGCGGTTCCTGCTATACGGCGGCAACGGAGCGACGCGGTTCTGGCGGAAATGGTTCGCGGGGCGGCCGGAGTTGGCGGGGTGGCGAGCGGTGCGGCATCCGCATGGGGACGTGGACGTGGTAGTGTTCGAGCCACCAGTACCGCCGGCGGTCTCCGCCGCCGGTGGGTCTGGCGGAGCCGCGAACGCAAGAGAGCGGTAGAATCTCGTGCCGGCAACCGCTCTCTCACGTTCGCGGCTCAGTGATATGGCAATGGTATGGTAAAGGTATGGCAACCAACAAAGTCACGTTTACTCTGGACCGGGAGACCGTCCACCGGATCGACGATGCCGCAGAACGCCTGGCCAAGCCGAAGAGCCAGATTGTCCGCGAAGCCGTGGCGGACTTTCACAGCCGGATTGGCCGCTTGAGCGAGAACGAGCGCTTGAGGATGCTAAAGGTTTTCGACGCCGTGGTCCCGCCGATACCCGCTCGTCCGCAACGCGAAGTTGAAAGGGAGCTGCGGGAGATCCGCCGCGCCCGGCGAACCGGTGGCCGGCCGCCGCTTTCGAGGAACCGCAAATGATCGTCCTGGACACGTCCGTGCTCGTCGATGGGCTGACGGGGTCGAAGCGGTCGGGCTCCGCGATCCGCGGCGCCATTGCGGAAGGGGAGCGGATTTCGATTCCCGCGTTGGTCCTCTACGAGTGGCTGCGGGGACCGCGCCTGGCGGAGGAGGTAGCCGCGCAGGAAGCGCTTTTCCCCGCGAGGTCGGCGATTCCCTTCGGCCCGGAAGAGGCCGCCGCCGGCGCTCGTCTCTACCGCGCCGTGCGGCGCCCGCGAGGACGCGAAGTCGATTTGGCGATCGCCGCCTGCGCCATCGTGCGCGAGGCGCGCCTCTGGACGCTGAACCGCGCCGATTTCGAAGACGTGCCGGGCATTCGGATGTACGCCGTTCCCTAAGGGGCTACAATGAGGCACGTGAGGAAGATCTCGATCACCGAGCTGCACATTCGCACGTCGGAGTTGGTCCGCGAAGCGTCGAGCGGGGCGGTGATCGTCATCGAGAAGCGGGGCGAGGCCGTCGCCGAACTCCGCCCGCTGCCGGCGGCCCGGCCCAAGCCGAAGCTCCCCGACATGAGCCGCTTCCGGAAGACCTTCCCAAGGGTGCGGGGCGATAGCGGCAAGTTCCTGGAAGAGGACCGCTGAGCGCATGTGCCTGGCGTCTCGACCGCTTTATGTTGCGCCGGCGGGTGGGAACCGATCCCTCACGGTCGCGGCGCTGAACGCGGGTTTGAGCGCAAGCGAGAGGCTTGTCAATAGCACCCACTTTCGGGCCACGGAACTAGCGATAGAGATTCTCGTCCAGCAGCAATTTCACAGAACCACACGCCTGCCCATCCGGGAGGCAAAGTCGTAGACCGCACGGAAATCGTCGGGCTCAAGTTCCGGGTAATCATCGAGGATTTGCTGTTCCGTCATGCCCGCGGCGAGCCAGCCCAACACGTCCCATTCGGTGATGCGCAACCCGCGGACACACGGCTGGCCGGAGCATCTGCCCGGCTCGATTGCGATGCGGGGAGTCATGGTTCGAGCACATCATTGCCACGGCCTGCGCCGCGGGCCTTCTGTTTCAGCGCGATCAACCCCGCTCGATGCGGCCCGAAAGAAGGCAGACCAGGAGGTCCGCCCCACTGGCTCCTACTTCTGCTCGAACAACGCCGCGCGGCGTATCCGCTCCCCTTTGAACACCACCAGGGAAATGCGTTCGGCGGCGGTACTGTGACGTCGGCTTGCTTTCAGCGACTCTTCCCTGGACCAGCCTGCTGCGGCTCACGATACTGGCCGGCGACTTGAGCGTACATAGCATCCGGCGCCAGATCGATCTCACCTGGCCACGCGATTGCGCCGTAATCAATGAAAACCCGCTCGAAGAACCGCTCGTCCCGCAACGGCGCGAGAGCGCCAGTAAGTTCTTCTCGCCGCAACAGTACGCGCCCCGTCAATCCGTCTTTGAACCGGACGAAGAGGCAGTAGTGCGGCTCGGGCTTCACTTCAACTACGTCCCAATACATCGGACAAATGCTCCATTCACGCCAGCGGCTCGATTTTCGCCGGCGCCGTTTTCTCGCGGCAGAACCGCCAGTCTTGCAACAATTCCTCTCTATGTATCATCGCCCATTCCCGAACCAGGTTCAAAGCGCGGGGCGGCAACTGGCCTTCGATGATTTCCAGGGCGCCGATGTCGACCGTAGCCTCGAACTCGCCGTAGCGGGCGTGAAAGTGGGGCGGCGCGTGATCATTGAAGAACATCCGGATCAAGATCCCGTAGAAAATGCTGATCGTAGGCATTTCGTGACGGCGATTTTACCACCTTACAGAAACTACTCCCCAGGTCGGCTTGCGCCACGGGCTTCTTCCTCCTCCTACCCGGCTTGCAGATGCCCCGCCGCCCTTCTATTTCTGCTCGAACAACGCAGCGCGGTGCAGCCGCTCCCCTTTGAATACCACCAGGGAAATGCGTTCGGTGGCGGCGATGTCTTCCAGTGGGTTGCCGTCCACCAGCAGGAGGTCGGCGTCCAGGCCCTTGCGGATGGAGCCGATGCGGTTGGAGGCGCCGAGGAGCCTGGCGGCGGTGGAGGTGGCGGCTTCCAGGGCGACTTGCGGGGGGATGCCGGCTTCGACCCAAAGCTGCAATTCGCGGTGGAGCGACGGGCCGTGGAACACCAGCGGATCGCCGGCGCCTGTGCCGGTTGCCAGAGGGATGCCGGCTTTCCAGACGAGCAGCAGGTTGGCGCGGGCTTGCTCGAAGGCCTGCCGATCTCGCGCGGCCTTGGATGGGTCGGCGGTTTTGCCGGAGGCCAGCAGATCGCGGGTGGCGTTCCATACGCCGGTTGAGACGGCTTGCTGCACCAGGGTATCGGTCAGGCCGGCGGCGTTGGCGCCATAGTAGCGCGCGCGGGCCTCGGCGGCGGCGAGGGCCGGGACGTAGTACACGCCTTGGCGGGCCATGCGGTCGAGCAGGGGGCCGGGCAATTCGTCGCGCCATGAGCCGCGCTCGACGGAGGCGGCGCCGATCTCGACGGCGTCGGCCACGTCGCGCGCGTCGCCGGTCCGGACGGCCAGCGGCAGCTTCCGCGCGCGCGCCTCTTCGGCGACGGAGCGCGCCAGCAGAAGGTCCAGGCGGTCGGCGACGGCCCCATCGCCCCAGCCGGGGTCCAGAATGGCGGCCAGGCCATCCACGCCGGCGGTCTTGAAATCGCGGGCCAGGCGGCGAGCCTCTTCCGGCGTTCTGGGCGTGCGGACCAACTGAGGTTCCAGCGTCTTCCGGACGGCTGCCGGAAGCGTGTCCGGGAACCCCGCGGCGCCGCGGGCGGCTTCGGAGGCGACGAGAGGGCCGGAAACGAAAAGCTGCGCGCCCAGTTTGGCGCCCAGCCCGATATCGGCGCGCAATTCCAGGGAAGCGTCGAGGCCGTCGCCGAGGCTGCGGGCGGCCGTCACGCCGCTGTAGAGCAGGGCCGCCGCGGCGCGCGGCATGGATTTCGCCGGCTCGTAATCCCGGTTGCCGGCGGAGACGCCGCCAAGGAGCGACAGGCGCACGTCGGCATCGATCAAGCCGGGCAGCAGGGTCTTGCCCGCGCCTTCCACCACGTCGGCCTTCAGACTGGCCGGATCGGGCCCCGGTCCCTGGTAGATCTCCGCTATCTTGCCGTCGCGCACCAGCACGGAGCCGTCTTCGATCGTTTGGCCGGCCGCGGTGAAGATGCGCGCGTTGCGGATGAGAAACGCGCCGGAGCGTTGCACGTCGCGGTACATGGCCTGATTGAGACCGAGGTGCTCCTTGGTGTAGGCGCGGTAGCCGCCCATGAGAAGGTAGGGCCCGAGGACCGCAAGAACCCACAGTTTGTTGCGCGGCCGGATCTTCTCTTCCTTCTCCCAGCGGAAAAGCTGCACGGCGAGGAACATCCCCAACACGGTAGTGGCCAGCAGAGCCGCCACGGCCGGGCCGTGGTCCAGAATCGTCTGGTTACGGAAAAAGATGCCCTGAAAACCGCTCACCAGGTAGGAGGCCGGCATGAACTCGGCGGCGGTCTGCACCCATTTGGGAAGCACGGCCGAAGGGATGGTGGCGCCGCTCAGCAGCAACATGGGCAGGTAGAGAAGCTGGGTCAGGATCATGGTCTCCTGCATGGTGTTGGTCACGGCCGCGAGGATCAGGCCGATGGCGCGGAACGCGCACAGGCCGAGCGTAACCATCAGGAAGAGCGAGAACCACTGGCGCGGAACCGGCATGCCGTAGCCGAAATGCGCCAGCCCGATCAGCAGCGCCACCACGGGCAGGTAGAGCAGCCATCCGCTCACCATGGCCGCCACCAGGATGGGCAGCGGCGAGATGGGCGTCACCTTGAAGCGGCGGAGGATATTGGCTTCGCGCTCGGCCACGGCGCGCATGCCCGCGCCAAAAAGCCCGTTGCCCAGAATGCCCATGGTGAGGACCATTCCGACGTAGAACGAGATGCCCGTCCCCGCCGCGCCGGCGAACAATCCGGCGAAGATGAAGAAGAACATCAAGGGAAAGGCGTAGTTGAAGAAGAGGACGGAGCGGTCCCGAAGGGTCAGCAGCATGTTGCTCTTGAACAGCGCTACGTAGGCTCTCATTCGCGAAGGCTCTTTCCGGTGAGTTCGATGAAGGCGTCCTCGAGCGAGGGCCGCTTGATGCGGATGTCGGCGAGCTCGATGCCCTTCTCGTCGAGCCACTTCATCATATCCACGATGGAGCGCGCGGGCTTGCGGGAGACCACCGAGACCCGGGTGCGGCCCTCGTCGAGCGAGACCTTTTCCGCGTCGCGCCAGTTGGGGAGCGCGGCGGCATCGAGCGGGACGGCGCATTCGATCTCGATGACGGATTCCCCGCCGGCGCGGTCTTGAATCTCGCGCGGCGTTCCCATGGCGATGATGCGGCCCTCGTCCACGATGGCCACGCGGTCGCAGAGCTTCTCGGCCTCCTCGATGTAGTGCGTCGTGAGGAGGATGGTGCGCTGCTCGCGGCGGAGGTCCTGAACCAGGTCGCGGATTTCGAGGCGCGCCTGGGGGTCGAGGCCGGTGGAAGGCTCGTCGAGAAACAGCGTTTGGGGATCGTTGATGAGGGCCAGGGCCAGCGCGAGCCGCTGCTTCTGCCCGCCGGAGAGCGTGGAGTAATGCGCCTCGCGTTTCTCCCAGAGCTGCAGGCGCTTCAGGAGCTGGTTGGCGTCGACGGTGCGCGTGTAGAGCGCGGCGAACAGCTCCATGGCTTCGTGAACCTTGAGCTTGTCCTGGAGGCGCGTGGCTTGCAGGCAGACGCCGATGCGGTCCTTCAGCTCGCGGGTCTGCACTTCGGGATCGCGGCCCAGTACGGTGACCCGCCCGCCGGTGCGCGCCCGCAGGCCTTCGAGGATTTCGACGGTGGTCGTCTTGCCGGCGCCATTGGGTCCGAGCAGTCCGAAGACCTCGCCCGCGCGGACCTCGAAATCGATGCCCTTGACGGCGTGGACGGAGCCGTAGTCCTTGGTGAGACCTTCGACCTGGATGGGATGGGGCATCGAAAGGAATAGTGTCTCATGGCGGCATCGGTTGCGCCGGTTTACAATGATTCAGGCCCCAAAATCGTATTTCCGGGAGATTTTACGCATATGGACTCATCTCGACGAGACTTTCTGGCTGCCGGACTGAAGCTGCCGGCGGCGGGACTGGCGGCATCGGCCCTGGTCGCGGCTCCGGCGCCGGCCGAACTGACCTATCGGACCTTGGGTAAGACGGGGCTTAAGGTCACGCCGCTGACGTTTGGGGGCGGCAGCATCACCGACCCGAGCCTAGTGACCAGGGCCGCCGACATGGGCATCAACTGCTTCGATACGGCCCGCATTTACGCGCAGGGCAACTCCGAGCGCTTGCTCGGCGTGGGCCTCAAAGGCAAGCGGGACAAAGTGGTGCTGATGAGCAAGACCGAGGCCAACGACCGTGCGGGCGCGCTCGCGGAGCTGGATAC
This sequence comes from uncultured Acidobacteriia bacterium, assembly GCA_903882645.1. Lineage (GTDB taxonomy): Bacteria > Acidobacteriota > Terriglobia > Bryobacterales > Bryobacteraceae > BOG-224. The sequence goes on along the minus strand of CAIRXZ010000136.1, from coordinate 35,599 downwards.
GACCCTCAAAGGGCTGGGAACGGACCACCTGGACGTGTGGTTCCTGCACGCCCGGGACAACCCGGCGGCGATTTCGGCCGGATGCGTGGACGCGCAGGAGACCGCCAAAAAGCAGGGGAAGACGCGGTTCCTGGGGGTCAGCACGCACGACCCGGCCGCGGTGGCGGACCACATCGTCGGCCTGGGAAAGCACGACGTGGTGCTGTTCACGTACAACTTCAGCATGGGCGCGGGCCGGGACGCGGCGATCGCCAAATTGCGCGCGGCGGGCATCGGACTGGCGGCGATGAAGGTGACGACGCCTTCGGGAGGCGGATTCGGCGGCGGCGGCGGACGCGGCGCCGGCCGGGGTCCGGGCGTGCCCGCGCAGAAGCCGGGAGCGCACCTGGCGGCGCTCAAGTGGGCCCTGAAGAACCCGGCGATCGCGACAGCAACGGTGACCATGACGGACACCGACGCGCTCGACGAGAACTTCCGGGCCATCACCGAGAGGTTGAACCCCGAGGAAGAGAAGTTGCTGGCCGTGGTGAACGAGGACATCCGGCCGGCGTACTGCCGCATGTGCTACCAGTGCGACGGCAACTGCCCCAAGGGCGTGCCGGTTCCGAGCGTGCTGCGGTACCTGGCGTACGCCGATTTCAACGGCGATTTCCCGATGGGCCGGCGGAACTTCGAGGGTCTGCCTCAGGCCGTGCGGCAGGTTCGCTGCGGGGACTGCGGTTCCTGCGCGATTCAGTGCCCCAACGGCGTGCGGGTTCAGGAGCGGCTGGTGCGCGCGCAGGAGATGTTCGCGTAGGAACGGGCGAAGGGTTTCGGCCGGAGGCCGGGTTTCCGGGATTTGGAATGGCAAGACGGGTCTGTGAAACGACTCACGTTCAGTGTTGGTACGCCGGCGCCCTGTCGTCGCGCCTTCCCTGTGGCAGTCGCCTGTCATCGCGCTCTTCGGTGAGCGTCTCCCAGTCCCGCTGATCGAAGACCTCCTCGTGGCCGGCGCGGTCGCAGGAAAAGCCGCTGTTGTAGCGCTTCAGCGGCATCCCATACTTCTTCTCGTATTCGGCAATGCGACGGTCGATTTCGGCGTCCGGCATGGTGGAGTAACTGATCTCGGTGGCGCCCGAGTCCGAGGAGTATATGGTCACTTTCCTGTTCGTGCTCATTGTTCTATCACCTCAGCGATGCCCGGCAGATGCGAGGCGATGAGGTCCTTGATCTCTTGAATCGCCCTACGTCCATCCTCCTTCAACGCGCTCCTCATTTTCATGTGAAAATGCGGCGCCATGCCCCGCCTGCCCTTGACCCGGTCGTGGCTGTCGTGCCTGACTTCATCGTACCAGCCGCCGCCGCGTGAGCGGCAGAAGGCAACCGAGTACCAGAGGATGAGGTCGTTCTCGGACTCGACGCGGGCCTCGTATCTCCAGCCGTTGTAGTCTGGCATGTTCACTTTCGGATTGTACGGCTTTTTGAGGGCAGCGCGCGCGCACCGGCGGGTCAGCCGGTCTTTCGCGCCTGGAACCAGCGTCGAAGCGACGCTTGAGTCTCGCCCGACCTACGGCCCGCCAGCAGGCTTTCGACGCTGATGTCCTCGTCCAGGTCCGGCCAGTGGATTCCCGCGCCACCGCCGATGAAGCGCCAATTCGCTCGCTCGGCCGGCGTTCCGTTCGCCAGACGCGGGAACCACGCCAGCGGAACGGTAATGGTCCTGCTTGGTGGTGGCCACGGCGTGGCTCCCCGGGCCCGCGCTATGATAACGACATGCGCCAGTTCCGCCGAATAACGTTCGATCCGGAGGTCATGGGCGGGAAGCCGTGCATCCGCGGCATGCGCGTGTCTGTCGGCATGATTGTCGAGGCGCTCTCGGCAGGACGGACCACCGAACAGATGCTTGCCGATTTTCCCTATCTCGAGGAGCAGGATATCCGCGAAGCTCTCGCGGTCGCCGCGAGCCTCGTTCAAGGACACGAGATCCCGTTGGCGAGTTGATGAGAATTCTCATCGATATGAACCTGACGTATCGCTGGGCTTCGTATCTAAGGGACTTCGGGCACGAAGCGATTCACTGGTCCGAGGTCGGCCCGGCGCGCGCAAAGGATCCTGCAATCTGCGATTACGCCCGCGAACATGCCTTCGTCCTCCTGACCAATGACATGGATTTCCCTCAGATGCTCGCGCACACCAGGCAAGCGGCTCCAAGCGTGGTCCTGCTTCGCGGCGAGCCACTGGTCCCCGAAGCGCGCGGCGAGGCGTTACTCCGCGCGATTCGGGATTGCGAGGCGGAACTCGAACTTGGCGCCATCGTTTCGCTCGACTGGTCGGACCGGCCGCGCGCCAGGGTTCTGCCGCTTCGGTAGTCGTCGATTGGGATGGGTGGGGCTTCCCTGCCTGACTGGCGCGCCTTCGGCAAGAAGGCAGGCCGGGAGGCCTGCCCCACCTACCCCCGCTGGGCCACGATGGTGATCTGCTTGTCTCGGGCCAGACGGACCACTTGCTGCACGACGCTTTCGCGCAGGCGCTTCCAGAACGGGCGGGGCGCGGAGCGGCCCAGGTAGATCTGAGTGATGCGCCGCTCGCGGGCGAAGTTCGCGATGGCGGCGGCGATGCCGGGGCTGTCCACCACGTGGGTGTCGATCCGCAGGCTGCGGGCGAAACTCATGTGCCGTTCCACGCTCCTGGAATCGCGCTCGGACGATCCGGAGACGTGCAGCGCCAGGCAATCGGCCTGGAGATAGTCGGCCACCCGCTTCCCGCGGCGAATCAGGATGGCGGAGGAGGGGCTGCCGGTGAGACAGACCAGGATGCGCTCGCGGCCGGCGGCGGGGGCGCGCGCGGGGGCCGGACGGCGCCGTCCTTCCACCTCGTGGGCGGCGTGGCGCATGGCGATTTCGCGCAGCGCGGCGAGGTTCGTCTCGGTGAAGAAGTTGTCCATGGCGCGGCGCGCCTTCTCCGGCGCGTAAACCACGCCGCGCTCGATGCGGTTGCGCAGCGCCTGCGGCGTGAGGTCCACGAACACCACCTCGTCGGCGTCGTCCAGGACCCAATCCGGCAGGGTTTCGCGCACGCGCACGCCGGTGACGCGCCAGACCTGGTCGTTGAGGCTCTCCAGGTGCTGCACGTTCATGGTGGTGAGAACGTCGATGCCGGCGTCGAGGAGCGCGCGGACGTCCTGCCAGCGTTTCTCGCGGCCGGCGCCGGGCACGTTGGTATGGGCGAGCTCATCGACCACGGCCACGGCGGGCTTGCGGCGCAGGATGGCCTCGGCGTCCATCTCCTCGAACTCGGCGCCTGCGTACGCGACGATGCGCCGCGGGACGATCTCCATGCCTTCGGTCTTGGCGATGGTGTCGCGGCGGCCGTGCGGCTCGAAATAGCCGATGACAACGTCCGCCCCTTCGGCGCGGAGCGCCCGCGCTTCGTCCAGCATGCGGTAGGTCTTGCCGACCCCGGCGGCGTATCCGAGATATATCTTCAGCCGGCCTTTATTCCCGTCGCTCATGCGGCGCCGCCGTGCGGGAAGAGGCGCACATCCATGTCAACGGCTTCTTCGATCAGCCGCTCGATGGGCGAAAGGGAAAACCACGGCCGCTTCTCGCGCTGGGTGTGGCCAAGAAAGACCTGGGTGGCGCGCATCTCACGCGCAAAACCGAGGATGACGTCCACGAAATCCGCGCCTTTGAGACAGTGGATTTCGGCCCCGAGTTGCCGGGCCAGATCGAGGTTGGCGTCCAGCTTGCGGCGGTCCTCGGGGCTGATTTCCTCCTGCTCGACGTAGGCGACCAGGAGAGCGCCATGAAAGCGGCGCGCGTTGCGCCGGCCGCTGCGCAGCATGGCGGCGGCGTTGCTGCGCGCCGTCAGGCACACCAGAATGCGCTCCTCGACGCCCCACGTGGGAGCGATCCCGTGCAGGCTGAGGTAGTGCTGAAGCTGGCGATCCACCACGTTGGCGGCCAGCACCAGGGCCAGCTCGCGCAACTCGGCGAGCTGATGCGCATCCGGCATTCCGGCCCCGCCGCCGCGGCCCAGCAGGGCCTCGGGAGGCGCATCCACGACTTCGATTTCGTCGGCCTCGTTCAGGAACGCCTCCGGGACGCTGTTCGATGCCCGCTTTCCGGTGACCCGCGCGACGTCGTCCTGGCGCTCCAGAATGTGCTGCACGTTCACCGCGGTCCCAACGCCGATGCCGTGCTCCAGCAGATCTTCAACGTCCTGCCACCGCTGGGGATTGCGGCTGCCCGGGGGATTGTCGCTCGCCAGGCCGTCGATCAGAACAATCTGAGGGTGGCGGCGGAAAAGGCCGGCGAGATCGATGACTTCGTAGGCGCGGCCGTCATGGAGTTCCCGAACGGTGGGGACCGCTTCGAGCTTGGCGAGAATGGCCTGAATATCGGGCGAGACGTCGCCTTGGACCGCGGCTACCACCACGTCCTCGCCGCGTTCCGCGCGCCGCCGGCCCTCGTCGAACATGCGGAGGGACTTGCCGACGCGCGGGGCGTAGCCCAGGAATACCTTCAGCCGGCCGCGGCGCTTTTGGCGTTCTTCCGCCTCGACGCGCCGCAGCAACTCCTCGGGATCGGGTCTGCGAGAGAAATCGGGCACCAATTCTATTTTCGCAGCGGCGCGGCCCGGTCGAACGATAGATTCAGCTTCAGCACGTTCACGCGCGGCTCGCCGAGAATGCCGAACTGGCGGCCCTCGGTGTTCTCCGCCACGAGGCGGCGGACCTGGTCCCGGCCAACGCCGCGGGCGGCGGCCACCCGGGCTATCTGGGCATCGGCCGACGCGGGGCTGATATGCGGGTCGAGGCCGCTCGCGGAGGCCGTTACCAGGTCGGCCGGGGCCGCGCCGGTGAAGGCGGGATTGTCGGCGCGGAACTGCTTCAGGTCGCCCGCGGCGCGGTCCACCAGCTTCTGGTTGGTAGGCCCGTAGTTCGATCCGCCGGAGGCCAGGGCGTCATAGCCATCGTTGCCGGCGGCCGAAGGGCGGCCATGGAAGTACTCGGGCCGCGTGAATCGCTGGCCGATCAGCTCGGAGCCGACGGTCTTTCCATTGGCCTGGATCAGGCTGCCGTCCGCCCGATGGCGGAACAGCGCTTTCGACAGGCCAGTGACCGCAAGCGGGTACAGAATTCCGGTCAGGACCGCTAGAACCAGCGTCGCTTTGACGGCAATTATGAGCTGCTTCATTTTCGCTCCAAACTCCAGCGGGCCAAGAGGCCCGCTCGGGTCGGGCATGCCCGACCCCTACACATCGTCTCCACCACGCCCTACACAAATCTCCAGTAGGGGTCGGGCACGCCCGACCCCGGCCCCTACGCCAGATGCAGCAGCCCCAGAAGGCGGTCGATCAGCCAGATTCCGGGGAACGGGGCGATTACTCCGCCCACGCCATAAACCAGAAGGTTGCGCCGCAGCAGATTGGCGGCGCTCATGGGCCGGTACTTCACCCCGCGCAGGGCCAGCGGAATCAGCGCGACGATAATCAGCGCGTTGAAAATCACAGCCGCCAGCACGGCGCTCTCCTTGTTGCGCAGCCCCATGATGTTGAGCTTCTCCATCACGGGGTACACGCCCATGAACATGGCCGGCAGGATGGCGAAGTACTTGGCGATATCGTTGGCGATGGAAAAGGTAGTCAGCGCGCCGCGCGTCATCAGCAATTGCTTTCCGATGGCCACGACTTCGATCAGCTTGGTGGGATTGCTGTCCAGGTCCACCATGTTGCCGGCCTCTTTGGCGGCCATGGTGCCGGTGTTCATCGCCAGGCCAACGTCGGCTTGCGCCAGCGCTGGAGCGTCGTTGGTTCCGTCGCCCGTCATGGCCACCAGCCTGCCGCCGGCCTGTTCCTTCTTGATGAGGTCCATTTTGTCTTTGGGCGTGGCCTGCGCGAGGAAGTCGTCGGTTCCGACTTCGGCGGCGATGGCGGCGGCGGTGAGCGGGTTATCGCCGGTAATCATGACGGTGCGAATGCCCATGGCGCGAAGCTGCTGGAAGCGCTCGCGCATGCCGCCCTTCACCACGTCTTTCAGATGGATCACGCCGAGGGCGCGGCCGCGGTCGGCCACCACCAGGGGCGTGCCGCCGGAACGCGAGATGCGATCGGTCACGTCCATCAGCTCGGCGGGAACGGCCCCGCCGTGCTCGTGGACGAACTCCACGACGGAATCGGTGGCGCCCTTGCGGACGCGGCGGCCGTCCAGATCCACGCCGCTCATGCGCGTCTGCGCGGTGAAGGGGATGAACCGGGCTTCGTGCTCGGCCACCTCGCGGCCGCGGATGTTGTACTTCTGCTTGGCGAGGACCACGATGGAACGGCCTTCGGGCGTCTCGTCGGCCAGGCTGGAGAGCTGCGCCGCATCGGCCAGCTCCGCCTCGCTTACGCCGCCCAACGGAATGAACTCCACGGCCTGGCGGTTGCCGAGCGTGATGGTGCCGGTCTTATCGAGCAGCAGGGTGTTGACGTCGCCCGCGGCCTCCACCGCTTTTCCGCTCATGGCGAGCACGTTGTGCTGCATCACGCGGTCCATTCCGGCGATACCGATGGCCGAAAGCAGCCCGCCGATGGTGGTGGGAATCAGGCAAACCAGCAACGAAACGAGCACGACGACCGATGGCGCGGCGCCGCTGCCGCTCGCGGCCACGCTGTAGAGCGCGAACGGTTGCAGCGTCACCACGGCCAGCAGGAACACCAGGGTCAGCCCGGCGATGACGATGTTCAGCGCGATTTCATTGGGCGTTTTCTGCCGCTCGGCGCCTTCCACGAGCGCGATCATGCGGTCGAGGAACGTCTCGCCGGGGTTCGAGGTGATCTGCACCTTGATCCAATCCGAGAGCACCTTGGTGCCGCCGGTGACGGCGCTGCGGTCGCCGCCGGATTCGCGGATCACGGGAGCGCTCTCGCCCGTGATGGCCGATTCGTCCACGCTGGCGATGCCTTCCACCACGTCGCCATCGCCGGGGATGGTTTCGCCGGCCTTCACCAGGACCAGGTCGCCGCTCCGCAGCGCGGTGGCGGGGACGGCCTCCTCGGTTCCGTTGCGCAGCCGGCGCGCGTTGGTTTCCGTCTTGGTCTTGCGCAACGTGTCCGCCTGGGCTTTGCCGCGCCCCTCCGCCATGGCCTCCGCGAAGTTGGCGAACAGCACGGTGAACCACAGCCACAGGGTGATCTGGAAAGTGAATCCGGCCACGCCGGCTCCCGCCGCGAGATCGCGGGCGGCCAGGATGGTGGTCATTAGAGCGCCGGCTTCCACCACGAACATCACCGGGTTCTTCATCATGGCGCGCGGGTTCAGCTTGACGAACGAATCCCCGATGGCGCGCTTCACGATGGGCGGGTCGAACAGCGGGCGCGCCCGCGATCCCCTCCTGGGGACGATCGACGTGACATCGTCCGGCGGACTGGAAGAAGGAGGCGCGACGGTTGCCATCATGCGGTTAGCTCCAAAGCTTGCCCTGATACATCAGGAAATGCTCCACGATCGGACCGAGCGAGAGCGCCGGGAAGAACGTCAGCGCGCCCACGATCAGCACCACCCCCACCAACAGGGCCACGAACAGCGGCCCGTGGGTGGGGAAGGTCCCGGCCGAGACTGGAACGAGTTTCTTCTGAGCCAGGCTGCCCGCCGCGGCCAGCAGCGGAATCAGCATCAGGAACCGCCCGGAGAGCATGGCCAGCCCGATGGTGGTATTGAAGAACGGGGTATTGGCGTCGATACCGGCGAACGCGCTGCCGTTGTTGCCGACGGCGCTGGTGTACGCGTAGAGGATCTCCGAAAGGCCGTGCGGGCCGTTGTTGTTCAGGTTGGCGATCACGGGGCCGGGCGGGTTCACCCAACTATCCTTGTGGAATTGCGCCACCGAGCCGTAGGCCGCGAAGCCAAGGATGGTGAAGGCCAGCACCAGGACGGCCAGCATCATCATCTTGACTTCCTTCCGCTCGATCTTCTTGCCCAGGTACTCCGGCGTGCGGCCCACCATCAGACCGGCGATGAACACGGCCAGAACGGCGAACAGCAGCATGCCGTACAACCCCGAGCCGACGCCGCCGAAGATCACTTCGCCCAGTTCGATATTGACCATGGGAACCAGGCCGCCCAGGGGCGTCAGGCTATCGTGCATGTTGTTCACCGCGCCGCAACTGGCGTCGGTGGTAATCACGGTGAACAGCGAGGAGTTGACGATTCCGAAGCGCACCTCCTTGCCTTCCATGTTCCCGCCCGGCTGCGTGGCGGTGGCGGCGCTCTCGATGCCGAGTTTCGCCAGGATCGGGTTGCCGGCCTGCTCGGAGGAATACACGATAAACACGCCGATGAGGAACAGGATCGTCATGGCCGCAAAAAGCGCCCAGCCTTGGCGCGTGTCCCGCACCATCTTGCCGAAGGTGTAGGTCAGCCCCGCGGGGATCAGGAAAATCATGAGCATCTCGACGAAGTTGGAGAACGGCGTCGGGTTTTCGTAGGGGTGCGCGGAGTTGGCGTTCAGCGAGCCGCCGCCGTTGGTCCCGAGTTCCTTAATGGCTTCCTGCGAAGCGAACGGGCCTTGCGGGATGGTCTGCGCGGCGCCTTCGACCGTAGCGGCCTTGGTGTAGGAGTTGAAGTTCTGAATCACGCCCTGCGAGCACAGCAGCAGGGCGCCCGCCACCGAAAGCGGCAGCAGAACGTAGACGATCGTTCGGGTGGAATCCACCCAGAAATTGCCCAGCGTCTTCACCGAATGGCGCGCGAAGCCGCGGATAACCGCTATGGCGACCGCGATGCCCACCGCCGCCGAGAAGAAATTGTGCGTCACCAGCGCGGCCATTTCCGAGAAATAGCTCATGGTTGTTTCCGGCACGTACGATTGCCAGTTGGTGTTCGTGCCGAAGCTGACGGCGGTGTTGAAGGAGAGATCGGGTCCCACGTTGGCCAGCCCTTGCGGGTTCAGCGGAAACCACTGCTGTACGCGCAGCAACACGTAGGAGAATACGATGCTGACGGCGCTGAAAGCCAGCACCCCGCCGGCGTACTGCGTCCAACGCTGCTCCGCGTTCTCGTCGATGCCGCAGAGCTTGTAGACGGCGGCCTCCAGCGGCCGCAGGACGCGGTGCATCCAGGTGCGCTCGCCGGCGAAGACCTTGGCCATGTAGGCGCCGATCGGTTTCGTCAGCAGAACGAGAACCGCGACATAGAGGCCTATCTGAAGAAGTCCATTCCCTGTCATGCGATTCCTTTCAGAAGCGCTCGGGCTTCAGCAGTGCGTAGAAAAGATACACGCCCAGTCCTACGGCAACCAGCAGGGACAGTAAGTATTCCATGTGCGTCTCCCCAAACCGCGCTCACAAGCGGTCGCATCCTTTGACGAACGCCCAGGCTACGACGAAGAACAGAACCGTGATCGATACGAACGCAAGGTCCGGCATGTATCCGCCTATTCCACGTGCATGAGCACGACTTGATAACCGTCGCGGGCGAGCGAGCGCGCCAGCCGCTCTTCCGCCGTCCGCCACGGACGCTTCCGCGCGCCCACCAGCACGATGGACGAAGGCTTGAGCGCGTACCGGAATCCTTCTTCCCGGCTGCGCGCCAGCACCACCTCCGCGCTTACGGGCATCTCACAGCGCCCGGCCAACTCCACCAATTGTTCGACAAGGAAGGCGTGGGTGGCAGCGGGGCAAGAGAAGTCCATGGGATACGGCACAACGTGCACCGCCACAAGCGCCACGCGGGCGTTCAACCCGGCGGTGAGCGCGGCCGCTCGCTTGAGAACCGCGTCAGTCATGGACGGCTCCGTGTACGGCGCCGCCAGCTCGAGCTCCGCGCCTTCGCCCTGGTTGGTCAGAGATCCCGGATCGATGCGGACAGCCCCGCGAGTTTTCATGGTCGTCACCAGTACCAGAGTACGGGCGGGCGCATAAGGAAGTCGTAAAGAAAGGATGAGGAATGAATCAATCCGTCAGCGGCCGGCGATCGGCTATCGGCTCTGGCGTTTGGGTGTTTCGTAGCGTATCCCAGGAATCCCCTAAACTATAGAATTGGCAGCGTGCATGGAGGAGCATGGAACTCGATTTTCAAACCTTGGCGTTATTGCTTCTGATCGCCGCGGTCGTCTCGATGCTGACCCGGCGGCTGCGCCTCCCTTACAGCTTCGGCCTCGTTGCCGCAGGAATCTTTCTGGCAGTGTTGCCGTTCGCGCCGAAGGTCAGCCTGACCAAGGACCTCATTTTCACCGCGCTTCTGCCGCCGCTCCTTTTTGAAGCGGCGTTCTATATCCATTGGAACCATCTGCGCCGCGATTTTTCGGTGATCGTCGTGTTGGCGACCCTGGGCGTCGCGCTTTCCGCGTGCGTTACCGCACTCGGAATGCGGTATCTGGCGCATTGGCAGTGGCTCGGCGCGCTGGTGTTCGGCGTTCTCATCGCCGCGACCGACCCGGTTTCGGTTATCGCAACTTTCAAGGAAGCGAAGGCGCAGGGTCGTTTGCTGGCGCTCGTCGAGGCCGAGAGTCTTTTTAACGATGGCACGGCCGCGGTTGCCTTCGGCGTTGTTGTCGCCATGGCTTCCGGCCGGCAACTCACGTCGCTTGAAATCACCGCCGTGCTCCTGAGAACGATCGGCGGCGGCATCTTATGCGGAGCTGCCGCCGCTCTTGGAGCGCTTCTGCTGGCGGGACGAACCGACGATCACCTCGTCGAAATCACCTTTACAACCGTCGCCGCCTACGGCTCGTTCCTCCTTGCGGACCATTTCGGCTTGTCCGGCGTATTGGCCACGATCACCGCCGGGCTTGTCATGGGCAATTTCAAATCGTTCGGCACGATCTCCGACCGGGGAAAGGAGGCGGTTCAGGCATTTTGGGAATACGCCGCCTTCGTCGCGAACTCGCTGGTGTTCCTCCTGATCGGAATGCACGAAGCCCATCAAGACTTCGCGCCGGCTTGGCTTGCAGCGATTATTGCGATTGTGCTGGTGACGCTGGGCCGGGCGGTCGCGATCTATCCCTGCTGCTTTTTGTTTTCACGCTCCTCGCTTTGCGTCACGATGAAACATCAGCACATCCTGCTTTGGGGCGGCTTGCGAGGCGCGGTGGCGCTTGCCCTGGCCCTTGGACTTCCGCCCGAAGTCCCGCAACGCGAGAAGATCGTTACCATCAGCTTCGCCGTCGTCGCGTTTTCGGTCTTCGCTCAAGGCCTGACGATGGCGCCGTTTCTGCGCAGAATGGGCGAGATTCCACGCTGAGCGGCGTACAGCCGCTCCCGCGGCGGCCGCCGCCGATCGGATCCTGGCCGGAGGGTTGGGCCGGTAAGAGAGTGGCGGTAGGCGCGGCGCCAGAGGCCTGGGGCAGCCCGGAAGGGCCGCCCCGGCGCGCGCGCAATGGAGTTAAGATAAAAGTGTCCGATACTAGACAATTCCGGTTTACGCGAAACGCGCCGCTCATCCTTCGCCATGCCACGGGAAAGTTCGTCTTCTCCAGGGGCCGCACTGGCAAGCCTGGTCTCCGAGTGCTATCAATGCGGGAAGTGCACGGCGGGCTGTCCCATGGCCGGGCGCATGGACGCGCCGCCAACTAAGGTCGTCCGGCTGGTCCAGCTCGGCCAGTGGGACGCAGCCATGCGGGTGGAATCCATCTGGCAGTGCGTCTCCTGCCAGACCTGCTCGGCGCGCTGCCCCAAGTTGGTGGATTGCGCCGGGGTGATGGACGCTCTGCGGCAGCTCGCTTTCGAGCGCGGCGCGGCCTCTCCGGCCGGGCGCGCGGTGATGGTGTTCCAGCGGGCCTTTCTCGAGAACATCCGGCGCTACGGGCGGCTGAATGAGATCGATTTGATCGCCAGGTTCAAGGGCGAAGTTTTTCTCAAGAGCCGCAGCCTGGCGTTCCTGTTCCGCGACGCGGGACTGGCGGGGCAACTGCACAAACGCCGCAAGCTCCACCTGACCGGCGAGAAGGTGCGCGACCGCGCGGTGGTGGAACGGATCTTCGAGCGCGCCGGCGCGGGAGGGGCGGCATGAACTTCGGATACTATCCCGGCTGCGCGCTGCACGGCTCGTCGGACGATTACGAGCAGTCCATCCGCGCGTGCCTGGGAGCGCTGGGAATCAAGCTCGAGGAAATCGACGACTGGATCTGTTGCGGCGCCACTGCGGCGCACTCGCTGAATCACAAGCTCGCGATTGCGCTGCCGGCGCGCAACCTGGCGCTGGCCCAGCGGCAAGGCTGCGCCGAGATGCTGGCGCCGTGTCCCATGTGCTCCGGGCAGTTGTTGCGCGCCGGGCAGGCGCTGGCTTCGGACGCGGCGCTGCGCAGCGAGATCTCCTCCATCGTCGAGGCTGAGGTGAATGACGGCCCGCGGGTGCTGAACATCATCCAGGTGTTCGAGCGAGTGGGGCTGAAAGCCCTCTCGGACGCCGTCACCAAGCCGCTCAAAGACCTGAAGCCGGCTTGCTATTACGGGTGCCTGCTGGTGAGGCCTCCCGCGGTGGTGGGCTTCGACGACGCGGAGCAGCCGCAATCCATGGAGGCGGTGGTGGCCGCGTTGGGCGCCAAGCCTGTGGACTGGAATTACAAGACCGAGTGCTGCGGCGCGGGGATGACCATGGCGAGCCCCGAGACCGTGCTGGAACTTTCGGGCAAGATCCTGGCCAACGCCGCCGCTCACGGAGCGAACTGCCTGGTGGCGGCGTGTCCCATGTGCCACGTCAACCTGGATATGAAACAAGCCGCGATTCAAGAATACTCCGGCGCGCGGTACGACCTTCCGGTCTACTACCTGACCGACGTGGTGGGGATGGCGTTGGGACTCAGCGCGAGCGAACTGGGCGCCGACCGGCACTTCGTGCTGGCCAGGGAGGCATAACGGGATGTCTCGAATCGGCGTTTTCGTGTGCTGGTGTGGAGAAAACATCGCCCGGACCGTGGATGTGGACCAGGTGGCCGAGGCCTGCGGCGAGATGCCGGGCGTGCGGTGCGCGCAAAACTACAAGTACATGTGCGCCGATCCCGGACAGGCGATGATCCGGGAGAAAATCGCCTCGGAAAGACTCGACGCCGTGGTGGTGGCGTCGTGCTCCCCGCACATGCACCTGAAGACCTTCCGCCGCGCGGCGGCCGCGGCCGGGCTCAATCCTTATCGCCTCGAGATGGCGAACATCCGCGAGCAGTGCAGTTGGGTCCACCACGACAAGGACCGCGCCACGGAGAAGGCCATCGGGATCGTACGCACAGCGGTGGCCAAGGTGCGCTACAACCATGCGCTCTCGCCGATCCGCGTTCCCATGACGCGCCGCGCGATGGTGATCGGGGGCGGGGTCGCGGGCATCCAGGCGGCGCTCGATATCGCGGACGCCGGCTACGAAGTGGTGCTGGTGGAGCGCGAGCCCTCCATCGGCGGCAAGATGGCGGGGCTTTCGGAAACATTCCCCACGCTCGATTGCTCGCAGTGCATTCTGACGCCGCGTATGGTGGAGGCGGGGCAGCACCCGCGCATCAAGCTGTACACCTATTCGGAATTGGAGAGCGTGAGCGGCTTCGTGGGCAACTTCGAAGCGACCATCCGCAAGAAGACGCGCTACGTGGACATGGCCAAGTGCACGGGGTGCGGCGAGTGCCAGAAGATCTGCCCGCTGAAACGGAACCCGAGCGAGTTCGACTTCGGAATGGGCATGCGGCCGGCCATCTTCATGCCGTTCCCGCAGGCCGTTCCGGCGCGGCCGGTGATCGATAAGAAAGTCTGCGCCAAGATCGTGCGCAACGGCTGCGGCCTGTGCGAGAAGAAGTGCGCGCCCGGCGCCATCAATTTCAAAGACCAGGACGAGCTGGCGACCGAGCGCGTGGGCGCCATCGTGGTGGCCACCGGCTACAAGCTGTACAGCATCGGCCGCGAGCAGCCATCGGCCAAGACGACAGGCTACGGCGAGTATGGATACGGCAAGTACAAGGACGTGATCGATTCGCTCCAGTTCGAGCGGCTGATCTCCGCCTCCGGGCCGACCAACGGAGAGCTCAAGCGCCCGTCCGACGGCAAGATCCCGCAAAGCGTGGTCTTCATCGCCTGCGTGGGATCGCGCGATAACGCCAAGGGCCTGCCCTATTGTTCCAAGATCTGCTGCATGTACACCGCCAAGCACACCATGCTCTACAAGCACAAAGTGCATAGCGGCGAAGCGCACGTCTTCTACATGGACATTCGCGCCGGCGGCAAGGGCTACGACGAATTCGTGCGCCGCGCCATCGAGAAGGATGGCGCCAAATACTACCGCGGGCGCGTTTCGAAGATAACGGAAGAGAACGGCAAGCTGATCGTGCGCGGCGCCGACACGCTGGCGGGAGTTCCGGTGACCGTGGAGACCGACCTGGTTGTGCTGGCGTCGGCCATGCGCCCGGCCGACGGCGTCGAGCGGCTCGCGCAGAAGCTGAACATCGGGTGCGACGAGTTCGGCTTCCTGATGGAATCGCATCCCAAGCTGCGGCCCGTGGAGACCAACACCGCGGGCGTATACGTGTGCGGCGCGTGCCAGGCGCCCAAGGACATTCCCGAATCGGTGGCGCAGGCCTCGGCGGCGGCCAGCAAGGTGATGATCAGTTTCTCCGCCAGCGAGCTTACCCGCGAGCCGGAGATCGCGCGCATCGACGAACAAACGTGCGCCGCGTGCTTCGCGTGCGAGCGGACCTGCCCGTACCACGCCATCGAGCGCGTGGAGCTTCGCGCGCGCAACGGCGACTTGATCAAGCGCGCCGCGCGCGTGAACCAGGGGCTGTGCATGGGCTGCGGCACGTGCGTGTCCGTGTGTCCTTCGAAGAGCGCCGACAGCGAAGGGTTCACCGAGGAAGAAGTCTACGCCATGGTGGAGGCGCTGGCATGAGCGGGAGCAACGGGTTCGAGCCCAAGATCGTCGCCTTCGTCTGCAACTGGTGTACCTACCTGGGTGCGGACCTGGCCGGCACGTCGCGCCTGGAGTACCCGCCGAACGTGCGCATTCTGCGGCTGCCCTGCACCGGCCGCATCGATACCAACCTGGTGGTGAAGGCGGTGGAAGGCGGCGCGGACGCGGTGCTGGTCTCCGGCTGCCATCCGGGAGA
Source organism: uncultured Acidobacteriia bacterium (assembly GCA_903882645.1). Classification (GTDB taxonomy): domain Bacteria; phylum Acidobacteriota; class Terriglobia; order Bryobacterales; family Bryobacteraceae; genus BOG-224. The sequence continues at coordinate 20,561 of CAIRXZ010000136.1, read as the reverse complement.
TTGCCATTACAACGCGGGCAACTATCACGCGCGGCGGCGCTGGATGCTGTTCCGCGAGCTGCTGGATGTGCTGGGTTTCGACATGCGGCGGATACACTTTACGTGGATCAGCGCGGCCGAGGGGCGCAAGTTCCAGCATGTGATCAGCGAGATTACGGAACAGACGCGGGCGCTGGGGCCGTGGCGAGCGTATGAGGCCAAGGCAGAGATCGATCACCGGGGAGGTTTGGTGGGGCAGGCGGTTTCGCCTGCCACGGGCCGGGCAGGCCCGGCCCCTGCCTTGCAGGCGCCTGCCCCACTGGCCGAACAGGAACTTCGCGACCTCGCGCGGCGGCTGCTGGGCGCGGGCGACGTCAAGGTTGTGATCGGATACGGCGCCGCCGGCCCGGTCTTCGTCACCAAGGCCGCCGACGTCGAGCGGCTGGTCTGGAACGAAGGCTGCCAGGCCAATCTCACCACTTACCTGAAGCGCAAGGAAGTCCGCGCGCTCGGAAAGCCCGCCGTTGTGGTGAAGGGGTGCGACGAGCGGTCGCTGGTGGTGCTGGAGAAGGAATCGCAAATCCGGCGCGAAGATGTGCGCGTGATCGGCATGGCCTGCGACGGAATGGGGCAGGAGAAATGCGCGGCTTGCGATACCCACGAGCCGCGATTCGCCGACGAGCGCGTGGGCAAGGCGGGCGGGCAGGGCGGGAAACCGGCCGCGCGCTACGCCGCGGTGGAGGCCATCCTCGCCAAGACTCCCGAAGAGCGGCTGGCGTTCTGGAGCGCGGAGTTCGACCGCTGCCTGAAGTGCTACGCCTGCCGTCAAGTCTGCCCGATGTGCTACTGCGAGCGCTGCATCGCCGATAAGAACCGGCCGCAGGCCATCGATACGTCGCCGCACCGCAAGGGCAATTTCGCCTGGCACATCGCGCGCGCGATGCACCTGGCCGGGCGCTGCGTGGGATGCGACGAGTGTACGCGCGCGTGTCCGGCGGGCATCGATCTGCGGCTGCTCAACCTGACCCTGGCGCGCGCCGCCGAGACGCAGTTCGGGTACCGCGCGGGCATGGACCCGGCGGCCGAGCCTCCGATCGGAGCCTATTCGCTCCAGGACAAGGAGGAGTTCATCCGATGAGCGCGCGGATTTCGCGGGAGGACCTGCGTAAGCTGGTGGCGGAGTGGCTGGCGGCGGGCAAGAAGGTATTCGGACCGGTGCGCGTAAAGGCGGGCCTCGAATTGTACGCACCGCTCGACTCGGCCGAGGCGCTGCTACTCGATGGCTGGATCCGTCCGGCGAATTCCATCAAGGAACTGGTGTTCCCGCGGCACGAAGCCCTCTACGGGTATCGCATTCTTAAGAACCGGGTGGAGTTGGTGGATCTGGCCGCGGAGATCCCCGAGCAGATCGCGATCGGCGCGCACCCCTGCGACGCGGCTGCGCTGGCGGCGCTCGACAAGGTCTTCAACTGGGACTACCGCGACGAATTCTACAATCGCCGCCGCGCCGCCACCACCGTGATTACGATGGCCTGCGCGGCGCACGACGACCAGTGCTTCTGCACGAGCGTCGGGCTTGGCCCCGAGGCCGAGCGCGGCTCCGACGCGCTGCTCCACGAGCGCGACGGCGGGTACGAAGTGCGGGCCATATCGGAAAAGGGACGGATACTGCTCGGCGGATTGGCAGGCGAAACCGCCTGCCCCACCGCGCAGACCAGCGGAGCCAATACGCCGCCGCGACGTTTCGACTCCGCGCAGGTCGCCGCGTTCGCCAAGGAACATTTCGAAGACCCGTACTGGGCGGAGCGCGCGCTGGCCTGTCTGGGCTGCGGCGCCTGCACCTTTACCTGCCCGGCGTGCCACTGCTTCGACATGGTGGACGAAGGCAACGGCCGCGAAGGAGTCCGCGCCCGCAACTGGGACGCCTGCCAGTTCCCCATGTTCACGCTGCACGCGAGCGGGCACAATCCGCGCGCCAACCAGGGCGCCCGGCAGCGGCAGCGGATCTATCACAAATTCGTCATGTATCCCGACAAATTCGGCGAGGTCCTCTGTACGGGTTGCGGCAACTGCTCGCGCAACTGCCCGGTTGGGCTGGGCGTGCTCCCGGCCGCGACGGAGATTGGCAATGGATAACATCTACCAGCCCGACCTCATGGAAATCGCGGGCGTGCGGCAGCACACGCCGGACGTGAAATCGGTGAAGTTGCGCTTCCAGGACCCGAACCGCGCCGGCAGCTTCGATTTCCGCGTCGGCCAGTTCGGCATCTTCTCGGCATTCGGCGCGGGGGAAGCCACGTTCAATATCTGCTCCAGCTCCAACTGGAAGGGTTCCATCGAGTTCTGCTTCCGCAAAGTGGGGCGGGTCACCGAGGCGCTGTGGGACGCCGAGGAGGGCGACACCGTCGGCTTCCGCGGGCCGTACGGCAATGGCTACCCGATGGAGGCGTGGCGCGGAAAGGACCTGATCTTCCTGGGCGGCGGGATCGCCATGCCGCCGATCCGCTGCGCCATCTGGTACGCGCTGGAGAACCGCGCGGACTACGGCGACATCACGATTGTGTACGGCGCCCGTACGGTCGGCGACCTGGTTTTTGTGGACGAACTGGACGAGTGGGCGCGGCATCCGCGGGTGCGGGTGATCCGGTGCGTCGATCCGGGCGGCCAGACGCCGGATTGGACGGGCGAAATTGGCTTCGTTCCGACGGTTTTCGAACGGGCCGATGTCCCCGCCAAGAACGCCATCGCCCTGGTGATCGGACCGCCCATCATGATCAAGAACACCATCCCGGTGCTGGAGCGCATGGGCGGCGCCATGAGCAACGTCTACACGAGCCTCGAAAACCGCATGAAGTGCGGCGTGGGAAAGTGCGGGCGATGCAACGCCGGGCCGGTGTACGTCTGCAAGGAAGGCCCGGTGTTCACCTTCGAGGAATTGCGCGCAATCCCCATGGATTATTGAGCCTCGATTCTCCGCGCGTCGTGTTTTGTGCGACGATTTCCTGTGGAGGAGCGAATGACGAAATTGACGATCGCAGCAGCAATCGCGGCGGTTTTCGGAGCCGCGCTTTACGCGGCGGACAAGCCGGTCAAAGTTGAGTTGAAGGACGCGAAGGGAGCGAGCGTGGGTACGGCCACGGTCGCCGCCGCGAAAAGCGGCGCGGGCGTGACCATCGCGCTGAATCTCAAGAACCTGCCGCCCGGCGAACACGCCATTCACATTCACCAGACGGCCAAGTGCGAGGCGCCCGGCTTCACCACGGCTGGGGGACACTTCAATCCGGACCAAAAGCAGCACGGTCTGGATAACCCGATGGGGCCGCACGCGGGCGACATGCCGAACTTCACCGTCAAAGCCAACGGAACCGCCAAGGCTACGGTGAGCGACCCACGCGTGACCTTCGGCCCCGGCGACCACTCGGTGTTCGCCAACGGCGGGACCGCGCTGGTGATTCACGCCAAAGCGGACGACATGAAGAGCCAGCCGGCAGGCAACGCCGGAGACCGGATCGCCTGCGGCACAATCACGAAGTAGACTTCTTGGAATCAATGGCCGCAGATAAACGCCGATGAACGCGGATTGAAAACAAAACACTTACATTCTCCGAATCTGCGTTCATCGGCGTTCATCCGCGGCCAAGAGGTCTTTTTCGGCAACCTGCAGTGAAATTCCTTGAATGGCGCCCGTATCCTGGGGCTACCCTGGCGGTAATGGCAAGTGTGGGCGCAACTTGCATGACCTCTTCCTTCCCATGGCTGCCGCCGTCGATTCTGGCGGCAGCCGCCTTTTCACTTGTCTTTGCCCAGCCCGCCGCGCCACCCGCTCAATCCGGCGTCACCCTGCGCACTACCACCACCATGGTGCAACTCAGCGTGGCGGCGCATGACGCCAAAGGCCGCGCCGTCACCGATCTGAAGAAGGAGGACTTCACCGTCTTCGACAATGGCAGACCGCAAGACATCGCCGTTTTCAGCGCGGAGGCAGCCGCGCCGGCTCCGCGGGCAGCGCCTCTCAAGGCGTTCCCCGATGACGTCGTGGACGATCCCGGAACACAGATCGGCTATGCGGCCATCCTTCTCGATTACGTGAACGGCGGCGGCGAGGTCGCAAACGATCGCCTCGATGTCGTCAGCATGCTGAAGAAGCTCGATCCCGCCGGCAAGATCGCCCTCTTCGTGTTCGACGGATGGGCGGCGAAGCCCATTGCGGATTTCGGGGCGGACAGGGAAACGCTGCTGAAGAAGATGGCCCCCGCGATCCTCGACCCGCCGCCGAAATGCTATCGGCCGTGGGACTGCGCCTGGATGCACGAATCATTGATGTTGGCCGCGCTCGGATCCATGGCGGACCAGTTGTCGTTTGCCCCAGGCAGGAAAGCGTTGATCTGGGTCACGAGAGCATACGACCTGCAGGTCGTGCTGAACACCCCAACATCCCGAACCCCGACGGGGAGCCTTCCGCGGTTGAAGGCCGATATCGAGCGGCTGATGCGGAGACTGAACAATGCCGATGTCGCGCTTTATCCGGTGGCCCAGTGCGGCTATCCAAGTTGCAACGCATTTAACGCCGTCATGGACGATTTCGCTACGCGAACTGGCGGTGCGGCGGTCCACGGGCGCGACCCCTTGGATGTGGCGATGCGGGATGTGATCGAAGATGTTCGCTTTACCTACTCGCTGGCTTTCTATCCGCCTCAAGACGGCGCTCGCACCGATTTTCACCAGATCAAGGTAGAGGTGCGGCGCCCCGGGATCACGCTGAACTACAAGCAGGGATACTCCCTGGAGGAGCCGACCACGGCTACAGTCGCCAGCCTGATGCCGCCCATCCCTGGAGCGGAAGCGCGGGCTTTGGCGGTCGCGAGCCTGTCGGCTCCAAAGAACCCGGAGATCCCGACAGCCAGCCCGTCGTCGGCGAACGTCGCCGCCTCCATGCTGCTTCCGTATTTCTACACGGCCCCGAACGTAGCCCTGGTCAACCTGGCGATGGAGATCGGAACGGCGGACCTGAAATTCCGGACCGTGGACGGCAAGCAACACGCGGAACTGAGCCTGGATGCGGCGGCATCCCGTCCCGATGGCGGGGTGGCGGGACGTTTCACTGATACCGTCAAGTTCGATTTCGCGACGGAGGCGGAGGCCGGCGCCTTCCGCAAGCGGCCCTGTCATTACGAGCACCAGTTCCGGCTGGCGCCCGGTCAATACAACGTCCGGGTGGCTTTCGGCTTTGGGGAAGACGGCTTCGGCAAGGTGGAAATGCCGCTGGCGATCGATGGATGGGATGGGCAGCATCTCGCGTTGAGCGGCGTGGCGCTGGCCGGGGAAAGCCGCAAGGTGACCGCCAATTTCTCTTCCGGGCTGGACCCGGCTTCGCTCCAAGGCCGCAAGGCGCTGATTGCGCGATCTGTCGAGGTCATCCCTGCCGGGAGCAGCCATTTCCGGCGCGGCGAACCGTGCCTCGCGTTCCTGGAGATCTACGAGCCGCTGCTTGCCAAGCCGAATCCCCCCAAACTCAGCCTTCAGATTCGAGTTTTAGACCGTCAGACGGGCGAGCAGAAGGTGGATTCGGGCGTATTCGGCGTGGACAACCTGGTTCGCGCGGGGGATCAAGTCGTCCCGGTGTCTCTGACGGTGCCCATTGCCAGTCTGATTCCCGGCGGCTATCGGCTGGAAGTGAAGGCAATGCGCTCGCCGGGAAGCGATTCGGCGATCCGACTGGCGGATTTTGATGTGGAGTAAGTTCTTTGAGTGGCGCCCGTATCCTGGGGCCGCGCTGGCGGTAATGGCAAGTATGAGCGCGAGCCGCATGAACGCCTCTTCCCTACGGCTGCCGCCGTCGATTTTGGCGGCAGCGGCCTTTTCATTGGCTTTTGCCCAGCCTGCCGCGCCGCCTGCCCAATCCGGCGTGACCCTGCGCACTACCACCACCCTGGTGCAACTCAGCGTGGCGGCGCACGACTCCAAAGGCAGGGCCGTTACCGATCTGAAAAAGGAAGATTTCGAGCTTTTCGACAACGGCAAACCGCAAGATATCGCGGTGTTCACCGCGGACACAGCCGCGCCAGGGCCGCGCGCCGCGCCTCTCAACGCGTTCCCAGATGATGTCGTGGAACCTGCCGCAACGCCGCACGGCAATGCCGTGGTTCTTCTCGACTACCTCAATTCCGGTTCGATCCCCGCCATGCGGGCGCGCGTCGAGATCGTACGGTTTTTGGACAATTTCGACCCCGCCGGCAAGGTAGCTCTGTATGTTCTGGACGACTCGGGACTCAGGCCCATTGGCGACTTCGGCTCGGACAGAGAGGCCCTGTTGACCAAGATCGCTTCCGTGACGGGCCGGCCGTCCCACTGCAACGATAACCCGCTCAGCAGCGAACCACCGTGCTATGCGGGGGAGCGACCGTATTTCCTCTGGCAGCGCGAAGAAAAAACGCTGGCCGCAGTTGAGTTCCTTGCGGACCACCTGTCGTTCGCCGCGGGCAGAAAGGCATTGATCTGGGTTTCGACGGCGACGGACGTGGCTGCCGAGTTGGAGCTTCCTACGCCGGTCCATGACGTAGAGATCGGGCGCGTGATGCGGAAACTGAACAACGCGGATGTCGCGCTCTATCCGATCGATTCATGCGGCCTGACGGGCCTGGGACACGACGCGTCGCAGCGCTCCGGCGCCTCGGGTGGACCCTGCAAATCGCATCCTTCGGCCATGGACGATTACGCCTCCCGAACCGGCGGCGCGGCCGTCCACGGGCTCAACGGTCTGGATGTCGCCATGCGGGATGCGATCGAAGATGTTCGCTTTACCTATTCGCTGGCTTTCTATCCGCCTCAAGAAGGCGCGCGCACCGATTTTCACCAGATCAAGGTAGAGGTGCGGCGCCCCGGGATCACGCTGAACTACAAGCAGGGGTATTCCCTCGAGGAGCCAACCACGGCTACGGTCGCCAGCCTGATGCCGCCCATCCCTGGAGCGGAAGCGCGGGCTTTGGCGGTCGCGAGCCTGTCGGCTCCGAAGAACCCGGAGATCCCGACAGCCAGCCCGTCGTCGGCGAACGTCGCCGCCTCCATGCTGCTTCCGTATTTCTACACGGCGCCGAACGTCGCCCTGGTCAACCTGGCGATGGAGATCGGAACGGCGGACCTGAAGTTCCGGAACGTGGACGGCAAGCAACACGCGGAGCTGAGCCTCGATGCGGCGGCGTCCCGTCCCGATGGCGGCGTGGCGGGGCGTTTCAGCGACGCAGTCAAGTTCGATTTCGCGACCGAGGCGGAGGCCGGCGCCTTCCGCAAGCGGCCCTATCATTACGAGCACCAGTTCCGGCTGGCGCCCGGTGTGTACAACGTCCGGGTGGCCTTCGGGTTCGGGGAAGACGGCTTCGGCAAAGTGGAAATGCCGCTGACCATCGATGGCTGGGACGGGCAGCATCTCGCGCTGAGCGGCGTGGCGCTGGCCAGGGAGAGCCGCAAGGTGGCGGATCTCGCTTCCGGGCTGGACTCGGCCTCGCTCCAAGGCCGCAAGGCGCTGATTGCGCGATCTGTCGAGGTCATTCCCGCCGGGAGCAACCGCTTCCAGCGCGGCGAACCGTGCGTCGCGTTTGTCGAGATTTACGAACCGCTGCTTGCCAAGCCGAATCCCCCCAAACTCAGCCTTCAGCTACGAGTTCTCGACCGTCAGACGGGCGCGCAGAAGGTGGATTCGGGAGTTTTCGGCGTGGACAACCTGGTTCGCGCCGGGGACCAGGTGGTCCCAGTGTCTCTGACTGTGCCCATTGCCAGTCTGGGCCCTGGCGCTTATCGGCTGGAAGTGAAGGCAATGCGCTCGCCGGGAAGCGATTCGGCGATCCGACTGGCGGATTTTGACGTGGAGTAATTGGAGGTTTGCTCATGACCGTGCGAGATAACAGCTTCAACCGCTCTCTGACGTTCGCGGCTCTGTTGCCGGGCACTCTCTGCCAGGTAGGGGTCGGGCATGCCCGACCCCTACGGTGGTGCGCAACCGCCGCCTTCGCGCTGGGACTCCTGGCGCCTCTGGCGGTTCTTTGCGGCAACGCGCAGACGCCCCAGACGCCAGCGAATGAGGTCACCACCCGCGAAGCGCCGGTGACGTTCCGGTCGAGAGTCAACCTGGTGACCGTGCCGGTCGTGGTGCTCGATTCCAAGCGGAAGGCGGTTGGCAGTCTCGGCAAGGAGGACTTCCAGCTTTTCGATGGCAGCAAGCCGCAGATCGTGTCCCGGTTCTCCGTCGAGAAGCCCAGCGTTCCCACGGAATCATCCCCTCAGGCTCCCGACACTCCTCCTGCGGCCGTGGTTCCCCCCGCCGCCGCGCCGCTCGCCATGCCGGGACGCTTCGTCGCCCTGGTTATCGACGACCTGCATACCGAGTTCGCCGACCTGGTCTGGGCGCGTCAAGCCGTCGAGCGGTTTCTGAAGTCTTCCGCCGGCCCGTCCGAACGCGTCGCGATCTACACCTCGTCGGGCCAGACCGCGGTCGATTTTACGAACAACCGCGACCAGTTGACCAAAGCGCTGCTCGCGATCCACTCCGGGGTAAAGACGACGACCGAATGCCCGCAGATCGATTACTACATGGCGGACCAGATTATAGACAAGGACAATCGCGAGTTGCTCGGGATGATGATACAAGAACTCATAATTTGTCATGTCGGACAACGATATGGGCCCCAGGAAGCCGAAGCTATGGTCCGGAACGCCGCCTACAGGGCGCTGGCGGAAGGCGATTGGAACACACGCCAGGCCATGGCCGCCTTGAGATCCGTCATTGGAAAGCTCGGCACGATGCCCGGACAGCGGTCTCTGGTCCTGGTCTCCGACGGATTCCTGGTGCTCACCGAGCACCGCCCGGAAGAAATGAGCCTCATTGAGAACGCCATCCGCTTCAACATCGTAATCAATGGATTGGACGCGAAAGGCCTGAAGGCCTACGTTCCCGGCGGAGACGCCAGCTCGCACGGGGCGCTCAGTCCGGGGTTGCAGGCGGCGAAGATGTCATACGACGTATCGGGCGACGACGCCGCGGCCGCGGTCATGGACGAAACCGCGCGCGGCACGGGCGGCAGGTTCTTCCACAACAGCAACGACATGGACGAGGGAGTCAAGCGCCTGGCGGGCGCGCCGGAGTATATCTACTTGCTCGGCTTCGCGCCCCAGAATCTCAAATTCGATGGCCGTTACCACACGCTGAAGGTCGCGCTCCGGAATCCGAAAGGGCTGACGGTCGAGGCCCGCCCCGGTTACTACGCGCCCAACCACGAGCGCGATCCCGCCGAGCAGGCCAAGGAGGAAATCCAGGCGGCATTCTTTTCGACCGAGGACATTCGCGAGATTCCGGCCACCATGGAGACGCAGTTCTTCAAGACCGGCGACGATGAAGCCACAGTCGATGTTCTCGCCAAGGTGGATGTGAAGCAGCTCAATTTCAAGCCAGAGGAAGGACGCAACCGCAACGATGTGACCATCGTTTCCGGGTTGTTCGACGAGAATGGTAATTACGTCTCCGGAATCCAAAAGGTGCTGGAGATGCGTCTCAAGGACGAGACCCTCGCGACGGGTCTGGCTTCCGGAATCGCCGTGAGGACCAGCCTCAAGGCGAAGCCCGGCAGGTACCTGGTCAGGGTGGTCGTGCGGGACGCCCAAGGCCAGGAACTGACCGCCCTCAGCGGCGCGGTGGAGATTCCATGACGGCGGAAGTGCGTGGCGCGGACTCTCAGTCTGCCGTGTCCCCACTCTTGGGGACGCTCGATCCGGCCGCAGCAAGCGTGTCCGCAGGAGTGCGGACACGGCAGACTGAGAGTCCGCGCCACGCCGGGAGCTTATGCTATATGACAGGTGGCATAATGATGCGGCGCTTGCGCTTGGCGCTTTGGGTGGCAATCCTCTCGATGGTTGCGCCCGCCCAAACCGTAATCCGCACCGAAACCCGCCTCGTCCTGGTCGACGCCATCGTGCGCGACAAGAACGGCAAAACCGTAAGCGATCTTGGAATCGGGGATTTCCGCCTATGGGAGGACGGCAAGGCGCAGCCCGTCACGAGCCTCTCTCTGGAATCGGCCGGTCCGCCCGACCGGCCCGAGGCGCAGTATCTGGTGTTCCTTTTCGACGGTGTTGCGGCCGGCGAAGGCGCCCGACAGGCTGTCGCCGACTTTGCCGGCGCGTACGCGAGCCCGAATCGCTACATGGCCGTGGTGAACGTCCGCGGAACCCTGTCGATCGCTCAGAACTTCACTGCGATCGCAGAGCGGGTGCAGCGGGCCGCCGCCGACGTGGCGGGCGTGCCAGCCGGCGGCGCGGACGCGCCCCGGCCGGCGACAGACCTGAATTCGCTGATAGCGAACCCCGCTACTGATCCGTACATGGCGTCGTGGGTACTGCGCCAGGCTCAACAACAGGTCCAGATCGCACAGAATGCGAGACCCCTCCCGCTCCTGAATGCTATCGGAGCTTTGGCGGATGGGATGGCGGCCATACGGGGCCGCAAGTCCGTCGTCGTCATAAGCGGCTCCACGGCGCTCGATCCTCCCTCCTGGCAGGGCGAGGCGGTCGCTCGCGCGTGCAACCGGGCCAACGTCGCCGTCTATGGCGCAAACGGGGCTCTAAGGATCCTGGCTCAAGCAACCGGGGGCCGGGCGATCTCCAAGAATTTGGTTGACGAGTTGGGCGCAATCGTCGACGACCAGGAGAAGCGCTACGTGCTCGGCTTCAAACCTGTTGAGTCGCCCAACGGAAGCTGCCACTCGCTGCGCGTGCAGACTACTCGCGGCGGGCTCGATGTGCGGGCGAGGACGGGGTACTGCAACGACAAGCTGCCGGACCTGCTGGCGGGAAAAGTGAAGGGAAAAGACCTGGAAGCGCGCGCGGCCGGCCCCTCCGCCGGGAATGCCTCCGCGTCCATGGAGCTTCCATACTTCTATAGCTCGGCCGGAATTGCCCTGGTCGACCTGGCGATGGAGATGGACCTCGCGAACCTCGCCAAGCAGACCAGTAAGCCACACGCGGACTTGGACTTGGTGGGATTGGCCTACGGACCGGACGGCGAGGTGGCCGGGAGATTCAGCGACACCGTCCGGCTCGATCTCGATACCCCCCAGGCGCTCGACGCTTTTAGCCGGCAGCCTTATCATTACGAGCACCAGTTCCGCCTGCCATCGGGCAGGTACAACGTGCGGCTGGCGTTCGGCTCGGGCGACCGGAACTTCGGGAAGGTGGAGGGGCCGCTCACCATCGACGCCTGGGATGGGCGGCATCTCGCCCTCAGCGGCATCGCGCTCGCCAGTGAGGCCCGCAAGGCCCCGGACCTGACCTCGGATCTGGACCCGTCTCTGCTCGATGGCCGCAAGGACCTCACCGCAAGATCGCTCGAGATTTCTCCCTCCGGCGGCAACCGCTTCCCACGTTCCGCGCCATGCTTTGGGTATCTTGAAATCTACGAGCCGATGCTTGCCGGGCCGAATCCTCCCACAATCGGTCTTGAGATCCGGATTCTCGACCGCCGGACGGGCGAACAGAAGGAGGCTGGAACCCTCAGCGCGGCCGATTATATCCGGCCGGGCAATCCGGTTGTGCCGGTGCTTCTCAAGGCGCCCATCGCGTCCCTGCCACCGGGTTCTTACGTACTTGAGGTGAAGGCTTCGCGCTCGCCCGGCGAGGATTACGTGGTCCGGACGGTGGAGTTCGAGGTCTCCGAGAAAGTCGCCAAGGTTGCCGGGGACAATGGGACCGGTGACGCCGTGTCTCAACCGGAAAGCGCGCTCCCGGCGCCTCCTTCGCCGGCTGTACCCTCGGCGGCGGATGCAAAGCCGGCTTTCGAGCCGGAACAAGATCGCTTCCTGGCGGCCGCCCGCCAAAAGGCGCTCGACTACGCGGGCTGGCTGCCGAACTTCCTCTGCACCCAGACCGTTCACCGGTCCGTCCTGCGGGACCGCAGCATCCACGCTATTGCCGACACGCTCACTGTCGAGGTCGGCTACTACGAGCAGCAGGAGCGGTACCGCCTCGCTGCAATCAATGGCATCCCAACGGCTATCGAGTATGAGGACGCCTGGGGAACGATCTCTCAAGGCGAGTTTGGGACGAATCTGCGGACCATATTCGACCCGGCTTCGGACGCCGCGTTCCATTTCGAGCGCTGGACGACGCTGCGCGGCCGCCGCGCCGCCGCTTATTCCTACCGCGTGGAGCGCTCCAAGGCTCATTACCCGATTGCAACTCGAGAGGGAGACAAGGTGGTGCGGGAGCACGTGGGATTGCGAGGCGAGGCCGTCATAGACCTTGAGACATTCGCCGTCTTGCGCCTTAATTACATGGCCGACGACATTCCGCCGGGCTTTCCGGTCCGGCGCACGAACGTAACCGTTGACTACGGGGACGCGGAGATCGGCGGCGCGCGCTATCTGCTGCCGCTCAAGGCCCTCGTGGAGCTGCGGGACAAGTCGTCCACCTCCGACAACGAGGTGACCTTCCATTCGTACCGGAAATTCTCGACGGACAGCAGCATCAGTTTCGCCAAGGAGGAACCCAAACCATGACGGTAGCGCCGGTGGTATGTGGCGCAGACTCTCAGTCTGCCGCGTCCCCACTCATGGGGACGCTCGGTCCGGCCTGCACAAGCGTGTCCGCGGGAGTGCGGACACGGCAGACTCTCAGTCCGCGCCCCGGCGGGAGCTTACGATATTTGGCAGGTCACATCATGATGCGGCGCTTTCGCCTGGTGTTTTGTCTGGCAATCCTCTCCCTGGTTGCGCCTGCCCAGACCGTCATCCGCACGGAAACCCGCCTGGTTCTGGTGGATGCCGTTGTGCGCGACAAGAAGGGCAAGATCGTAAGCGATCTTGGACCCGGAGATTTTCGCCTGTGGGAGGACGGCAAGGCGCGGCCCATCGCAAGCGTCTCTCCGGAACGGGCCGGTTCTCCGGACCAGCCGGAGGCGCAACATTACGCTTTTCTTTTCGACGAGCTGGGAGGTTCGGCGAAGAGCCGGGAACTCCGGCAGCACGTCGCCGACTTCGCCGGCGCTTATGCCAACCCGGATCGCTATATGGCCGTGGTGAACTTCAACGAAGCGCAGGCTGGGCCGATCGGGATGAGCACGACCACCGTGGAAGTCTCGATCACTCAGGAGTTCACGGCCTTGGCCGACCGAGCGCGGCAGGCCGCCCTCGGCTCTACGCCTGTCGCCGGCCAGCGCACAGGCGCGCCCGCCGTGCAGTCCATCATGGAGGCCATCAAAGTGCTTGCGGATTCGATGGCGACCATCCCCGGCCGCAAGTCCCTCATCGTTGTTAGCGCGTCCCCGCTGGCATGGGGGCCCTGGCGGTCGAGGGTCAGTCAGGCGATGTGGCAGGAGGACGCCATTCGCGCGTGCAACCGGGCCAACGTCGCCGTTTACGCCCCAAACCCCGATCTGAGGACCCTGGCCGACGCAACCGGGGGCCGGTGGATCGGCGACGACCTGGCGCGCGAGTTGGGCGCCATTGTCGACGATCGGGAGAAGGGCTACGTGCTCGGCTTCAAGCCGGTCGAATCGCCCGACGGACGCTGCCACTCGCTGCGCGTGAAGACTACTCGCGGCGGACTTGAAGTGCGGGCGCGCAACGCGTACTGCAACGACAAGGCGCCGGACCAGCTCGCGGGAAAAGTGAGTGGAAAAGAATTGGAAGCGCTTGCGGTGGGTCTCTCCGCCGGGAACGCCGCCGCGTCCATGGAGCTTCCATACTTCTATAGCTCGCCCGGAATCGCCCTGGTCGATCTGGCCATGGAGATGGACCTCGCGAACCTCAAGTTCGTGAAGCGGGACGGCAAGCAACACGCGGACTTGGACTTGGTGGGATTGGCCTATGGAACCGACGGCCAGGTGGCCGGGAGATTCAGCGACGCCGTACCGCTCGATTTCGCGACCCCCGAGGAAGCCGATGCGTTTCGGGCGCAGCCTTACCATTACGAGCGCCAGTTCCGCCTCCGGGCGGGCCGGTACAACGTCCGGGTGGCGTTCGGCTCGGGGGACCAGAACTTCGGCAAGGCTGAAGCGCCGCTGATGATCGACGCCTGGGATGGGCGGCATTTAGCCATAAGCGGCATCGCGCTCTCGAGCGACGCCCGCAAGGTCCCGGACCTGTCCTCGGAACTGGACCCGTCTTTGTTCGAGGGCCACAAGCATCTCATCGCGGAATCGCTCGAGATCTCTCCCTCCGCCAGCAACCGTTTCCGCGGCGCGGCGCCATGCGTCGGGTACCTCGAAATCAACGAGCCCCTGCTGGCCGGGCCGGAACGTCCCGCCATCAAACTGGAGATTCGGGTTCTCGACCGCCGGACGGGGGAACAGAAGGAGGCTGAAACCCTCGGCGCGTCCGATTTTATCCGGCCGGGCAATCCGGTTGTGCCGGTGCTTCTCAAGGCCCCCATCGCATCCTTGCCTAGGGGTTCTTATGTACTCGAGGTGAAGGCTTTGCGTTCGCCCGGCGAAGAGTCGGTAGTCCGGACGGTGGAGTTCGAGGTCTCCGAAGAAGCCGCCGCGGCTGCCGCCGGCAATGAGGCCGCGGAAGCCGTTTCTCGGCTGGAAGGCGCGCCGCCGGCGCCGCCTCCGCCGGTTATACCCGCCACACCGGGCTCCTGGCAGGCCTCCGAGGCGGAGCAAGAGCGTTTCCTGGAGGCGGCCCGCCAGGTTGCTCTCGAATATGCAAAATCGCTGCCGAATTTCCTCTGCGCGCAGACCGTGGTCCGATTCATCCAGGAGGGCTTGGGCAGCCCCCGGCAGAGAGACACGCTAACGGTCGAGGTCAGCTACTACGAGCAGCAGGAGGACTACCGGCTGACCGAGGTCAACGGCGTCCCGGCCGGCATGGGCTACTCCGACGCCCGGGGAACCGTCTCCCGAGGCGAGTTCGGCGGCAGATTGCGGACTATATTCGACCCGGCTTCGGCGGCCGAGTTCCATTTTGAGCGGTGGATGACCCTGCGCGGACGCCGCGCCGCCGTCTATTCCTTCCGGGTGGAACGCTCCAAGGCGAACTACGCAATTACGCTCGGCATGAACGACGACGTGTCCCAGGAACCGGTGGGCTTGCGAGGCGAAGCCGTCATCGACCGCGAGACATATGGCATCCTGCGCCTCATTTACATGGCCGACGCCATTCCGCCCGGCTCTCCGGTTCAGCGCACCAGCGTCACCGTGGATTACGGGGATGCGGAAATCGGCGGCAAGAGCTATCTGTTACCGCTTAAGGCCGTCGTGGAACTCCAGCGCTCTTGGCGGGCGTCACGGAACGAAGTGACCTTCCATTCCTACCGGAAATACTCGACGGACAGCAGCATCAGCTTTGGGGAGGAGCCCAAGCCGCAGCCTTGACCCTGGACCCGCGCCGTAGGGGTCGGGCATGCCCGACCCGTACCCGGCAGGCGAAAGCGCGTGCCCAACGATGCGTGCCCTACGGGATCTCCATTGCCGCGCTCAGCGCCGCCAGCGATTGGCCTTCGGAATCCCGTACCACCGTTCGGACCGTATAGCTGCCGGGCTTGACGTTGAAACTGGTCCTTACGGCAATGCCGGCGTTCAGGCGCGTTGCCAGGGTTTCATCCTTGAGGCGCATTTCCAGCACTTTCTGGGTTCCGGACACGTAATTTCCGTCCTGGTCGAATAGCCCGGAAACCACCGTCACGTCGTTCCGGTTCCGCCCGTCCTCCTTGCGAAACTGGAGCCGCTTGACGTCCACCTTCGCCAGGACATCCACGGTGGCCTCATCGCTGCCGCTTTTGAAGAACTGCGTCTCCACGGCGACCGGCAGCTCGCGGATCTCCTCGGTCGAGAAGAACGCCTCTTCGATCAGCTTCTTGGCCTGTTCGGCGGGAGTGTCCGCGTAGCGGGGAGCGTAGTAGCCGCGGCGCGCCTCGACCGTCAGCCCCCTCGAGTTCCGCAGCGTCACCGTCAGCGGGTGATAATGGCCGTCCAATTTGAGGTTCTGGGGGATGAAGCCCAGGATGTACATGTTCTCCGGAGACCCCGCCGCAAGCGCGTATCCCCGCTCCAGATCGTTCGTGTTC
Organism: uncultured Acidobacteriia bacterium; assembly: GCA_903882645.1. Taxonomy (GTDB): domain Bacteria; phylum Acidobacteriota; class Terriglobia; order Bryobacterales; family Bryobacteraceae; genus BOG-224. The sequence goes on along the minus strand of CAIRXZ010000136.1, from coordinate 4,535 downwards.
TCGACGAACCTCCCGCCGGTTCCCGCGGCCAGCTCGGCCATGACCGCGCGTTCGTCCGCGGCTATGGCCGGGTCCAGGCGGGCCGGGACGCCCTTCACATCCAGCGCGCTCACTACGACGCTCGCGCGAATGGCGCGGTCGATGATGCGCGTCTCCCACTCGATGCCGTCGTCGAGCACCAGAAAACCGGGCGAAACCAGCACGATGGAGCGCTGCCCCGGCATGGTGGAAAGCTTGCCAACCACGGTGTCCAGCGCGTCGAGCGCGGAGCGAGTGTCCTTGTTCCAGTACTCCAGCGCCACGCCGGCGGCCGCTCTGGCCCGGTATTCCGCGCTGGGGTCCACGCTGATCGCGATGCGCCCGCCGCTGGTGTCGGCCGCTCCGGCCCGGTATTCCGCGCTGGGGTCCACAATGGTCACGGCCCCCGCGTTGCCGAAGCGGAACCCGGCGCCGTCCGGCAGGACAAACTTGTTCTTGTTCTCGATCTGGTCCGCCTGCCAAAAACTCATGATCAGGGGGTCTTTCCTGGAGCTGCCGAGGGCGCGAACGGCGAGCAGGGCCTTGTGCAAACGTTCCCGGTCGGCAGTGAAATCCACGCCGGTCAGGCCCGAGGTGGTGTAAACGGCGGCGCGCTCATTGGGACCGAGCGACGCGTCGATGTGGCGCCAGGCCGCATCGCGCGCCCGTTCCATGTCCTGAATGCCCCCGTCGTAGCTCTTGTCGTCGGGGTAACCCAGGTGGAGATCGTCGAAGAGGTAGGCGACGAAGCGGTCCGGCAGGCTGGGCGCCGCCGCCCCCGGGGCCTTCTCCACAGAGAAGCGCGAAACGATCTGCGGCTTGCCGCCGTCGGAGAGCTGAAAGTCGTCCCTTTCGAGATTCCCGACAGCGCGCCCCTGCCCGTCGCGCACCACTACCGGCACGGAGACCAGGTTGACCGTCGATTTGAATGTGACGGGCGTATCGCGAGTCGTGACCTCGGCCGAAGTCTGACGGAGTATTCGGATGGTATCGGTGATCTTCTGCCGCCCGTCGGGACTGGTCATCAAGTCCAGGGCGATGGCGTCGCCCTCGCGCATTACCTGCGGCTCGGGGCACCTAGGCGGCGGCGCCGGCCTCAGAACCGCGTCGGGAGCGAAGCGCCGCAGCAGGTCCTCGATGCCGGTCACCGGCTCGATGGAGACCAGATAATCGCCCGTGGAGGGGCCGGCGGCGACCGCCAGTTGGTAACCGAGATACTGGCGGCCAACTTTATCGACGAGGAGCCGGTACAATCTGTCTCCGTCGATCCGGAAGCCGCCGCCGATGGAATCCGAGAGTCCCCCGGGGCCTACGGCCAGCGTCTTGTACTGGATCGCGACTCCCGAGCTGAGAGTGCCGCTGCCCGCCAGGATCTCCAGGCCCGCGGGTGCCTGCGCCCGCGCGACAGCCAACATGGCGACCAAACAGAGCACACCCCGGCGGCCAACCATGCCCGAGTCGGAGCCGCGAGCGTGAGCGAGCGGTTGCCCGCTCCCAATGGAACCCGGCGTTAGGGAACTACTCTTCATCTGGCGTCCTGATGATCCTCGGCCGTAGCTCAGCCACGGGTTGCAGCTTCTGGGCGGGCGGCGTGGCGCGGCAGCGATACACCGTCCTGGTGACCACCCGCTCCTTCCACACCGGGACTTCCACGCGCTCGGTCCGGACCAACTCGCGCGGCGCGCCGGGTCCGCCCCATTGCCACGCCCCGAGCGCCAGCGCGATGGCCAGCGCGGCGGCCACCGGCATGGGCACGCGAAGAGAAGCGCTCCACAGACGCCGCCACCAAGGCGCAGCCTCTTCGGGGAAGACCGCCGCCCGCAAGCGGGCCGGCGCCTGAGGCGCTTCCCACTTTTTCAACAGGTTGTCCAGCTCCGAATCCGACAGTTCGTCGCCGTCAAACGGTTCCATTTTCATTTCCCACCTCCCGGTACGCCGCCAGTGTCTGGCGCAAGCGCTCTCGCGCCCGGTGCAGGCGCGACTTGACCGTGCCGGCGTCGGCGCTCACGACGCCGGCGATCTCTTCGAGCGTAAAGCCCTCATATTCAAAGAGAATCAACGATTCCCGCTGGAGCGTCGGCAGGGCGGCCACCGCCCTTGCCACGGCGGACGAAACCTCCCAGGCGCCGTCCGGTTCGACCGTGGTGAGCGCCTCCTCGTCCAACCGCTCATGCTCCCGATCGTCGCGGTGCTGCTTGAGCGTGAGATGGCGGGCGATGGAGAACAGGTACGTCTTCACCGATCCACGTGCGGGGTCGTACCGTTGCGGAGCTCGGACAAAGGCCAAGAAACACTCCTGCGTGATGTCTTCCGCGAGATCCTCGCGCGCCGTCAGCCGGTAGACGAATCGGTACACCGCCTGATGGTACCTGTCGAACGCTTCCCGCGGCGTCACATGCACTCATCCTCTATTACCGCCAGGATATCGCCAGGATACGGGCGCCCCCGGATTTCTTTTTGGTGGGGTCGGGCTTTCAGCCTGCCGCCGGCTTTCCAGCCGGCGTTCCGCGAACCCTCGCGAGACGCCGGGCAAAAGCCCGGCGGCAGGCTGAAAGCCCTACCCCACGGACTTTCTTTCAAGGCCCCCGTATCCTGGCGCGGGCCTGGCGGTAATAGCACAATGAGTACAAAGATGAACTCTTCCTCGATGAAACTGCCGCTCCTGGCGGCCGCCGCCCTGTCGTGGGCGCTTGCCCAAAGCCCCGCGCCGTCCGGCGTGACCATCCGCACCACCACCACCCTGGTGCAAGTCGGCGTGGTGGCGCTCGATGCGAAGAGACGGCCCGTCGAGGGGCTGAAGAAGGAAGACTTTGAAGTCCTCGACAACGGCAAGCCGCAGTCCATCGCCGTGTTCTACGGAGAGAGGACCGCCGGCACGAGGCGGGCTGCGCCTGCGGTTCCGCCGGGTGCGCCCACGAACCGGGCCGCGGCTCCGGACGCGCCGCCACTTCCGCGAGATACGTTCACGAACCAGCTTGCGGAGAATCCGGCCCCCGGCCGCTATTCCGTCATCCTGCTGGACTGGAGCAACACGGCCTTTAACAACACCGCGAGCGCGCGCGAGCAAGCCCGCGCGGCGTTGAACCGGCTGAGCCCGGAGCAAAAAGTCGGTCTCTACTCGTTCGACCGCTTCGGGCTCCAGGTGGTCAACGAAGTCGGGTCGAGCCGGGCGGCGCTGTCCGAGAGCCTCAAAACCGTGATCGGCAAGCCGTCCCCGTGCTACCAGGCGCGGCTGAGTATCTTGGACGATCGGTACGATGACTCGATGGCCAATTGCGGCGGCCTCGACAATCCCTTAGCCCGGGAAGTGGTGACGTTCTATGTGGACCAGCGTACCCGGGCGACCCTGCGAGTGTTCGAAGCGATTTCGGCGCACCTGGCGGGGCTGCCCGGCCGGAAATCCCTGATATGGATTTCGGCCGCTTTTCCGAGGCAAATGGAGTTGAGAAGCGTGGGACCGAAGTCCATTTCAGGATTGACCATGGGAGGATTCCATTTTTCGAACGACGCGATAATCGACCGCGCCATGCGTAAGCTGAACAACGCCGATGTAGCGGTCTATCCAGTCGACGCGCGGGGGCTCACCGTAATGGAGGACCCAAGGCGGAACCCCGATAACGACACGTGGCCGACCATGGACGAGTTCGCCGGACGGACCGGCGGCAAGTCGTTTTATCATGACAACGGCCTGGACGTGGGGATACAGGCGGCCATCGAGGACGTCGAGGCCAGCTACACGCTGGGGTTCTACGCCCCACAGGACAGCTCCCGGGCGGGCTTCCACAAGCTGAGCGTGCGCGCGCTTCGCCCCGGCCTGACGCTGCGCTACAAGGAAGGCTATTACGTGGACGCGCCGGCGAAAATCACCAAGGACGAACGGAAGGAAGCCGTGGCCGAGGCCCTGACCGGGCTGATGGACGCGACGCAGATCCCCATCGATATCAAAGCCACGCGGCGGAAGAACACCCTCAAGCTGCGCGTCTCCTTACGGTCGGACGCTCTGGCGCTCAGGCAAAAAGGCGACCGGTGGCAGGGAACGGTGGAGTTCGTCACGCGCTTCGCGAAGGAGGACGGCAGCGAATCGGCGCCGCCGGCCTCCCGTAGGATCGAGTTCAACCTTACGCAGCGGAGCTACGAGGCGGCGCAACAGCGCGGCCTGCTCTTTTCGAGAACGCTCGAAATGCCGGCCAAAGCCGCCAGCCTCCGGGTGCTGGTCCGCAACGATCCCTCGGGCGAAATCGGAACGCTGACGATGCCTCTGAAAGACATCGCAACAAATTGAACGCCAACCAAGCACCGTTCCGCTCTCTTGCGTTCGCGGCTCCGTGCGCAGCCATGTGCATCAATCGGAGCCGCGAACGTCGGAAATAATAGCCCGCAAGCGGGCTCGGCAGGCGCTTTCGCCCAATGCCACTTAAATAGCTCATTGGGACTCCTTGCGGGCGGGAAAGCTGTGACGACGATGCCAAGCAGCCCGTGGGAACGATCTGCGCTTCTTTCGGTTGGGGTGAACCCCT
>CAIRXZ010000135.1 GCA_903882645.1 uncultured Acidobacteriia bacterium | reverse complement strand
TAACAATTCGTGACTATTTCTTAATTTCTAGAGGTCCTTGATTGAGCATAAACGAGATACACATCAGGAATCCCTCTTTCGGGCCAAATTCTACAATCGTAGTGTGGAAGTTGGGCTAGCGCGCTCAAATGGAAAAACGACTTGGGGAGTCGCTCTAGTAGAAAAACAAGGCCGGTCCCGCCGGAGGAGCTCGGGGCCGGCCTTTTCCCGAATGGGTGATATCCGGTTAGACGGCTAGATACATCGTGCTGCCCTGCCGGTTCACGAGCAGGAGAGTGGCGTCTTTCGCGTTACGCATGGCAGACTCGAAATCGGAAGTGTTGCGCACCGGTTTGTGGTTCACTTCCTGAATGACGTCGCCGCGCTTCAAGCCGGAATCGGCGGCTTTGCCGGCCGGGTCCACGTTGGTCACCACAACTCCGGTAGCGGTAGCCGGCAATCCCAACTGCCGGGCCGTCTGGGCGGTGACGTTCTCTACCGTGATCCCTTGCAGGGCATCTTCGCTGCCGTTCTCCGGCTGTTCGTTCCGGGCGGTGTCCGTGGGCATTTCCGCCAGGGTCAGCGGGAGGGTTTTCTCCGCGCCATCGCGGAACACCTTCACGTCCACCTTGGTTCCAGGAGCCATCAGCGAAACGTGTATGCGCAGTTCGGCGCTGTTTTTCACCGGCTTGCCGTTGATGTCCAGGATGATGTCGCCCTTTTCCAAGCCCGCCTTCTGGGCCGGGCTGTTGGGGGTCACGTCGCCGATCAGCGCGCCGCGCACTTCCGGTTCATGGAAGGCCTTGGCGATGGAGGGCGTCACTTCCTGAGCCATCACGCCCAGGTATGCGCGGGTCACCTTGCCGTTCTGGATGATCTGGTCCATCACATTGCGCGCCACACTGACAGGAACGGCAAAACCGATGCCTTGATTTCCTTCCGATCCATTGGCCAGGATGGCGGTGTTGATGCCGATCAGTTCGCCGCGGTCGTTCACCAGTGCGCCGCCCGAGTTGCCGGGGTTGATGGAAGCATCGGTCTGAATGAAGTCTTCGTAGTCTTCGATGCCCAGATTGGCGCGGCCGGTAGCGCTGACGATGCCCATGGTGACAGTTTTGCCGACGCCAAAGGGATTGCCGACGGCCAGCACGTAGTCGCCCACCTGCACCTTGTCGGAATCGCCGATGGTGATCGGCTCCAGTGAGCCGGCGTCCACCTTAAGTACGGCAATGTCGGTTTTCGGATCGGCGCCCACCACGCGAGCACTGTATTCGTGCTTGTCGGGCATGATCACGGTCACGGTGGTGGCGTGATCTACCACGTGGTTGTTGGTCAAGATGTAGCCGTTCGGGCTGACAATCACGCCCGAGCCAAGGCCCTGTTCTCTCTGTTGCCGAGGCATGCGGAACTGCCCGCCGCCGTTGCCCTGGTCACCGAAGAACTGGCGGAACATGGGAGGGATTCCGTCGTCCCCACCCTCAAAGCCGGTCTTCACCATGCGGGCCGAAGTAACGGTCACGACCGAGGGCAATACCTTCTTCACCACCGGCGCGAAACTGATGCGGCTCGCCGGTTCGTCCGCATTCGCGAACTTGAACGTGGCGGGCGGATTGATCAGGTGATCCGCGCCCGCGACTGCGAGGCCACCCAATCCCAGCGCCAGCACCATCGTCACGGCTGCCGTTTTCGGTCGACCCCAAATCCATTGCGTTTTCATGTTGCCTCCACATATAGAGATGGAGCAAGGTGGATTCCCGTTTGTAATGGGAAGTCGGTATATGTGTGCCGGAGACTTGGTATGCCCCGACGCGGCTAGGAAATGATGCCCTTGCGAACAGCGTACAGGATGACTTCCGGGACGCTGCGTAAGTTTAATTTTTGCATGAGCTTAGCGCGGTGCGTCTCGACCGTGTAGACGCTCAGGTTGAGCAGATTGGCGATCTCCTTGCTGGATTTGCCCTCGGCCACCAGTTGCAGGATTTCGCGCTCGCGGGGCGTAAGCAGTTCGTAGGAATCTTCGCCGCCCGTGCGCTCGAGCCGGCGCATGTAGTCCTGCAGCAGTACCTGGCCGACGGCGGGACTGAAGAACGACTTCCCTGCTGTGGCGGCACGGATGGCGCGCGCCAAGTCGGCTTCGGCGGAGTCCTTGAGCAGGTAGGCCTTGGCTCCCGCTTTCAGGGCCCGGAGCACGTACCCTTCGTCGGAGTGCATGCTGAGCATGACAACTTGCGTATCCGGCAGCGCCGCGCGAATCTGGCGGCACGCCTCGATGCCATTCAAGCTCGGCATACCGATATCCATAACCGCTACGTCCGGTTTCAGTTTCCCGGCCATGGCTACAGCTTCACGCCCGTCACTGGCCTCTCCGACAACCGTGAGGTCGGGCTGGGCATCCACCACCATGCGCAGACCCGCGCGAATCAGGGTGTGGTCGTCGGCCAGCAGGACGCTGGTTTTCTTCACGCGTTACCCCCGGCGGGAATGGGTAGTTCCGCCGTCACGGTTGCGCCCTTTCCCGGCTGAGATTCCACCCGCAACGTTCCGCCCAGCCGTTTCACCCGTTCCTCCATTCCCAATATTCCCATTCCGCGCGAACGCCCCGGATCGAAGCCGCAGCCGTCATCGGTAACCCGCACCACGATGGATTTTGTCAGCCGCTCCACCACCACCTTCGCATTCCTGGCGCCGGAGTGGCGCACGGCGTTGTTCAGGGCTTCCTGGACGAGCCGGTAGATATAAGTCTTGCATTCGTCGGGCAGGTCTTCGGGGACGCCCTCCGATTCCACGGAGACTTCGATCTCGCTGCGCCGGGATACTTCCCTCCCTTGCCACTCCAGGGCCGCCGCCAACCCCAGGTCGTCCAGCATGGAAGGCCGGAGCAGGAGCGCGATATTTCTGACAGATTGGAAGGTTCGCTCGGCCACCGACTTCAGGTTGTCCAGTTGTCCCTTCACTTCGGGGTGGTCGCCGGAGAGCGTGGTCGAGAGCCGGCCGATATCCACCAGAAGGGCGCCCAGCGATTGTCCGACTTCGTCATGCAGCTCGCGAGAGATGGCGCGCCGTTCGGTCTCCTGCGCGTCCACCAGGCGCGCCGACAGTTGCTGCAGCGCGTGCTGGCTTCGCGCCAGCTCGACGTAGCGAGCACGGGTCTGCCGATCGAGCCGCACGATGTACGCCATGCTGCCCAGCACGAGCAGAAGGCCGCTTCCGAATCCGATGGCGAGCACCCGGGACAGGCTTCGCTGCAGATTCGCAAACTGGGTCACCAGCGCGCGATCGGCCTGCCGGAGCCGCTCTCCGTTCCACACCTGGAGTTTCCCGGACCAGTCCAGGATCTGCTTCTGGACGGGTACCAGGCGCTCAGCCAGCATGCTTTCCGCCTGGCGCCTGCGCTCCGCGGGCCTGGCCGCGAGAATCGTAACGTAAAGAGTCCGCTGTTGTGAGAAGACTCCCCGCATGCCGTTCAGCAGCGCGGCTTCCTCGGAGTCCCGGACGCTGGGGTAGCGGTCGAAACCGGCATCGATTTCCAGGGTGAGCTGATCCAGGAGGCGGCGAGCCTCGGCCTCCCGGTCGGCGGCCGTCTGCGCGACGAATTGCTGCACGGCCTGGTCGTAGCTCTGTATGGAGAGCCACAGCCCGGATAGCGCGCGCGTACGCTCCGCCAGGGCGCGCGTAGCCGCCAGTTCCTGCGTGCGCATTTCCGAGAGAAAGCGGACAATCAGAACGCCGGACACGAGCAAGAGCGCCAGCAGCAATACGGAAACCCACAGAAACAACCAGCGCAGTTTGTTGGAGGGCGGTGTGGGTTCCCGCCATGCGACCGTATCCGCGTTCTCAGTCAAGGTCGCCATAAGGTCTGATGGGGAACAACCTCATTATCCCTCCTGGGTTCGCGCCAACTCAAACCTTTGGCAGTTGGGATACCAGAATATAAGCACTACTTCGCTAGCAGCTTGCGGATAGCTTTCAATTCCCGCCGACGTCTCGCGGTGGTCTTGGGATATGCCATCTTGAGTTCATTGAGCGCATCCAGGACGATTTGGGAAACAATCAACCGGGCATTCTCCTTATCGTCGGCGGGAACGACGTACCAGGGCGCGTGATGGCTGCTTGTCGCGCTCAGACAGGCCTCATAAGCCTTCATGTACTGCTTCCAGTATTTCCTCTCGTGAATGTCAGCGAGACTGAACTTCCAGTTCTTGTCCGGATCGTCAATGCGCTCGAGGAATCGCTTTCGCTGTTCTTCCTTCGAAAGGTGCAGGAATACTTTGACGATCCGCGTTCCGTTGCGAGAAAGGTGGCTCTCCAGGTCCACGATGGAGCGATAGCGGTTTCCCCAAAAGGTCTTGTTGACTAATTCCTCCGCCAGCCCCTCGCTGCAAAGCAGTTCCGGGTCGACACGAACGATCAGCACTTCCTCGTAATAGGAACGGTTAAAAATGCCGATCCGGCCCCGTTCCGGCAAGTGGCGGGTCGTGCGCCACATAAAATCGTGTTCCAGTTCCTCGGCACTGGGCGGTTTGAAG
>CAIRXZ010000134.1 GCA_903882645.1 uncultured Acidobacteriia bacterium | reverse complement strand
GCCTCTAGCGCCACCTTCGCCTTGAACTTCGGCGTGTACTGCTTTCGCGTCGTCGTCATCGCCGTCTTCCTCGCGACCGCCGACTCCGAAATTAACTTAATGCGTGGTCTGAATTCTGGGGTCCACTATAGTAGTCCCTGGGTCTGCCCCTCGCCTCGTCAGGTCTCTTCAGCACGATCGAGAGCATCGCCTGCGCCAACTCGACTACGCTAACGATCTGGCTAACTGGCTTCCCCTGATCCCTGTAGTAGCCCTTGCGGCGGTCATAGAAAAGACCAAACCGGTGAAACAACGTTTCGATCTGCCGATGAATCTCGTCGGTGGCGCGCAGCGCTTCCTCCGGCATCACGTTCTGGCTGTTGGTGCTGCGAATCACGCTGTCCCTTAGCCCAGTGTCGGTCGCCTTGATCAGCCGGACAAGCAGCCTCCGACCATCAGAGGCGGTTGGCGATGTGCCGCGGAAGTAGGTGTAGATTTCCCGCGAAGTCTGCAGCCCGTTGACGATCTGTGGGTCGGTAACCTCAACTTGCAGGTGTTCCCCGGTCTCTATTTTCTCCGCGAGGATCGTGATTCCGTTGTTCAGAAGCCAGAATTCGGGTGGGCTGCCATCCTTCAGACTGCCGGCAATCCGTTTGTTTACGGAGGTGCTCTTCCAGTATCCACGCACGTTGGAATCAAAGAATCGTTCCGCCAGTTGTCCAGAAGGCTCAATCAGGAAGTCGTAGTAGTCTACGAGGCGCACAAGTCCAATCTGCCCTTCCGGGGTTGATAACGACTGTGCTGCCCATTTGAGGGGTTTTTTCTTAGGCGGCCTCGCCTGGACTTGCGCCCACAGCTTGCCCGCGTTGACGAAGTGGAACTCGGGTTGGGCATGGTTGAAATGCTTCTTCACTACGGCTTCTACTTTGTTGGCGGATTTCCCGCAGTCCCCGTTCGGTTGAACGTCCTTCTTCGTCACGTAGTAGAACTGGACTGACAACGGAGGATTCTCGCCGACGATGATTCCATATTTGTCCTTGAAGAGACGCATCGCGGTGACCAACTCCAGCCGATACGTCTGGTGGTAATCAGCCTTCTTTCGCGTCAGGTCGAAGAGGTCGTCGGCGAACCAATAGAATTTATCTACAGCAACAGGAGAGAACCCCTCCCCTTCCTTCACCTGCATTACGAGGATCTTGACCGTGTTTGGTGTCTTGGGATCGAGCTCCGTCTCGGCGTCAACCAACTCGCCGTTCACGAACATGTACAGGGAGTCTACGCCACCGTCCTTCCCACCGCCAACCAGGCCGCTCTTCAATTGGCCGTCGCTGAGATCGTATGCGCGCAGAAACTGCTCCGTGCAGTAATACTCGAACATGTTCAGGTCTTTAGGAGGAACGGGGAAGCGTTTCTCTCGCCAGCCCTTGAAATTGGCCTCCAGGGCAACTTCGTCGTTCTTGCTCATGAACCCTCTGGAGTCCATTGTACACACACGGGCCCGCCGGCAATCTCGAATGGCACTGTTCCTGAAGTGGTCTAGCCACTCGTCCGTATCACGCCCGACCCGCCTGAGCGGATCCATGCGGGCCGGGAGTCCGCATGTGGGAAGTTGACCACCCCGCTTCGGTCGGATCACGCCCCACTCGGACATTGATCCAGCCCCGAGCGCGGCCCGCATGCAGGGGCTGATGGATTCCTCCTGGTAAACGCCCGTCACGGCAGTTGCCGCGAACAAGGACGAGCTAGCCGCCGGCGCACCCCTCACCCCCGCTTCAACTCGAACAGCGTGATCTCCGGCGGCGCGCCGAGACGGATCGGCGCGCCTACGGTGCCGATGCCGCGGTTCACGTAGAGTTGGCCGCCGGGCTTTTGGAACAGGCCCGCGACGTAGGGAGTCACCAGGCGGCTGGGCGCGATCTCGGGGCTGATGAACTCGAGCGCGACTTGGCCGCCGTGGGTGTGGCCGGCGAGGCTCAGCTCGATGCCCAGTTCGGCCGCGCGGTCGAAAGTGTTGGGGTTGTGGCTGAGGAGAATGTTGACGCGGCCGCGGTCGATCAACCCGCCCGCTCCTTCCAGGTACTGCGTCACCAGGCCGGCGTTGGACGGCCCCATCGGCAGGCGGCTCGTATAGTCGATTCCCATGAGGTTGAGCGCCTCGCCCTGTGTTGCGATCGAAACGCGCTCATGGCGCAGAATCCGGATGCCCGCCTGCTGAAAGAGGCGCGTGATCGAACCTTGCACCCCGGCCCATGCGTCGTGATTGCCCAGGCAGCCGAAAATGCCGAACGGCGCCGCGAGGCCGGAGAGCGCCTCGACCACGGCCCGCTGGGTGGCCGGGTCCCAGGTGATGAAGTCGCCGGTCACGACGGTCAGGTCGGGCTTCAGCGCATTGGCGATCACCACGTACTTCCGGATCTGCTCCTGGGTCATGAACGGCCCGATGTGAAAATCCGAGAGTTGCGCGATGCGGAAGCCTTCGAACGCCTTGGGCAGCCTGGGAAGCAGGATGGGCTGCCGCGGGGTTTCCAGGTTGAGCCGCCCGTGGAAAGCCCCGTAAACCCCGGCGACGAATGGCGCGGCGGCCACGCCGTTCGCGGCGCGATGAAGAAAGACGCGGCGCGCCGGAGACTCGATTTCCGGGGCGCGAGCCGCCAGCGACCGTGCGATCCGAATGGGCGCGCGAACCAGCCATACTGCAATCCAGAAAAGCGCCAGCAGCAGAGCGGCGGCCAGCGAGCCGGCGAGCCACCACGAGAACGGCGCGCCCAGGAGAACATCGGCGGGCATCAACCGGACGTGCGTTCCCTTTCCACCCACCCATCCGGCGTTGTAAGCCAGCGTCAGTAGAAATGCGCCCAGCGCGGCGCCGCCCAGCGCCAACCGCGCGGATTTCGTGCTCACGGTCCTGCGGATCAGGACGCTCGCCCGCCAGAACCAGTAGACCTGGCTGGCGCAGAGCATCACCAGGATGACGGTGAAGATGGAAACCATTTGGACGGTGGGGCAGGCCATCGTTTTTCGTGGCCTGCCTGCTCATAATCGTACACACAGACGACAAGAAACGATCGTCCGCGCCGCTTTTCCGGCTGCCGGCTTCCCAACAAACTCAGTCCTGCGCGCCGCCGCCGCGGCCCCCGCGGCCGCCGGCCGGTTGGGGAGGCGGGAGGGGCTTGCGCGGGAGTTTCTCGGGGCGCGTGGCCGCATTGTAGACAAAGGAGGCTTCGATGGCCACCATCTGAAGCACGTCGGCCCGCTGGACGCGGTCGTAAACGTCCATGTTGGTGTGGTGGGTCCGAGTGTCGTAGTCCATCGGGTCCTGAATGAACTGGAAGCCCGGCAGGCCCACCGCGTCGAACGACTGGTGATCCGTGCCGCCGGTATTGCGGATCGTGACCGTGTCGGCGCCAAGGTCCTTGAACGGTTCGAGCCACGCCTCGAAGATCGGCTTCACCATGCCGTTGCCCTGGGTATAGATGCCGCGGATCTTCCCCGTGCCGTTGTCGATATTGAAATAGCCCGCGAAATGCTCGTGTTCGGCGGTGGTCTTCATGACCGTGCGGTCCGCGAAGTGCTCCTTCACGTAAGCCGCCGATCCAAGCAGGCCCTCTTCCTCGGCGCCCCAAAGGCCGATGCGCACGGTGCGGTCCATCTTGAGGTCGAGCGCCTTGAGAACGCGCATCACCTCGAGGGTGGTCGCGGCGCCCACGCCGTTGTCGGTGGCGCCAGTGCCATAGTGCCAGGAATCCAGATGTCCGCCTATCATGACCACTTCGTCCTTCTTGGCGCCGCCGGGAATCTCGCCCACGACGTTGAAGGAATCGGTGTTGTCCTCGAAGAACTGCGCCTTCACCTCGAATTGCAGCTTCACCGGGACCGGGGGGTTGTGGGTCAGCAGGCGCACGATGCGGTTGTACTGTTCGGTGGAGATGACGACCGTGGGCACGATGTCCTTGATCTCCCGGCTCGCCCCGCCGCCTTGAATGATTCCGGCCTCCAGCGCCGAGTTCTGAACCACGGCGAGCGGCTGCTCGGCCTTCATGAAGTTGGTCAGATCCGTCTGGAATTGGCGGCGCTGCTCGGGCGTCATGATCGGCTGGCCAGGGGCGCCTCGTCCGCCCCTTCCGCCGCGGCCGCCGGCGCTGGGGATCGTGAACATGCCGATATCGGCCAGTTCGGTGGCGCTGTAGCGCGTGAACAAGGGCGCGCTGGGCGGCGGCAAATCGCGCGCGGCCGACGTCAGAACGATCTTGCCCTTCAGTTGGCCCTTGAACTTGTCCATGTCGGCCGGGCTCTCGATAATCGCCATCATGGCGTCGCCGGTGACCGGTCCGTTGGTTCCGGACGTCCACGCCACGGGCGTACCGATGAGCGGCGCGTAGGCAGGCTCCAGCATGTGGCCCGCGTAGTACGTGAAGGTCCAGCCGTGGCTGTATGGCCCCCACTTCTCTTCGCGCGGATTGGTGACGCCCATCTCTTGTAGCGTCTTGACGCACCAGTCGCCGGCTTTCTGGTAGCCGGGCGAGCCGGCCAGGCGGGGACCGTTGACGTCGGTCAGGTAGAACAGGTAGTCCATGGCCTTGGAGTTGCTAAACTCCTCCGTTCTGATGCGGTTGACCACAGAGAGATCCACCCGCTCCTGGGCAAGGACAAGCACGGGAACGAGCAGAAGAAGCAAAATGCAGCAGAGTTTTCGAGACATGGGAGTGATGGACCGAGCATAACACACGGCTTTTCGGGAAGAGGGACGGGGCATCCGTGACTACAGTGTAGTCACGGCATTCCGACAAGTCCTTATTTTTCAATTACCTCATCATTGTCCGTGGCTACAGTGTAGTCACGGATGCCCGGCTGACGGCGCGGCCTAATCGAGATCGATGTCCCGTTTCGGGGGCGTGAGGTCGGGATTCTCCTTGGCGCGTTTGAACAGCTCGTCGAATTTCTTCTCGAGCACCCTGCCGTGCGACTTCTCGGCTTCAAACTGCTTCCGGAACACCTCTTCGCGGCGCGCTCCGGCGCCCTTCAGCTTCTCGACCTCCGCGGCCAAGTCCTCAATAGGCTTAGGCCTTTCCGCGACGGTGCACACCAGCACGGCGCGGGTCTCGGGATCGATCTTCAGAATCGCCTGGCAGCACGGGCACTCGACGTCGAACGCGGCTTTGGCCATGCAACCATCGTAATCGAGATCGCCCGGGATTTCCGAATCCGCGCGAAACACCCGCCCGATCCGGATCAGACCTCTTCGGAAGCCGCTTCTCCCGCCGCGGCCGCTTCGGTGCCTCCGGCCTTCGCCTCGGCGATGCGCCGTTGCGCTTCTTCGGCAAGCTCGCCCGGCACCCGCACTTCAAACGTCAGCGAGTGCAAGGGCGTGCTCGTGAGGATCGAAGGAATGCCGTTCGATTCCAAAACGCCGCGAATCACGTCGGCCTCGATCTCGGCATCCACCGTCGCGGAGCAATACACAACGGCCATCTCCTGGCCAGTCTCTGAGGATTCCCCGCCGATTTCGCTATCGTCCGCCATGACTCAATACTACAGCATCGTTTGCGGCGGCGGCGCCCGGCTGCCAGAATGGAACAGATGTCATCCGCCGCATTGGCCGATGCGCCCCCCTTGGAGCCTGTGCTTCAGGTGCGGGGTTTGACCGTCGATTTGACGCCCGCCCGTGGCGCGGCGGGGACCGCGAGCCGCGTGGTCTCGGAGGCTTCCTTTGAGATCCCGTCCGGCTCCATCGCCGGACTGTTCGGCGAGTCCGGCTGCGGAAAAACCACGCTCGCCCTGGCGTTGCTCGGCCTCCTGCCTCCGGACCGTTACCGGATCGCGGGTTCGGTGCGGCTCGACGGCCGCGAACTACTGACCATGACCGGCCGCGAGCTGGAACGCGTCCGGGGGGCGCGCGCCGCCATGGTCTTTCAAGATCCGTTGCTGACGCTGAACCCGGTGCTGCGCGTCCGCGAGCAGGCCTGCGAGGCTATTCGCGCGCACATTCCGCTCCGCCGGGGCGAGATGGCCGGCCGGATCGAGGCGCTTCTCCAGCTTGTGGGCCTGCCCGCCTCGCGCCGCCTGTACGACGCCTATCCCCACCAATTGAGCGGAGGCGAGCGCCAGCGTGTTTCGATCGCCCTGGCGCTGGCGTGCCGGCCGGCGCTGGTCGTCGCCGACGAGCCGTTCACCGCGCTCGACCTGCCGCGCGTGGTGGAACTCTCTTCGCTGTTCCGCGCCCTTACGGAGAGGCTGGGCGTCTTGTTTCTTCTGATCGATCACAGCCCCGCCGTGGTGGCGAAGATCGCGGATCAGGCGCTGGTCATGTATGCCGGCCAGATCGTGGAGCGGGGAACGCCCCGGCAGGTGATCGGCAACCCCATGCACCCCTACACGGCGGGCTTGCTGAAATCCATGCCCGCGGCCTTGCGCGCCGGGCCGGGCGCGCGGCGTTTTTCCATTCCGGGCAACCCGCCGGGCCTCGCCGCGCGCCCGCCCGGTTGCCCGTTCGAGCCGCGTTGCGGCGAACGCATGCCGCGTTGCTCGGCGGAGGCGCCGGACGAGCGCCTGGCGGAGGAGCGCCACTTCGCGCGCTGCTTCAAATATGGCGGATGACGCTTTCCTGAGCGTTCGCGGGCTCGGAAGACGCTTTCCGCGCGGGCGCGGCCCGGAGCGGACCGCGGGCTGGGCGTTCCGCGGCGTTTCGCTGGACCTCGCCCAAGGCCGCACGCTCGGCCTGGTGGGGCCGTCCGGCGGCGGGAAGTCCACTCTGGCGCGCTGCCTGGCGCTCTACGACGCGCCCACTTGCGGCGAGGTCAGGCTGGAACAGAGGAGCTTGTGGGCCGCGGGCCGCCGGGAGCGGCGCCGCCTGCGCGCGGAGATTCAACTGATCTTCCAACAGCCCGCCGCCGCTCTGAACCCGCGCTTCACGGCCGGGCAGATCGTCGCCGAGCCGCTTCTGATTCAACGGCGCGGCGACGCCGAATCGCAGCGGAAGCGCGCCGCCGAGCTGATGGAGATGGCCGGTCTTCCGGCGGGCGCCGCACGAAACCGGGCGCTCGAATTCAGCGGCGGCGAACGGCAGCGGCTGGCCATCGCCCGCGCTTTGGCGCTCGATCCCAAGCTGCTCATCCTGGACGAGTCCCTATCCGGCCTGGACGTTTCCATCCAGGCGCAGATCGTGAACCTGCTGGCCGATTTGCAGGAACGGCTCCACCTGACCTACATCCTGATCTCGCACGATTTGCGCCTGGTGGCGGGCATCGCCGGCGAGATCGCCGTGATGGATGGAGGCTCCATCGTGGAGAGCGGGCCGGCGGACGAGCTGCTGGCCCGCCCCCGGCATCCGTGCACGCGGGAATTGCTGGACGCCGCCCTGGCGCTCACCCCCGGAGGCGGCCCATGAAGTACGCCGCGCGCCGCGCGCTCCACTCGCTGTTGCTGTGGATCGCCCTTTCGGCGTTGTTCTTCGTGTTCGCCGATCTGGCCCCCGGCGATTACTTCTCGGAGCTGCGCCTCGACGCCAGGGTGTCCAGCGGAACGGTGGCCGCCATGCGCGCGCAATCCGGCGCCGGGCGCCCTTTGGCGGTGCGCTACGCCCGTTGGGCCGCAGCCGCGGTCCGCGGCGATTTCGGCCACTCGCTGGCTTATGACAGCCCCGTCGCGCCGCTGCTATGGCCCAGGGTCCGCGCCACGCTTCTGCTGACCGGGACCGCCACCTTGCTGGCCTGGCTGCTGGCGGTCCCCCTGGGCGTCTGGGCCGCTACCCAGCGCGGCACGTGGCGTGACGGCGTTTTGAACGCGGTTCTTTCGCTGCTGCTGAGCGTCCCCGACCTCCTGCTGGCCATCGTGTTCCTGGTATTCGCGGTTCGGAGCGGCCTGTTTCCGGCCGGCGGAATGACGTCCGCGGCCTCCTCCTCGATGAACCCGGCGGAACAGGCCCGCGACATCGCCCGCCACCTCGTCTTGCCGGTCGCCGTGCTGGTCCTGGGCATGCTGCCCGTGCTGGCGCGGCATGTGCGCGCCAGCATGCTCGAGGTCATCGACGCTCCCTTCGCGCTGGCTGCCAGGGCGCAGGGCATCGGGCGGCGTCGGCTCTTGTTCCGCCATCTCCTGCCGGCCGCCATGAACCCCCTGATTTCCTTGTTCGGGGTCTCGCTGGGAACGCTGTTGAGCGCTTCGCTGCTGGTCGAGGTGGTGATGGGCTGGCCGGGTTTGGGCCCGCTGTTTCTGGAGGCCATCATGGCTCGCGATTTCCCGCTGGCGGTGGCGATGTTTTCGGCCGCGTTCCTGATGGCCGGCAACCTGGCGGCGGATCTGCTGCTTTGCTACTTCGATCCGCGCATCCGGACGGGATGACGGCATGGCGGAACGAACCAAGATTCGCTCGGCTCTTGCGTTCCTGGCGGCCCTGCACGCGGCCGTGGCGCTGGCGGGATTCCTCGCGCCGTACGGCTTCGCCGATCAGCGCCGCGACTACCCTTATGCCCCGCCGGCCCGCCTGCGCTTCCTGGACGCCTCGGGAAGGTTTCACCTTCGCCCCTTTGTGTATGGCCTTGCGCCCGACGGGGCGGGCGGTTATCGGGAAGATACGGCGGGCGCGTATCCCGTGCGCTTCCTGTTCCACCAGCGCCTGTTCGGCGTGGACGAACCTGGGACCATCTTCCTTTGCGGCTCGGATGGCTACGGCCGCGACGTCTTCTCGCGCGTCCTGTACGGCGGCCAGACGTCGCTGGTCACTGGTCTGGCGGCGGCCTTCGTTTCGCTATCGCTGGGTCTCGCGTTGGGAATCGCGGCCGGGTTTTACGGCGGCTGGCTCGACCGGCTCATCATGCGCGGCGGCGAGCTGGCCATGGCCTTGCCCTGGCTGTACCTGCTGCTCGCCGTGCGGGCTTTCCTGCCGCTTCACATCGGCGCGCCGGAGGCTTTCGCCCTGCTGGTTGCGATCATCGGCGGCAGCGGCTGGGTGCGCCCGGCGCGCCTGATTCGGGGAGTGGCGCTGAGCGCCCGGGAGCGCGGGTACGTGGAGGCCGCGCGCGGGTTCGGCGCTTCCGACGCCTACCTCATCCGGCGGCACCTGCTTCCCATGACCCTGGGCGTCGCGCTCACCCAAGCCACCGTGTTGATTCCGCGCTACGTTCTGGCCGAAATCGCGCTTTCGTTCCTGGGGCTGGGCATCGGCGAGCCCGCCCCAAGTTGGGGCAACATGCTGGCCGAGGCGCGCCAGTACCACGCATTGGTTTCGCACCCCTGGATGCTGGCCCCGGCCGTGGCCGCCTTCCCGATCCTGCTAGCCTATCTGATCCTGGCCGACGCCCTGATGGAACGCCAGCGAGAGGGCGGGTGAGATGGGGATCTCGTTGCGCCCGAGCCCTGCCCCGCCCTAAGCCCCGTCAGGGGCGCCAGATAGTAGCCCAGGGCGCAAGCCCTGTGGAACCGGAAGGGGAACACACCAGCCCCGTAGGGGCGTAAGAAGCGCCTTGTTCCCGAAGATGGCTCGCCCGCCGTGGAATGGTTCTTTCGCCCTTACAGCAAGGTCCCATGGCGTGCGCCATGGGCTGTTTTCCAGCGCCCCTCCGGGGCTGCCGCCGAAGAAAGCGTGTCCGCGGGCAAAGGCTGTCCTTTGTCGCCATATTCCGCGGAGATCATCTCGAAAACGCGCTCGAGCTCAACTAAAGCCTGCTCTCGCGTCGGCATCAGCGCATAGCACCCGCTGAGGGCAGGGATCTCCGCCACCCAGCCGTCCGGCTCATTACGGTACAGCACGACCTTATAGTCGTCGATCTTCATATCTGCTTTCATTGTACGCCCCGACGCGGACATGTACGCGCAAGCTGCAAGCGGAGCGGGACTGCGCGGAATGCGCGGCCGCAGCCCTTGCCGCGATTTCCCCGATGCCCGGCGAACCGGCTCCCAGTCGGGCAACGCGCTGGCCTCGGCCTTAGCGCAGACCGGCTCGCCCGACATGTCGAGTGTCGAACAGGAACGGCCAGCGGCGACAAGAAACCCAGGCTAACGCGGCCAGGATTCCTATGCTCGCAGGCGCCAGGCCGCGGCTATAGAAGCGCCAGAATCCGACGATTGCCAGCGGCACGTACAGCGAAACCGCGGTCCAAAGCCCCGGCGACGCCCGCTGTGTCCGGATCGATCCCTCGACGTGGAGTACCGCGTGCAAAAACATCAGCGCGACCAAAAAGAGCCAGAACGCGGCGTTGTACTCCGCTGGTATTCCACCGAGGCCGGAAACGCTCCCGGTTCCCGCCAGGCCCGCACGCAGGCACAACGCGATGAACACGGCGTTGGCGAGCGGGTGAAATCGCGAGGCGATGGCGTCCCGAAACCGCGGACGGCGCCCTCGTTCCCATTTAGCGAACGCGCCTGGGTACACGAACTCCTCCGTGATGTGCGCGAGCGCCGCCACAAACGGCGCCCACCATAGCCATTGCATACTCATCGTCTTACCTCCTCTTTCTGCGCGGGCCGGCGATCACGCCTGGATCTCGCGCGTAGCCCAGAAGCGCCGGACCGTGTCCCAGGGGAGGATGGTCGGGCGCACGAACCTCCGCGCGACGCTCTCGATCGCCTCCCCGCGAATCTCGATTTCGTCCAGGCTCTTGGGGCGGAGGCCGGCCCTGTTGGCCCACGCGAATGTGGGGACTTCCGCCGGGCTGAACCCCATGAGTCTGGCGGCGACCATGTCCGTGGCCAGCGGGTTGGTTCCGGCGACGATGGCGTTCATCGGAACCAAAGTTCCGTCTACGGGCCCCTCGCCTTCCATGGCGGTGGATCCGTCGACCACCACGAGGCCGAGTTTGTTCGCCCGCACCATGTCCACCACCGCCGCCGCCGTGCCGGATGGGTCCACTTTCGCCGCGGCGTCGTGCATCCGGCCTCGAACGGCCTGATAGATCGCGCCCGGGTATGCTCCAACCAGGTTCTTCATTCCCAGCGTGACGCCGGCCAGGGAATGAGTCTTCATCATGGGGACGGAGCATAGCAGGTCGGTCTCCACCAGCGAGCGGTGGATGGTGAGTTTCTCGAACACGAAGGCGCCCGGCAGCTTCACATCCACCAGGTCGCCGGTGTGCAGGTTGACCAACGGCAGGCGCAGCGACCTGGCGAGCTCGGTGTAGCCGAGTTGGTCGAAGACGTATTGCTGCAGGCCGTTGAGCAGGCCCTTGTCGGTCGTGCGGAACGTCTCTCCGCCGCGCATGTTGAATGGCTCCGCGGAAGCCGATCCTTCGCCGATGCTCACGTCTTTGTTGGCGGTTTTCATGAGCCGCGCCAATGCGCGGATCGCCGCGGGCTTGGTGGTCCCAGTGGGCATCGGCCCCATAAGATTCGGCTTGAGCATGATCCGCTCTTTGCCCTGGGTGATGGCGCGCATGCCGCCCAATAGATCGATGGCCTCCTCGACGGCCGATTCGATGTCGCCGTTCCGTACTTTGACGATGCCGACTGCGGTTCTGGCGGCTTGCGGCGGCGCGCCGCGCAGCCCGGACGCGAGCGCTCCGGAGGCCAGCGCCGCGAGAAGATCCCTGCGGGTTACCTGCGTAGGTTGCATTTGGCTCACCTCATAATGACAGCGTTTCGGCCAGCCAGTTGTAAATGTAGAAGTCCCGGAGGCCCGGAGCGCCCGCTTCGCAGTGCTGGCCGGCGCCTTGTTCGCGCGTGAAGCGGATCAGCTTCTTCGGGCAGCGCAACGCATCGTGGAGCTTCTGCGCCTGGCCCGGGAAGAAGTCCTCGCCCTCCGGGTCCGTGATCAGCATAGGGCACTCGATGCGGCTGGCGACTTCCTCGAGCTTATATTCCTGCACGGCGCGAAACACCTCGAAATGGGACTTCGTTCCGTACGGGCGCATGCGCATCCGCGCCGTCGCTTCCGCCCGGGGATCCTTTGGCGCGGCTTCTATGGCCTGGTCGAATTGACTCTGCTTTCCCTCGCGCACCAGGTCGAGAAGAAACTGCGGAACCTTGCGCAGCCAGGTCTCCGTGAGGTCCCAGACTCCCGGATCGGCCACCCCGGCCGCGATGCGCCGCTCGAAAGCCAGCGCGCGCGGCGCCCAGTATCCGCCCTGGCTGACGCCGATCAGCGCGATGCGCTGGGGATCCACCTCGCTGTGGCGCAGCATCGCGTCGACCACCGGCGTAATCACTTTCTCCCAATCCGGCCGGAAATAGAGTTTGCGCACCCACAGCGAATCGCCCTGCCCCGGACCGTTGAAGACGAGGCAATTGTAGCCGCGCGCCAAAGCGCCCGCGCAGCCCTGTATATACATGCTCTTCTCAAGGCCGTCCGCGCCGTTGTTCAGGACGATCAGCGGCTTCCGCCGGCCCGACTTATCGGCCCGAAAGAACCAGCCGGTGAGGGCTGCGTCCTGGTACGGAATCTCCACTCGCTCCACGGGCGGGTCGAACAATGCGGCCGCGGCGGACCAGCACGCGGCGTACTCCTGCCAGCAGGCGAGCGCGCGCTCCGGAGCCTTCGTGCCGTCCACCAGGCGCAGCGCGGCGGAATAGTAGCTGGCCGCCCACAGATAAGACTCCCGCGCGCTTACTTTGTGGCGCTTGCTCATGGCCTGTTCGGCCAGCGTCCGCGCCTCCACGCCGGCGTCGTGGTAGGCCTGCCAGGCGGAATCGAAATCCGCCGGCTTGATCTGAGACAGGATCGCGAGGAGCTTCCCCGGGTTGCCCACGCCATAGTAGGAACCGCCCAAGGTGAGGTGGGCCGTGAAACCGAAGTCGGGGTCGGCGAACGGCGACGCGGCGGCTGCCGCGGGAACCGGCGCGGATGGAGTCTGGGCCAGGGCGGAAGCAACCGGCGAAGCCCCCAATAATAAGAACGATCGGCGGTTTATCATTTGAACCTCGTCAGTTACCATTCTGGGGGCGGAGGATCGGTTGGAAAAGCGCATTTTGACGGTCCGGACGAAGCGTTTGCCGGACTGGCCTGGCAGGATGATGAAAGGCGCCGTACAGGCCAGGAGGCCTGCGCCACTCAGAACGGATTGGCCGCCAGCGCCTTCAGCTTCTCGTTGTAACCGCGGCTGGATTGGAGCCGGACGCCGGTGGTCAGGGTGAGCACATACTCGCCGTGCGACGCCGGCTGGAGCTCCCGAATCCTGGCGACATTCACGATCGCCGAGCGGTGGACGCGCAGGAAAATCTCCGGATCGAGCGATTTTTCGAGCGCATTCATCGTGACGTGCACGAGGTGCGCCGAACGCCCGGCATGCAATTGCGCGTAATTCTCCGCCGCCTCGATCCAGTCCACGTCCCGCATGTCGACGAAAACAGTCTTGCCCGCCGACCGTACCGCCAGCCGCAATAAAAGATGCCCGCTACCGTCCAGACCAGAAAGATCCTGGCGCCGATCCGGAGATTTCTTCTGCCCGCATCTCTCATCAGAACCGTAGCTTAGCTGAAAAACAGCCGGAAACGAAGGGCTGGGCTGCCCCCTGTGACGAACCGGCCTAAACTGGTGTCCGACGGGCCGGCCGCGGCGTCGGGCAAAGTCCCGGTGGAGTTCGGCGGTGATTTTGACGAGTGAGATTCGCAAAACAGCAAAAGGGGGACAGGCGCGAAGTTTCGCAAAAGCGGCGAAATTCGAGCCAGTCCCCCCTTCTGCAGCCTGTCTTGATACCGGGCGGCAATTGCGCCGCACTACGCCCGGCGATCTCCGAACGGGCCGCCCGTGCGTCAGGCCTCCAAGCCGGCCCATCTCGCGGGGCGCGCCTTCGGCGCGAAGGCAGGCCGGGAGGCCCGCTCCACTACAACTTGGGCGCGAACTCCGGCGCCAGCGCCACCATCGCCACTCCCGCGGCGAATAGAATCAGGGTAAGCGCCGCCAGCGCTTTCACCTTGAAATCGCCGCCCTTGTATTCTCGCCAAGCCAGCAGGCCGAAGAGCCCGCCGATCAGCGCCGCCGCTTGCGGCACGGCATAGACCAGCGCCGAGCCCACCGGAACCGCGTCCGCCGGGAGCCCGCCCGTCGCGCCGGGCGCGTTCGCGTAAATCGCCACGAAGCCGGCGACCGCTCCCGTGCACCACAGCCCGCCGCCCACAAGACCGAGAACATGCAGTTTGCGGCTAGCCTTGAAATAGTCGGTGAGCCCGATCGCCTCGGTGTCCACCGAGAGGTTCAGGAGGAACATGCCCAACGCGAAGGTGGAAACCACGACGCCAACGCCGAAGAACACGCTGACGGCGTAGGGTCCCAGGCCGATTTCGCTCTCCGTGGCCTTTTGCAGAAGCGGAGCCCAGCAGCCCATCAACACCCCGCCGATGAGCGCGAGGCCAGCCCCCTTGAAATCCGCGGGCCGCTTGGTGCTCGCGGCCTTGCCGGCCTTGGCAAGCTCCTCGTGGAGCTGGCGCCCCAGGTTGCGATACGCCGCAATATCGGCGAGCACCGCGGCGGCAACCAGCACGCATCCGGAGACCAGGAATACCATGTTCCCGCTCGACTTGCTCAACGTGCTCAGGATCGTGCCCACGATCAGCGCCGTCCCCAGTCCCACCGGGATCGCCAGGGCCATGCCCGCCGTCGAGATGGCGGCCAGCAGGAGCATGTTCGCGAAGTTGAACACGATGCCGCCCGCGACCCCGTACATCCACTGGCGCTTTCCGGCGTTCATCGCGTTGTCCATGAAGCCAAACCCGTCGTAACCCAGGTTGCCCACGGTGAAGGCATAGAGCAACGCCAGCAGCAGCATGCCAAAAGCGAAATCGAAGTAATACAGTTCGAATCGCCACTTGCCGGCGAGCTTGAAGGTATTGGCCCAGGAGCCGCAGCAAAACGCGCTGAGGATCAGCAGAGCCAGGATCGTGGCGGAGGTGTGTGGCAGAATCATCGTATTGAGTTCCGGAAAGGTGAGAGTACAACGTTAGCCGATCCCAGGTCAACCGTGTCGTTTTGGGCGCCCGAAGCTGGAGCGAGATACGGGGGTTGGCCCGGGGATTGGCGGACCTCGATCGGCCGGGGCTGCGCCGAGCACTCCGGCAAAGGCGTGACGGAATAGTAGTTCAGGCTGTAAAGCCAGTTGCGCTCGAGATTGGCGATGCAGACGCCCTGCGCGCGGCCCGCCATCGAGCGCCACAGTTGGCGGGCGGACGCGGCGCGATCCACCCCCGGCGCGGCGGCGAACTTCACATACCCCATGCCCGCGGCGGCTCCCGCCGCAACGACGGCCACGGCGGCCAGGCGGCGGCCGCGCGCCTCCAGCAGCCAGACCGCCAGCGCAACAGCCACCGGCGCCGTCCACCACCACTCGAACGTGGGTTGCGACGCCCTCGAAAGCCCGCCCGCCAGGGCGGCGGGCAGCGCCCGAGCCGCCAGCGGAAAGGCGATCAGCAGCAGCGCGCAGGCTGCCAAGCCCGCCCGGGGGAAGCGCCCCTCGGGCGCGGCTTCATCCAGCGCCAGGGCCGCCAGCAGAGCCGCCGCCGGCAGCAGCGGCAGCACGTATCCGGCAAGCTTGTTGACCGAAATCGAGAAGAACACCAGGCCGAACAGCGCCCATGCGAGCAGGAAGAGCCGTCTTGGGTCGCGATATGCCGCGCGGCGGCCCAGCAGCGGCAGCAGCGGTGTCCAGGGCAGGAAAGCCCCCGCGAATACCGGCAGGTAGTACCACCAGGGCCGGCCGTGCAGCAGATCGCCCGACACAAAGCGCATGAAGTGATGCCGCCAGAAGAAGTCGGTAAGGAAAACCGGGCCGTTCCGCAGATAGCACAGCAGATACCAGGGCAGGGCCACCGCCAGGAACGGCGCGATCGCGGACGCCCGCAGAAGCTCCCTCCCGAACCAGGACCGGGTTTCGGCGCCGCGCTTCCGCCCGGCCCACCACGCCGCCGGAAGCACCGGCGCCGCCAGCGCCAAGGGCGTCAGGCCCTTTGCCAGAACGGCCAACCCGAGCATGGCCGATGCGGCGGGCAGGAACCGGGCGTCCCCGCGGCCGATCCACGGCAGGGCCAGCAGCATCGCGGCGGAAAACGCGACGGTCAGAGGCAGGTCGGGCACGCCCACCTGGCTGAACCCCAGCCACTCGCCGCACGTGCCGAGGATCAGCGCGGCCAGCCACGCCGCGCGGGCGCCGAACTCCCGGCGCACGATCCACCAGAAGAAGGCCAGGAACGCCGCCGCCAGCAAGGCCACCGGCAGACGCGGGGCGAGCTCCGTTCCAAGGCCCAGGCGGAAGGCGGCCCCGGTCATCCAGTAAAGCAGCGCGGGCTTCTCAAACCAGGGGTGTCCCCACAACCTGGGCGTGATCCAATCCCCGGAAAGCGCCATATGGCGGCCAATGGAAGCATAGCGCGGTTCATCCGGGCCGAACAACCCAACCGCGTCCAGGCGATAGAAGTACAGCGGGTATGCCAGCGGAATGGCCAGCCAGAGCAGGCGCGGAACTGTCCGTGGCGTTGTTCTCATCGTTCGTTGACCGAACACCCGCATGAACTGGTGGGGCGGACCCCCTGGTCCGCGGCCGACGCCCTCGTCGGCCTGTCCGAGTTCTCAACGGGCGGACTCTTCGACCGAAGAGCGGGTCCAGGGGGACCCGCGCAGACCAGGGGGTCTGCCCCACCACTTCACATGTCGAGGTTCTGGCGCGCGTAGGCGATGCACTGCGCGTTGTTTTCCTCTTCGAGCTTGAGCTGCTGTTCCGGCGCGAGGCCGGTCGTCCTCGGCAGCGGCTTCTTGGGCTTGTTCTTGCGGACCAGCGCCAGCACCTTGGCCAGATCCCTCCCAGGCAGCGGACTGTAAGAGTCGTCGAACGTCGCCCAGTACTTGTCGGTGAACACGGGGATCTTCAGGGGATCGCGCGTAATCATTTCCAGCGCGAAGGGCATGTTCGGATCTTTTTGGCGCAGGAGTTTGACCATCCCCTTCAGGTCGAGAAAGCCATCTCCCATGGGGACTTCCGACAGCAGGAAGCCGTCCTCGTATTCCTCCACCGCCATGTCCTTGATGTGGCAGTAGAAGGTGTAAGGCAGAAGCGTCTTGCAGGTGTCCAGGGGATCTTCGCAGAGGGAAACGTTGTTGCCGAAGTCCAGGCACACTCCCACCCATTCGCTGCCCAAACGCTTGAGCCACGCGGCCTGCTCGGCCGAGCGCCACCCCTTGTGGTTCTCGTTGGCCAGCCTCACCTGGTACTTGCGCAGGACCGGTTCGGCCAACTGCACGGTCGCCTGGTTCCGCTCGAAGCTCGCCTTGAACTGCTCGAAGGTGGAGAATTCCTCATAGCGCCGATTGGTCATGGCGGCGTGAATCGCGACCGCGCCGGCGTCTTTGCACGCCTTCACCTGAGCGTCGAAGGCGGCCACTCCGTCGGCATTCTGCGGCAGGCGCGGATTGCAGACCAGGAACATATTGTAGGCTTCCGCCTTCGCGCGGTAGGCCTTGTTCGCCTCCGGGTCGGCAGGCGGCATTCCGATCTCGGCGCCTCCCAAGCCAAGGCTGTGGCAATATTCCAACATGTCGAACCCCGGGCCCCCGCCGCGGCCCGCCGCGGCCGGAGCCGCCGCTCCTGGCGCGCCGCCGGGAACCATCCCAGGGCCCGGGCCGCGGCCGCCCGCGGCCCTCGAGTGCATGCCGAACGCCGTTGGCGTGCCTCCCATGCGCGGAACGCCAGTCACCGGGGCTGCCGAAGAGGTCTTGGTTAGCCACGCCGGCGCGGCGCCGGCCAGCGCCAGGATCTGTCTGCGAGAAATCATCGGGTCCTCCCTTTTGCTTCGTCGAGCTTCCGTTTTCCGCCACGCTCTTGCCCGTGGCCAATGTCACGCCGAAAGTTCGCCCAGGAGAATATGATAGCGTGTTGCTGGAACATGCGAGCCGCAAATCCGGTTCTTGCGCGCCGCTTTCCCGGCATTCAGCCGGTCACACGGATCTCCCGTAGCGATGGAACTTTTCGCGGTCTCGCGCGTATCTTCACCGGCGGCGAACTGACGCCACTATGCTCGAAGTCGACTCGATCCGAAAAACTTACGGGAACATCGTCGCGGCCGATGGCGTCAGCTTCCGCGCCGGCGCGGGCGAAACGGTGGGTCTGCTCGGACCGAACGGGGCTGGAAAGACCACGATGGTCTCGATCGTCGCCGGACTGCTGCGGCCCGATTCCGGCCAGGTCCTGATCGGCGGCCGGCCTCTCGGCGGAGACACCGATCCGGCCAAACGCAATATCGGGCTGGTCCCCCAGAATATCGGGCTTTACGGCCAGTTGTCGGCGCGCGAGAACCTTGCCCTGTTCGGCGCGCTGTATGGCCTGGGCGGCGCGCAACGGAAACGGGCCATTGACGACGCGCTCCGCCTGGTGGGGCTTTCCGATCGCGGCAAGGACGCGGTGAAGACCTTCAGCGGCGGCATGATGCGGCGCCTGAACCTGGCGGCGGCGCTGCTCCACGATCCCCAAATGCTGCTCCTCGACGAGCCGACCGTGGGCGTCGATCCGCAGAGCCGCAACGCCATCTTCGACAACCTCGAGACGCTCAAGAAACGCGGCAAGACGTTGCTCTACACCACTCACTACATGGAGGAAGCCGAGCGCCTCTGCGACCGCCTGGTCATCATCGATCGCGGCAAGGTGGTCGCCGACGACACTTTGAGCGGCCTCCACCGCCTGATGCCTGTCACGAACCTGCTGATCGTCGATCTCGACAACGCGCGGGACGGCTTTCCGGCCGCGGAACTGCGGAGCCTCCCGGAAGTCCAATCGGTCGAGATTCGGGACAAAGAGTTGAAGATCGGGCTTCGAGACCTTTCGAGCGAGTCGCCGAGGGTCCTTCAATGGCTGGTGGACCGCGGTTGGAAGTTCCAGCACGTATCGAGCGAACGGGCCAGCCTGGAGACGGTGTTTCTCACTCTCACCGGAAGGAGCCTGCGCGACTGATGACTTCGATTTTCCGGGCGCTCGTGCGGAAGGACCTCAGACTTTTCTTCTCCGACCGGCGCTCCGTGATCATGGCCTTCGTCGCGCCGATCGTAATCGCATCGTTTTTCGGCTACATCTTCGGAGGCAACGGCGGCCAGACGGAAGCCAGCCGCGTCGCCGTCCTCGCCGTCGACCAGGACGCGAGCGTAACCTCACGCGAGATCGTCGCCAACATGACCGCCGACAAAGCCCTCGCCGTGCAACCGGCCGGCTTGGAAGAGGCTCGCGCGGCGGTGCGCAAGGGCAAGGCCATCGTGGCCTTCGTCATCCCCGCGGCCTTCGGCGCCGACGCGGGCCGCGCTTTGTTCGACGCCGTGTCCAAGCCAGTCATCGGGTTGCTATACGATCCGTCGCACGCCGCCGAGATGGGCATGGTGCAGGGCATGCTCTCCGGTCATGTGATGGAAGCTGTCAGCAAGGAGATGTTCACCGGGCAAACCGACCGCCAGGCGGTCAAGGATTCGCTGGCGCAAATCGAGCAAAGCGCCATGGCGCCGGCGGACAAGAAGAGCCTGGAGACCATGCTGCGCGGAATCGATGGGTGGAACGCGCGGCGCGACAGCGGCGCGGCGTCCGGGAATGCAACCGCCCCGCAAGGATTGACCATTCCCTTCCAGGTGCATTCCGAAGCGATCACCTCGGGAATCGGCGTCCAGTACAACGGCTACGCCCACTCGTTCGGCGGCATGGGCATTCAGTTCATCCTGTTTGTGGGAATCGACGTGGGGATGGGGTTGCTTGCGATGCGCCAGAGCGGCGTTTGGCAGCGCCTGCGCGCCGCCCCGCTTTCGCGCGGGACCCTGCTCGGCAGCCGGGCCGTCAGCGCGGCCATGACCTCGATGCTGGTCCTGATGGTGCTCTTTGCTTTCGCGCGCGTGGTGTTCGGATGCCGGATCGAGGGCAGCATGGTGGGATTCCTGTGCATCTGCGCGGCCTTTTCCCTGATGACCGCGGCTTTCGGTCTGCTCATCGCGGCCCTCGGCAAGACGCCCGAGGCAACGCGCGGCCTCTCGATTCTGGTGACCCTGCTTATGGTCATGCTGGGCGGGGCCTGGGTCCCGACGTTCATCTTCCCGCAGTGGCTGCAGAAGCTGACAATCGCGATTCCGACGCGTTGGGCCATGGACGGCCTCGACGCGATGACCTGGCGCGGCCTGGGCTTTTCGAGCGCCATCGGCCCGATCGCGGTCCTCGTGGGTTTCACCCTCGTGTTCGGCGTCCTGGCCGTGATGCGTTTCCGCTGGGAAGCGGATAGCTGAAACGGCACGGATATCCGGCGCGTCCGGAATGCGATAATCTAAACCGGAAGGGGGTGGCTTCGTGCGGCATCGGCTCGGTGCGTCCCTGGCCGCCGTTGCCGGGGTCGTCTGGCTGGCGGCGCCGGCCTCGGCTCAGTATCCGGGTCAGTATCCAGGCCAATATCCGGGTCAATATCCACCCGGGCAGTATCCGCCCAACACCTATCCTCCGAATACCTACCCCGGGCCGGGCGGCATCCCTATCGGCCTTCCCACTATCCCGGCGCCCAAGCTTCCCAGGAAGGATTCGAAGTCCGGCGACGACACCAAGCTGACGGTGGCCTCCGTCGACGGAACGCTGCGTAAGTTAGGAGAGAAGGACCTCGTTCTGGGCGCGCGTAAGAGCCTGTTGCGCTTCCGGCTGCTGGCCAAGACCAAATTCCTGGACACGAAAGGCGGGCCGGTGCGCGATTCCCTTATCAATCCCGGCGACCAGCTTTCCGTTCAGGTGAGTCCCGACGACCCGGAGACCGCGCTCCGCGTGATCCTGATGCACAGCGGGACCGCGGCCGACCGCACCGCGGCGGAACGTCCTTTCGACCCCGATACCGTCCGCGCGCCCCGTACCGAGGACTTGAGCAAGCCGCGCACGGTGACCGCGCGCGACGCGGCGCCCGCGCCGGCGGATACCTCCGGCGGCGATGCGGAACCTGGCGCCGGAGCTCGCGAGGCCGCCCCGGCGGCAGAGCCGGCCGAGCCGCCCGCCGGGACCGCGCCGCCAGCCCCGGACCTGCGGCCGCGGACCGACGGCGCAATCCTTGGCGATGCGCGCGCCGAGTCGGCCGAGTTCAGCGCCAGCCTGCCGAACTACCTGGTGCAGCAGGTCACCAGCCGCTATTTTGCGAACGGGTTCCCCGCACGCTGGCAGGAGATCGACGTGGTGACGGCGGAGCTTGCCTACGTCAATGGCACGGAGGACTACCGCGATTTCCGCATCAATGGCCAGCCTATCAACCGGCCCATCGAAAGCACGGGTACGTGGTCGACCGGCGAGTTCGGCACGACGCTGGAAGACGTGATGTCGCCGATGACCAACGCCTCGTTCCGTCGGCGCGGCGAGGAGAAGTTGGCGGGCCGGCAGGCGTACGTCTTCGATTACACCGTGGCGCAGGCGACCTCCCACTGGATCATGGTGTCGCCCGACGGCCGGCGCTACACCCCGGCCTACGAGGGGGCCGTGTGGATCGATGCGGCGACGCGGCGGGTGCTGCGGATCGAGCAGCGCACCACCTCCATGCCGCGCGATTTCCCCATCGACCGCGCCGAGGCGATCCTGGAATACGGCTTCGCGAAGATCGAACAGAATTCGTACCTGTTACCCGCCAGAGGCGAGACCAGCGGATGCATGAGCGGCAGCGGAACCTGTACGCGCAACGTCATCGAGTTCCGCAATTATCGCAAGTTCACCGCCGATTCGTCGGTAACTTTCGGGAAGTAGGGATCGAGCCCCATACCGGCGCGCCCAACTCCGGTCGGAGCCGCGACCGTAAGGTAGCGGTTGCCGGATAAGCAACCGCGACAAGTACCGACCGCGCAACCACTCCTTGCGCGCCCCGTCCAAGCTTCTTACTTTCAATGCCTTAGCGCGCTCCGCCGGCAAACCCGGAATCCTCCCGGAAGTCGTTCACCAAAACTTCAAAAATAATTCACGCCGTGTTTTCAATAGGTTAACGGCATCCCGCAATCTTCTTCTTCCCGCCCGTCTGCTATTTTGAAATTGAAGAGAGGCTTGCGGCCCACTCCCGCAGGCCAAACGGTTTTCTTGCTGGCCAGCAAGCGTTGCATTTGGGGTG
>CAIRXZ010000133.1 GCA_903882645.1 uncultured Acidobacteriia bacterium | reverse complement strand
GGTCTCGCTGACATATCGATTCAGCAACTCGCAGAACTCACGCCCACAGCTTGGGCGGCCAAGGGCCGATAGCGCCACTCGCTGCCCCAGTCAAGCCTGTAGTTCCTCTGACGCATACTCTCAAGCTGCTATCCGAGCGCCGGGTGAATGAGGCCTTGAAGCTAATGGGGCGTCCGGCCGGTGACCGGTTGACGCCGGAGGTCACCCGCGAGGTCTGCCAGCGCACGAACAGCAAGGCCATGCTGGCCGGATCGATTGCGGGGCTAGGCAGCCAATACGTGATTGGCCTGAAGGCCGTGGACTGCGAGACGGGGGACGTGCTGGCGGAAGCGCAGGAGCAGGCGGGGGGCAAGGAAGCGGTGCTCAAGGCTCTGGGCGCCGCGGCAGTCAGTTTGCGGAAGAAACTGGGCGAATCGCTCGGCTCTGTGCAGAAATACGCCACGCCGGTGGAGGAAGCGACCACATCATCCCTGGAGGCGCTGAAAGCCTACAGCTTGGGAGTAAAGACGGCCTATGCGAAATCGACCACAGCCGCGCGGCCCTTCATCCAACGGGCGTTGGACCTTGATCCGAGTTTTGCCATGGCCTACGCCTGGATGGGAATGAGTTACTTCGTCCTCAACGAAGGTGGCCGGGGGGCCGAATATACACGCAAGGCTTACGCGCTGCGGGAGAAGGTAAGCGAACGGGAGCGGTTGAACATCGAGGCGAGCTTCTACGATACCGTGACAGGAGATCTGGAGAAGGCGGCGCAGACCGACGAGCTGTGGCAGCAGACCTACCCAAGAGACGACTGGGCTTACCAAGGGCTGGGATTCGTTTGCTCCGCCCTGGGAAACTGGGAAAGGGCATTGGAGGTATTTCGGGAGGCGCTGCGCCTGGATCCAAGTGATGTGACCAACTATGAAAACCTCGGCATAACCTACACGGTCTTCAACCGGCTGGATGAAGCGGAGGCGGTGTACAAGCAGGCGGAGGAACGCAAGCTGGAAGGCGAGTTTCTGCTCCAGAGCCGCTACTGGTTGGCTTTTCTGAAGGGCAATGCGGCGCGGATGGCGCAGTTGGTCTCAGCCGCCATGGAAAAGCCGGGCTCGGAAGACCTGATGCTGGCCACGCAAGCGGACACCGAAGGTTGGTACGGCAAGCTGAAGACGGCGCACGAGCTGACCGGGCGGGCGATGGATTCAGCCCAGCACCACGACGCCAAAGAGGTTGCTGCGGCATATCAGGCAGCGGCGGCACTGCGCGAGGTGGAATCGGGAAACCGGGAGCAGGCGCGCGCCGAGGCCAACGCGGCGTTGAAGCTGGCCCCGAACCGCGATGTGCGGGCCATGGCGGCGCTGGCCCTGGCGCGGGCAGGCGACACGGCAGGGGCGGAGAAGCTGGCGGCCGAACTCGACAAGACCTTTCCGCTGGACACGCTGGTGCAGAGGTATTGGCTGCCCACCATCCGGGCGGCGGTAGCTCTGGAGCGCAACGACCCGAACCGAGCCATCGAGTTATTGAAGGCGGCGAGCACGATCGAACTTAGCGAACCATCGCAATTCACGATATTCCTGTGCCCCGTTTATGTGCGTGGGGAAGCCTGGCTTATGCTGCACGACGGCCACCGAGCGGCAGCAGAATTTCAGAAATTCATCGACCACCGAGGAGTGGTGATGAACTTTCCTTGGGGTGCGCTGGCTCGCCTCGGACTGGCGCGCGCTTCCGCCTTACAGGGCGACACGGCCAAAGCCCGCGCTGCGTATCAGGATTTCCTCACCCTCTGGAAAGACGCCGACCCCGACGTACCGATCCTGAAGGAAGCCAAGGCGGAATACGCGAAGCTGTAGCAAAGCGGGGCGAAGCGGAGCGCACAAGACGTCTGCTGCGCCGCATTCCAATATCCGAGGCAACTCAAAAACCAATTCATGGTATCCTTCCCCCATGGAGGGATCGCCAGGCGGCGCTCCCGTCAACGGCGCCCCTGAAATCCTTTGCCCCCGCTGTGGGTCGTCTCGCGTCCGCCGTTCCTCCCGGCGTAATGTCTGGGAACGAGCGCTTTCGCTTGTCGTTCTACCCTACCGCTGCGAGACATGCGGGGAACGGTCCTTCATCCGGCGGCCCAGCACTGGACGGCCTGGAGGCAAGTCGTAACGCAAAACTAAACGCTAGCGCCCGCGCCACGTGGCGCGCGCTTTCGGCCCGCCGCGTCCACACTCCTGTACCCGCACGGAGCCTCAACGGATCACTGGGCCCGGGGGTCCGGCGGCTGGTCGCGGCATTATGCGAGGTTCAGCGGGGATTTGCCGCGACGGCCGCCTCGACGGTGACCCCGGTCACGCCGGGCACGGCCGAGGCCACCCGCTGGATTACCTCAGCCTCATCGAGCGAGTCCCCCTGAATCGTTACCGACCCGCCATGGGACTCCACCTCAAACTCCAGATTGAGGGTGTACGGGTTCACCGCAAGCTCCGCGCGCACCCGGCTGGCCAGCGCAAGGTCCTTCATCGCCGCATGGCCGGCCGGCGACAACTCGAATCCGCCCTGCTCGATCATCCGGACCACCAGCCGGCAGGCTTGGTCAATGCCAATGCTCTCCAGGTTGATGACCAGGTCGTATAGCGAGTCGTCCCGCCAGTCCACGCCGTAAAGGAACTGCGTCCATTTGCGGCGGTCTTCATCCATGTGCTCGATGTGCGCAATGGCTTCGGCGCGGCCCAGATTCAGCCGCTCCTGGGCCATGCGGATGCGGAACTCCAGCGGCGCAATGATTCTTAGGCGGAGCATGCCGGGCGCTCCCCTGAGCAGCAGGTGCCCGGCCAGGCCATGATAGACAGCTTGTCCCGCGCGAACCTCTTCCATCAGAGCCGCCTGGATCAGAGCCAGGTAGAGGTATCTCCTGTGGTTGAACCGGCCTGGAAACGAAGGCGGCTGTTCCAGGGCGGCGCGGAGATCGAATTCGGACACCCGCTTCGTGGCTGCTTTGCGGACGAGCATGTCCCGGTCGATGCACCGGTAGCCCAGCATGCGGCTCAAACCCTCGGCGAGCATCTTGCCGCCGCTGAATGTTCCCCGGGAAATGGTGATGACGGCCATACGTCGCGCCCTCCTCCGGGCCCTGGGTCCGGGCCCGCTACTCCTATACGGCGTCAACTATAGCACTTCGCCGGATGCGCGCCAAGGCTGTTTTTGAGCGGGCGGGGAGACCGGGAACGAGTGGGGCGGGCCTCCTGCCCTGCCTTCCTCCAAGCCGAAAACGAAGCCGGCAGCCTGCCGAAGACCTAAGCGCCTTTGGCGGTAAGCTGATAGCAGGACCCTGACAGCCTCCCCGCTGCATGCGGTGGGCTAGATCTTGTGGCGTCCACCGCGGATACGCTGGATAATGTATTGGATGTCCTTTACTTTTCGCCTCAACGAGTTTAGTATGGTTACAACCCCCGAGCAGAGGATAAGACTTTGCTGAAGCTCAAACGCGTCGAAATGCAAGGATTTAAGTCCTTTTGCGAGCGGACCGAACTGCGGTTCAGCGGGGATGGCGTGGCCGCCATCGTCGGCCCGAACGGCTGCGGCAAGTCCAACATCAGCGACGCCATCTGCTGGGTGCTCGGAGAGCAGTCCGCCAAGAGCCTGCGCGGGACCCGCATGGAGGACGTGATCTTCGCCGGAACCCGCGAACGCAAGCCCTTGGGGATGGCCTCCGTCACCATGACCCTGGTGGACCCGGCCGTGTACCAGGAATACGCCGCGCACAAGATCATGCCCGTGCAGGACGGCGAGAAGCGGCCCAATGGCGAAGTCACAATCACCCGGCGGCTGTTCCGTTCCGGGGAAAGCGAGTACCTGGTCGATGGCCGCCTGGCCCGCCTGCGCGATATCCAGGAACTGTTCATGGGCACGGGACTGGGGCCGGAGAGCTACGCCATCATCGAGCAGGGCCGCATCGGTCAGATCCTCAGCTCCAAGCCGCAGGACCGGCGGGGCGTGATCGAAGAGGCTGCCGGAGTCACCAGGTTCAGGACGCGGAAGCGCCTGGCCGAAGCCAAGCTGGAGAGCGCCAAGCAGAACCTGGCCCGTGTCTACGACATCGTGGAAGAGGTGACGCGCCAGGTGAACTCGCTCAAGCGGCAGGCGGCCAAGGCTCGCCGATTCGGTGAATTGAAGAGCGAGCTCGACGCCCGCCTGCGGGTGGCGCTCTCCGGCAAGTATCGTTTGCTCGAGCGCGACGCCGCCAAAACCGCGCTCGACCTGAACCTTGCGGCGGCCGACTTGAAGTCCATCTCCGAACGCGTCGCCGCGCGCGAGCTGGAGCACGAGCGCGCCCAGGCCGCCTGCTACGAACTGGAGCAGGCGCTCACCGAAGCGCGGCGGCGGCTCGCGGAGAAGAACGTCGAGGCCGAGCGCACGCGCGGGCGCCTGGAATCGCAGGTCAGGGAAAGCGGGGCCATCGAGCAGCGCATCGCGCAGGCGGAAGACGAATCGCGCGAGCTCGGCGCGAGCCTCGGCGCGCTGGACCGGGAGATCGCCACGCATCGCGGAAGCGTGGAGGCGATCGAGGCCCGCATCGAAGAGGCGCGCGTCCGAATGCTGGAGATCAATAGCCAGCGCGAGACCCTGCAGGCCGGAATGCTGGAGCGGGAGAAGTCTCTGGAAGCGGGGCGGCAGGCCATCCTGCGCCTGCTTGGCGAAGCTTCCACGCTCAAGAATCAGCTCGCGCAGGTCGAGGAGTACCTGGCGGGCATCGAGCGGGAGACCTTGCGTTCGACGCGCGAGGAACAAACGGCCGCCGCGGAGATCGAGCGGCTACAGGGGGCGTCGAGGAAGCTGTCCGAGCTGGTGGCGCAACGCCAGCTCGAATTAGAGTCGGTCGCGGGAGAGCGGCGCGGGGCGGAAGGGGAGCTTGCCGCGCGCCGCGAGACCGCGGCGCGCCTGCTCCGGGAAATCGACGCGGCCAAGACCGAGGTTTCTCAGATCCAAGCCCGCAAGGAGTCGCTCGAGCAGGTGCTGGCGCACCGTTCCTACACCACCGAATCGGTCAAGCGCCTCTTCGCCGCGCTCGAAAAAGGCAAGGCGGAGGATCTGAAGCCCCTCGGGGTGCTGGCCGACTTTGTGGAGGTCGATCCGCAGTTCGAAAAGCCGGCCGAGGAATTCCTGCACGAAGAGCTGGAATACGTGGTGGTCAAGGACTGGCGGCAGGCCGAGCGCGGCCTGGATTTCCTGCGCGCGGAACTCGACGGCCGCGCCACTTTCCTGGTCCATCCCGAGCCGAATGGCAACGGCAAGAGCCATCTGCCCGAGCCGCCCATCGGCCCCGAGACCGGCATCGTGGCGCGGCTGAGCGAATCGCTCCGGCTCACCAACGGTCTGCGCGACCGCGCGGCGGACCTGTTGCCGCGCGTCTCGCTGTGCTTCCTGGCGGAGGATCGCGCGGCGGCGCAACGCCTGGCGGCCGGCTATCCCCACCTGTATTTTCTCCTGCCGGAAGGCCTCTGTTACCACGGCCACACCGTCACCGGCGGCAAGAAGTCCGGCACCGGACCGCTGGGCATGAAGCGCGAAGCGCGCGAG
The DNA here is from genome assembly GCA_903882645.1 of uncultured Acidobacteriia bacterium. Lineage (GTDB taxonomy): Bacteria > Acidobacteriota > Terriglobia > Bryobacterales > Bryobacteraceae > BOG-224. The sequence goes on along the minus strand of CAIRXZ010000133.1, from coordinate 43,855 downwards.
CTGGCGGGCAGGCTCGAAAGCCGCCAGACCTCGCTCGACGAGCTGCTGGCGCGCCTGGAAGGGCTGAACCGGGAAATCGCCGGCCTGGAAGCCGAGGTCGAGAGACTGCGCGCGTTGCAGCAATCCCGCGAGAAGGACCGGGTGGCCCTCGACCATGAGATGCGCAAGCTGGCCGACGACCTGGCGCGCGCCAACTCGCGGGTTTCGGTGGCGCGGCTCGAACTGGAGCGGCTGGACCGCGACGCGATCAAGTCGGCCGAGCAGCGCGAGAGGCGCCGGACCGAGATCGAGGCGAAGGAGCTGGCCCGCGCCGATCTTGAGGACGCGCTCGAAGCCGAGCGCCAGGAACTCGAGAAGCTGGATGAGCGCGCGGCGGCGGTCGGCGAGGAGCACGCCTCGATCCGCGCGCAACTGGCGGGCGTCGAAGAGCGGCGCCGCGGCGAGCGCGCCGCCATGACGCGCCTCGAACAGCAGTTCCGCGATCTGGCGGCCCGGCGCGACGCGCTCGCTCCGGAGATCGAGCGGCTGGGCGAGCAGCGGGTGCGGCTCCTGGCCGATAATATCGAGCTGGACCGCAAGGCCGCCGAGTTGGCCGCCGGAATAGCGGAACTCGAGACCGGCGCCGCGCAAATGGCGTCGCAGGAGGCGCTCCTGCGCGAAGGCTTGCGCGAGGGCGAGGAGCAGCTCAAAGCGTTGCGCGCCGGGGTCGAGGAGAGTCACGAACGGCGATCGCAGATTGAAGTGGATTTGGTCCGCAAGCAGGCCGAGCTGAAGTACCTCGACGAGATCAGCAGGCGGGACTTGAACTGTCCCGTCGAGGAGTTGTCCGCGTCCGGCGACCCGATTCCCGAAGCCGCCGCCATCGAGCAAGCCGAGCAATCCGCCGCCGAGATTCGCGGCCGGATCGAAGCGCTCGGACCGGTGAATCCCACCGCGCTCGAGGAGTACCGCGAAACCCAGCAGCGCCTCGATTTCCTGAGCGCCCAACAGCAGGACCTGGTCGATTCCATACGCGACACGGAGAAAGCGATTCAGGAGATCGACGAAGTATCGCGCCGCAAGTTCGCCGAAGCGTTCGAAGCCGTCAACGCCCATTTCCGCGAAACCTTCCAGACGCTGTTCGGCGGCGGGACCGGCGAGATGCGGCTCACGGACCAGGAGAACCTGGCCGAATCGGGAATCGACATCGTATGCTCGCCTCCCGGCAAGCGTCTGCAAAACGTGCTGCTGCTTTCCGGCGGCGAGAAAGCCCTGGCGGCGGTGGCGCTGCTAATAGCCATCTTCAAGTACCAGCCCAGCCCCTTCTGCGTCATGGATGAGGTGGATGCGCCCCTCGACGAAGCCAACATCGGCCGCCTCACGCGCCTGCTGCAAGAGATGTCGGATCAGACGCAGTTCGTGCTGATTACGCACTCGAAGCGCACCATGGAGGCCGCGCAATCCCTCTACGGCGTGACCATGCAGGAACCCGGCGTCTCGCGCCTGGTGTCGGTTAAGATCGCCGGAGCCGTCGCCGCCGCGTAGTTCAACGTGGGGCAGGATGGCATCCTGCCGGGCGACAGCCCGGCCGGGGTCGGACATGTCCAGGACAGGCCCGGCCCTTACAACCTCACGATCTTCTCCGAGACCACGCCCTTCAATGCGTTGCGCGTGTCCACGATGAGGCGGGCGCGCTCCACCAGCGCCCGGTAGTCGAATGCCGAATGGTCCGTCACGATCACCACGCAATCGGCGGCGCCGGCGGCTTCCTCGGGGAGCGCCGTAAGTTCCACCCCGTCCAGGCGCAGCGCGGGCACATAAGGATCGCTGTAGCTGACCTCCGCGCGGAGACGGCGCAACAGCAGGATCACGTCCAGAGCCGGCGATTCGCGCAGGTCGTCGATGTCGCGCTTGTAGGCCACGCCCATCACGTGGATGCGCGATCCCTTGACGGGCTTGCCGGCGTCGTTCAGCGCTTTTTGCACCTTGTCCGCCACGAAGCGCGGCATCTGCCCGTTGATGTACCCCGCCAGTTCGATGAACCGCGCCTCGATGCCGGCCTGTTTGGTCTTCCAGGAGAGGTAGAACGGATCGATCGGGATGCAGTGGCCGCCCAAGCCCGGCCCCGGGTAGAACGGCATAAAGCCGAACGGCTTGGTGGCCGCCGCGTCGATCACCTCCCAAACACCGATCCCGATGCGGTCGCACATCATCGCGATCTCGTTCACCAGCCCGATATTGATCATGCGGAAGGTGTTTTCGAGCAGCTTGACCATCTCGGCGACCTGCGTGGAGCTCACCGGCACAACCCGCTCGAGCGCCTGCGAATAGAATAGCCGCCCCATTTCCGTGCAGGCCGGCGTGCATCCGCCCACCACCTTGGGAATATTGACGGTCTGGTACTTCGGATTGCCCGGGTCCACGCGCTCCGGAGAGAAGCACAGGAAGAAGTCGCGGCCCACTTGCAGTCCGCCCTTGGAGAGCATGGGCAGCACCACTTCGTCCGTGGTCCCCGGATAGGTGGTGGATTCCAGGATCACCAGCATGCCGGAGTGAAAGTACCGGGCTATTTCCTGGCAGGACGACACGATGAAGCTCATGTCCGGGTCCTTGGTTTTTCGCAGCGGCGTGGGCACGCAGATATTGATCGTGTCGAGATCCGCGGCCGCCCGGAAATCCGTGGTGGCGCGCAACTTCCCGGCCTCCACCAGCGGCGCGAGCGTGGCGCTGGGAATGTCGCCCACGTAGGAATCCCCCGCGTTGACGCGCCCGACTTTTTCCTCGCTGACGTCGATCCCGGTCACGGAAAAGCCGGCCTTGGCGAATTCCACCGCCAGCGGCAGTCCTACGTACCCCAACCCGACCACTCCCACGCGCGCCTGGCGCGTCCGGATCTTCTCTCCCAGAACGCGCGCGGCTCCTTCCGCTTCCGGCATGATGGCTATCCTCCCAAAAGAAACTCGCCTTCCGCGACGACCTCCGCGGGGCCAGTGAGATAAATGTTCGTTTCCACGCGGACATCGAGCGGGCCGGCCGGCGTCAGCACGCGCACCGGCGACTTCACCAGGCCCCGCGCCACGGCCATCACCGCCGCGCCCGCCGACCCGGTTCCCGAGCTCATCGTCTCGCCCGCGCCGCGCTCCCAGAATCGCACGCCGACCGAGCGCTCGTCCACCGGCATGACGAACGAGACGTTGGTCCGGTTGGGGAAGTGAGGATGCCGCTCGATTTCCGCGCCCATGGCCCGCCAGTCGAAATTGAAATCCGCCACCGGAACGGCGCACTGCGGATTCCCCACCCACAACAGCGCAACGTCGCGCGGTCCGCTGGAAAGCGGCAACGGGAACCGTTCGGCCCGGATCTCCGGCCGGCCCATGTCCATCTCGAACTCAAACTCTGGACCGTCGCGCTTCAGGAGGCGCAGCGTTTTGACGCCGGCCCCGGTGCGTATGCGGACAGTGCCGGCCGCGCGGCCATGCGTGATGAGGAACGCCGCCGCGCAACGCGTTCCGTTGCCGGAGATCTCGGCCACGCTGCCATCGGAATTGTAGAGTTGGATGGCCCCGTCGGCCTCCGAATCCGGGGCGTCCTCCGCGGTTGCCGAGACCAGCAGCCATCCGTCCGCGCCTACGCCGGTACGCCGGTCGCAGATGGCGCGGGCGATGGCGGAGCGGTCGAAGCCTCCGGGTCCGGGCGCCTCGCGCTCCCAGGTCAGCAGAAAGTCGTTCTTGGCGCCGTGCGCCTTGGTAAACGGAATCCTCATCGAACGCCTTCCTTGCGCCGGTAGATTTGAATTACCGGCTCGTATGGTTTGACGATGGTCAATTCCAGGCTATACCGGGCGCCGCCGCTTGCCGCAAGCTGGGCCGCTGCGTCCAACGGGTCTCCGCGTATCGCCACGGCCCATTCCTGCCGAAGCAGGAGTTCCGGCTTCCGCAGCGCCGCCTGCCAAGCCATTCCGTTGCGGACGCTGAACGTCTCGCGCAGCGGAATCCCCATTTCCCGGTAGATCCCAACCAGATCGTCGCCGCCCCCGGTGTTGATCCCGGCGCCAGTCGCGTAGCGGGGCTTCAGGTACGCCGCCGCCTCGTGCATCCACGCGCGGCGGCCCTCCGAGTTGGCGCGCGACTCCGCCCAGGTAATCCAGTTCTCGCGGCCCGGATGCGCGACCCACCACGCCGCCCCGGCCGCCACTACCAGGACCGCGGCCAGCGTGCGCCGCCGCGCCGGCGCGACGGCGGCCAAGGCGGCCGACGCCAGGGCCAGCAGCGGCAGCGCCGCCAACCCGTAACGGGTGTTGTAGTAAGAGTGCGGCCACAGTTCCGGCACGTGGATCGGCGTACCGCCCGAATGCAGGCTCCAGACGTAGAACGCGCCTGGCAGCGCCAGTAACGCCAGGGGCCAGAATACTCGCTTCGCCAGCGCCGCCACCGCGCCGCCCAGCGCCAGCAGCGCCAGGAACCAGCCCGCGCAGAGCCGGACCGCGGTTCGATAGTAAAGCCACGCCATGGCCCAGTTGCCCTTGCCCGGATAGTACCGGTCCCCTTGAATCGCGCGCGCGGAGTACGGCCCGCGGTAGAAATCGAGCGGGTCGCCCACGATCCAGTAATTGTGCGCCAGCCAGTAGAGCGGTCCCATTCCCGCCACCGCGCAGAAGAGGCACGCCGTCCGGACACGCCGCCGCTTGGCCGTCACGAAGAAGTACGCCGCCACGAACGGAAGCAGAAACCAACCCTCGTAGCGCGTAAGCGTCCCCGCGCAGGCCGCCACGCCCGCCCCAAACACCGCGCCCCAACCCTGGGTTTCGCGAAACCGCACGGTGAAGTACAGCAGGCCCATCAGCGCCGCGGCGAAGGCCGCCTCCGTCATGGCCGTGGACTGCAGGTACATGGCGTTGGGATTGAGGGCGAACAGCCCAACGGCCGCCAGCGCGGCCGCCGTGGAATCGAAGACCCGCCGCGCGGCCGCGAACAAAAACAGGCCCGCCGCGACGAAGCACGCGGCCGACGGGATCGCCCCGGCCAGCCCGCTGCGCCACAGCGCGTCGTATCGCACGAAGGGCAGCATCAGGACGTGCGGCAGCGGCAGCCACACCCCGCCGATCTGGGCGTATCCGGGCGTCCGGGAATCGACGATGCGGCGCGCGATGTTGAGATGCGCCTCGGCGTCGCCATAGTACAGCAGCCACCCGCGCGAATAGAAGAACCAGACCGCGCAAGCGCTCCACAACATGAGCGCCGGCGCGAGCCACAGCCCCGCGCGATCCAAGGTTCTTTTACCCATCCAAGGCCTTAATTTTAGCCAATCGAGTAAGAAATTGCAGATAGAAGCGCCCTCGCGCTTTCGGCGTACACTGGATTCGTGATGCGACTCGAACTCATTCAGCGGGAGATCCGCGATCAGAACCTCGATGGGTGGTTGTTCTTCGATCACCACCTGCGCGACCCGCTGGCCTACCGCGTGCTCGGGCTTCCAGCCACCCGCATTCCGACGCGGCGGTGGTACTACCTGATCCCGGCCGAAGGCGAGCCGGTTGGCTTGGAGCACCGCGTTGAGCCCGGCATGATCGCCGCCCTGCCGGGCAGGAAGATCCCGTACTCCAGTTGGACCGAACTGGTGGCCGGATTGCGCCGGCTTACGGCGGGGCTGCGGCGCGTGGCCATGCAGTATTCGCCGCTGTGCGCCATCCCGTACGTCGCCATGGTGGACGCCGGGACCGTGGATCTGGTGCGCAGCCTGGGCGTGGAGGTGGCTACTTCCGCGGAGTTGATCCAGACCTTCGAAGCGCGGTGGACGCCGGAGATGCTGGAATCGCACCTGGAAGCCGGCCGCCGCGTGGACCGAATCCGCGCCGAGGCCTTCGCGCTCATCCGCGAGCGGACCCGCAACGGGAACTTACTCCAGGAAATCGACGTCAAACGGTTCGTGCTGGAGGGCTTCGCCAAAGCCGGGATGGTGACCGATCACGGCCCCATCGTCGGCGCGAACGCGAACGCTTCCAATCCTCATTACGAGCCGACGCCGGAGGCTACTTCGCCCATCCGCCCCGGCGATTTCGTCCTGCTGGACATGTGGGCCAAGCTCGACCGGCCGGACGCCGCATACTACGACATCACCTGGACGGGCTTCTGCGGCGATCGCCCGACCGACGAGATGCTTAACGTCTTCGCGGTGGTGACCGGCGCGCGCGATGCCGCCATCAAGCGGGTTCGGGACGCCGTGGCGGCGGGGCATAATCTGTGCGGCTACGAGGTGGACGACGTGGCGCGCGGCTACATCGAGAGCCGCGGCTTTGGACCGTACTTCACGCACCGGACCGGCCACTCCATCGGCCGGGAAGTACACGGCAACGGGGCCAACATGGACAACTTCGAGAACCACGACGAGCGCCGCGTGTCGCCCTGGACTTGCTTTTCCATCGAGCCCGGCGTCTACCTGCCGGAGTTCGGCGTGCGCTCGGAAATCGACATGTTCGTAGGCGATGGCGAGGCGCGCGTCACCGGCGAAATCCAACGCGAGCTGGCGCTGCTCTGATGCCTCCGCAAGCTCTGGCGGCCGTGGCGACGCTGCTCTCGTTCGCCGCGCAGGGCAATCGCATCGAGTTCAAGCTGGACCACGGCAGCGCCGAGCTGACCTGGGTGTCCGACAGCACGTTCCGGTTCCGCCGTTCGCTCGATGGAGCGCTGCCCACGGCCGAGTGGAATCCCCCCAATGCCGTGGCAGTCAAGATCGACGACCTGCCCGGCGCCGTGCGCCTGCGCTCGAAGCGGATCGAGGTGAGCATTCAGAAGCGCGGGCTGCTGGTGAGCGTTAACGGCCCGGACGGCCAGCCGGTCATGACCGACGTTTCCGAGCCGCGCGCCGCGCAAGACGGCGTGGAGTGGGAGCGCGCGATGCCGGCGGGCGTGCGGTACTACGGGTCGGATGCCAGGAAGGGCATGGATTACGACCGGCGCGGCGGGACCGCGGACCACGCGGAGCCATTCCTGCTTTCGACTGCCGGCTATGGCGAATACCATGTGCCCGACGGCAGCGATCTCAGCTTCGATTTCACGGCCGCGGATCGCTACCGAATTCATGCCCCGCGCGTCGATTATTTCTTCTATTACGGTCCCACGCCGAAGCGCATTTTCGAGGAACGGCATGGCGCGCTGGAGGGGTCCGGCGGCGCCGTCTTGATCGACATGGGATCGGTGAGGCGAGGGTTCGTGGATACCCCCGTGGGAGCGGCGTTCGACGCCGAGTCCCGTTGGGGATGGCAATCGCTGCCCGAGATCCTTTTGGACTTTACGCACGGCGCGATGGCGAACGCATCGGTTGGGTATTTCGATCTGGACGACTGGGCCAAGATGTCTCCGGACCTGCTCCAGCGGGCGCGGCAGATCGGTTCGCTCGTCCCGGATGTAAAGCACGGCGCGGTGGAGTTGAGCGACTTCCGCAAGCAGTTGGAGACGTTCTTCGCGAGTTATGGCCCGGAAACCCGCGACAAGGGCTACCCGTTGTGGCATCCGCTGCCGTTCGAGTTTCCGGACGACCCGGAATGCGCTCATCACGCCGATGAATTCATGCTCGGCGACGAAATGCTGATCGCGCCGATCTACGATGCCACCGGCAAGCGCTCGCTCTACCTGCCGCAGGGCACCTGGACCAACCTCGAAACCAACGGCGTGGAGCAGGGCCGGCGCACCATCGCGGCGGAGAGCAAAGGCCTGCCCGTTTTCGCGCGCAATGGCGCCATCGTGCCGCTCGATTCAAAGGGAGCCATGGCGCTGCACTACTTCCCGAGTTTGGGGGCCGAGTTCTTCCTGCTGGAGAGCGCGGTGGCGGATTGGTCGCAGGTCCACGCCGCGCCGGCGGGCGACATTTTGCGTTTGGAAATCGAATCCAAGGTGGAGCGCGACTACCAATGGGTAGTGCATCACGTGGAGCGCCCCGCCGAAGTAGGTTTCGAGGAGCGGAAGTACGGCGAGGTAGACGCCCCGGCCGCATTGTCCGACGGCACGTGGTTCTACGACGCCGCGCAAAAGAACCTGCATGTAAGAGTGCGGGTGGCGGCCGGGGAAGACTGCGTGATTCACGTAAGATGAAAAACCGGCGGATCGCAAATCCGGTTTAAGGCCAGTCCTGCGCGCCAGGGAAGATGCGCGAGATTTCAACTGCCTGGTCCGTGATCTTATAGACCGCAATATAGGGCAGGTGTGAAAACACCAACTCACGTCGTCCGTTCATGCGTCTGCTGGCTCGTCCAAGGTGGGGATAGTCCTTCAACTTGGCGCACCCGTCATAGATGGTTCGAGCTACCCGCCGCGCGGCTGCGGGATTGTCACGCTCTATCAGTTCGCAGATGCGCTCCAAGTCCTCCGCTGCGGGCACCGACCAACGGAGTTCCATCAAGGCTGTAGAAAGCGCTGAAGGCGCCGGCCGACTTGCTCATGGGTGAGGTACTCGCCCCGCTCGAAGGCCTCCTCGCCGCGCTTCACGGCCTCGACGAAGCGGGCTTCTTCCTCGAAGTAGCGAGCGACGACATCCTGGACCAGCTCGCCAGCATTGCGGCCCGATTGGGCGGCGGAGGTCGTCAGCTTCGCTTCCAGTTCGGGCGTGAAATTCACTTCCATCGCTTCGGCTCCTTCTCTCAGGGTACGCCATCGAGGGGAGGGGAACAAGCCGTGCTTAGCGCCCTGTCACCTGCCGGGCTTTCCTTGCATCATCACATACAGATGCCCGAATGGTTGACAGTTGTGCTGGCTGCGGCGGCGTACTTCGCGCTGATGAAGTGGGTACTGCCGCGGTTCGGCATACCCACCTGCATGTCGAATTCCTGCCGCGGCGCGGCGCGGCGTCCTAACGATTCAGAGCGGCAACGCCCGGCAGTTGAATCCCCGCCAGAAACTCCAGGGACGCCCCGCCGCCCGTAGAGACGTGCGTGATTTTGCTGGTGACGCCGGCGGCCTTGATGGCCTTTTCGGAATCGCCGCCGCCCACCACCGAGGTTGCGCCCGAAGCGGCCACCGCCTTCGCCAGCGCCACGGTGCCCTTGTCGAACGGGGGCTTCTCGAAGATGCCCATGGGGCCGTTCCAGATCACCGTCTTGGCGCCGGCGATCACCTGCGCGTATTCGTCGATGGTCTTAGGTCCGATATCGACGCCGATCTTGCCGTCCGGAATGGTTTCCACCACCTCGCTCGCGGCGCCGGCGGCGATCTCCGAGACTACCACGTGATCCACCGGCAGCAACAGCTTGCCGCCGAGTTCGGCCAGCAGGCTCTTGGCCAGATCGACCTTGTCCGCCTCCACCAGCGAGTTGCCGGTGGGTAGGCCCTGGGCCTTCAGGAACGTGTACGCCATGGCGCCGCCGATCAGCAGGCGGTCCACCACCTTGCCCAGGTTTTGGATGACTTCGATCTTGTCGGACACCTTGGCGCCGCCCAGGATAGCGACGCACGGCCGGACGGGGTTGGTGACGGCCATGCCGAGATACTTCAACTCCTGCTCCATGAGCAGGCCGGCGGCGACCGTGGGGACGAACCGGATCATACCTTCGGTGGAGGCGTGGGCGCGGTGCGCGGAGCCGAATGCATCGTTGACGTAGACGTCGCACAGGGCGGCCAGTTTGGCGGCGAACTCCGGGTCGTTCTTCTCTTCCTCGGCGTGGTAGCGGAGGTTCTCGAGCAGCAACACTTCGCCCGGCGCGGGCTTCAGGGCCTCCACTTCGGGGCCGACGCAATCCGGGGCCATCTTCACGGGGCGGCCGAGCAGCTCTTCGAGCCGCGCGGCGACCGGTTTGAGGCTCATCTCCGGATTCGGTTTGCCTTTGGGACGGCCGAGGTGGGACGCCAGGATGACGCCGGCGCCGTGCTCGAGCGCGTACTGAATGGTGGGCAGCGACGCCTTGATGCGCTTGTCGCTGGTGATTTCCATGGCGCCCGCGTCGTTCCTTTGCAGCGGAACGTTGAAATCCACGCGGATGAAGACCCGTTTGCCGTTCAGATCGAGATCGCGAATCGATAAATATGCCATATTTGAGGCTCTCCGGAAGGGGATTGAAAGCCTGAGATTAACACGCGGCGGAGGCGCGGAAAGCGTTGAGATGGTGGCGAAGGTGGGGGTCGAACCCACACGCACAGTGAAGTGCGCCAGATTTTGAGTCCTTTGATTCTGCTTGCAAGTAACTGCATCAATGCGACTTACATTCTAGAAATGTGAAACCGTGTAAGCGACTGTGTAAATTTTGGCCGTTTTTGAAATCTCTCCCCTGCCCCCGCATCTTACCAGTCATGGAAGCCGCGCGCTGCTTGGGCCTCGCGGAAAATCCTGCCCCCCTGCCCGCCCCTTCGCGATGTGCTGGGTTATTCGGGGTGTTGTGTCGGCCCCAGCGTTTCGCGCAGGACCCAGCTCCGCGCATCTGCGACCCGGTAGGACTCTTCAACGACATCAGGATCGGCTTTGATGTGCGCGCAGGTTCGGGATTTCGTGAGCCTTGAGCATCGCGTAGACCGTTTCCTCGCACACGTCGAGGCGTCTGGCGATTTCCGGTACGGTGATTGTCGAGTTCTGCTCGGGTTCCCCGGCCATGGCAGGCTCGATCCATTTTAAGCCGGATCGGATTCGAAAGCGGTCTGGAGGATTCAGGCGTTCATTCCCGTAGGCTGAGTGGCAGGCATGCGAGCATGCTAGCCGTGTTTGTCCTTGTAGTAGGTCCACACTTCCTCAAAGAGGTCGTTGGCGTCGCGGTCGTGTGCCAAGGCATACGTTCTGAAGTCGCGACGCATTTCAGGGGAGATCTTCAATTGCAGGGGCACTTTGCTTCCGGCTGGTGGCTTGACCAGATTCTGAACGGTTTCGGTGGGCTTGGGCGGTTCGCCCTTGCGCGCTGGTTTGTGAAGGGCGCTGATGTTGGCCATTAGGCGGCCCTCCTCTTGGAAATTTTCTCGATAGCGCTAACAACGCTCTGGACCACCTTGTCGGCGCGTTGGTTCAGACTGGCAGACGTGGTCTCGGTGAATGCCTTGCCTCGATCGCTCGCCCGACGGTATAGGGTCCGGTCGGGAACTTCGCCGGAGAGAACACGGTAACCAGCCTTTGTAATGTACTCGCGGGCATCCTGTATTTCGGCGTCGCTGTCCCCTACCCTCCAAAGAACGAAGAACAGCTTCTCGGCGCTCACACCGGCCTTGATCAGCTCGTGGCCAAGAAGAACCTGGGGGCGCAGATCGTCGTTCGATAGCCCGGTTGGCAGAAGAACAATGTCAGCCGCCTTCGCCATTTCACGCGTGGCAGCGGACGCGGCCGGGGCGCCATCCATGATGAATAAATCGAAGTTGTCGGCATCCTTGAGGGCTTGTTTGATACTGGCGAATGTCTCCGTCCTTATCTCGGGAAGGATCTCATTGGCCGCGCGTTCCTTGCACCAGTGAAAGCTGGTTCCTTGCTGGATATCCATGTCGGCGATCTTCACTTTCCAGCCGTTATCGGCGAATTCGCGGGCGATCAGGCGGGCGCAGCTTGATTTTCCGACGCCCCCCTTTTGTGAGGCAATTGCGATCTTGACGGCCATGATGACCTCTCTCTGTTGGTTAATGTGGGCATGCTGGCATGCGAGAAGGCAGAAAGGCTGGGAGGCTGGGAGGCTGGAAGTACAGGAGGCGAGAATGCGAAACTGCTAGCACTCTACCATGCGGGCATGCTGTGTTCAAGAGGGCCACGCGGGCATGCTCGCATGCGAGCGAGCCGAAAGGCTAGACGGCCAGAATGCGCGACGGCGCGAATGCGAAACTGCTGGCGGGCCATCATGCGGGCATGCTCTGTCAGGGCTAATGCTGGCATGCGAGCATGCGTGAGGGCAGAAAGGCTGGGCGGCGAGAATGCGAAACTGCTGGCACTCTGGCATGTGGGCATGCTCGGCCTGAAGGGCTAATGCTGGCATGCGCGACGGCGCGAATGCGAAACTGCTGGCGGGCCATCATGCGGGCATGCTGTGTCAGGAGGGCATGCGTGAAGGGGGGGTGCCATATCAACCCTCAGGGGCGTCGCTAACGTCGTACATGAATGGCTCTTGAGGAGTATAAGGGTCAGTTCCTAGGCAATGCGGGCATGCTGGCATGCGGGAGAGCGGAAGGCCCTAGCATGCCGGGCTCGTCACACGCTTTGCCGGTTGGCATTCGAGCATGCCCGCATGCTTCGTCAGGATCGGAGCTACTGGTTAGGGCTCTAATCCTGCGGACTGTATGAGGGGCGCCATCCCAGAGTCAGCGGGTTAGGGGCATACCAATGCGCGCCCCGATCAAGCGCACATCTGGGCCGTCATCTGGTCTGCCAGGGGGAGCCGCGAGGGGGATTTCAGCGGCTGCGTTTTGAAATCCCTCTGGCGGGGGGAGACGGCTGTCTTGGCCGTCGTGGGGGGAACCCTCCCGCCCCGGCGTCCGCCCTCGGGGGCGGAATGAGAAGGTGGGGGACTGTTGTTCGGGCAGCGGGCGGTTTCAGCGCTCAAGCCCCAGAGCGTCCATGGCCATAGTGCGCAATTCATCCAGATCCTTGGAGGCCGCCTCATGCCGCGCGACGAGGGCGTTGTGTTCATTAATGGCGTTTTCGATGATGTTCATGATCCGGGCAGGGGCGGTGTTAGCGTTCAGCATGTAGGCGATCTGGTTAAGATTCGATCCCGACTTCCCCAATTCGGCGAGGCTGTCCTTGAGCGCGTCCTTGACCTTGGCGGCGGCGGCCAGAAACGCACCCAGAGCTTTGTCGTTGACGGTGGGCCGACGGTGGCGGGGAAGGGGAACGTTCAGCAGCGCAGCCCGGAGGAGGGCGCCTGGAGACTGTCTGGTGGCTTCAACCAGTTTTTCGATTATGGCATTCTCGTCGTCGCTGAAACGGATGGTCCAGCGCTTTCTCCGTTGGCGGCTTTCGCTGCCGCTACGTTTGTCCTTGCCGTCGTCGCTCATGCCGCCGCTCCTGTTGCCTCTTGTGTGTTTCCCCCGCTCGGGGCGCATCCAATCCGCCCAGGGTTGGCCGGGGGTCGAGGGCAGGGGACGCCCCCTCGTCGTGGTCCATGGGCGCGAAAGCCCTGGCGCTGGTCCAGACGGCGGACGGCTGGTCGATGGGTGTCCAGAGGGAGAGCGAAGTCTCCCTCGGTCTGGAGGTCCATGGAGGGCACGAAGGCTCTCCTGGTCGAAGCCGCTGTCGAAACAGCGGTCAGGTGGCCGGAGGGTGAAACACCTCCCGGTCGGAAGTCCAGAAGGCGAAGCGCGTCTGGTGAGGTCCACGGAGCAACGCTCCTGGTCCGGGGGATGCAACGGGGGGCGAAGCTGCCCCCTTGCCAAGATGAGAGAGCCGCCAGGCGAACGGTCGCGCGGTCTGCCCGCGCACATCTTGCGAGCGATACCGCGACGGTCTCTTCTGCTGGATTGCGCTTTGGTTTCTCAGCGCGCTGGCTCCGGAACAAAACCGGAACGAATTGACGTAACCGCATCATACTATCACCGGCGTTTCCCATGCAAGAGCATTGTTGCCCCCGATCCCTTAACGAAACCTCAACGGGCGTATCATTATCATTATCCCCGAATGTGCTGAAACATGACCATGCGCATCGCCACAGCCGAATGGGCAAACCCCGACGAGGTCGAGGAACGCTACCTCTACCACGACGGCATGATCTGGCTGGGGCGCTCCAGTGAACACCAGGTTCCCCTCGGCTATATGGACGACCGCCATGTCTGTCTTGTGGGCGGATCGCGGGGCGGCAAGGGCACAACCGGGATAATCCCGGCGCTGCTGACCTGGCCGGGGTCGGTGTGCGTCGTCGATCCCAAGGGCGAAAACGCCACCATCACAGCCGCCAGAAGGGGCGCGGGATCGCAGCACGCCACGGGCATGAACCAGAAGGTCATGGTTCTCGATCCGTTCCAGTCCGCTCAGGTGGACGACGCCTTGCGGGGGCGCTTCAATCCGCTCGACTCCCTCAATCCACAGAACGAGGAAACCATCGACGAGGCGGGGCGCATTGCCGACGCCCTTGTCGTCATCCACGAGGGCGCGACGACCGATCCTTTCTGGGATGAGTCGGCGCGCGCGATGGTCAAGGGACTGCTCCTGCACATTCTGACAGCGCCCCGATACGAAGGGCGAAGGAACCTGAACACCCTGCGCAAACTGGTCACGCGGGGCGACTGGGAATCGATCGACGAGCTGCGGCAGGCGGGCGAGACGAACCTTCCCCCGGCGCACGGCCTCCTGTGGACGGGGCTGGCGAACAACCCGGCATTCGACGGGCTGGTCGCCGGGATTGGCGATTCCTTCACCAACATGCTGATCAATTCGCCCAAGCAGTATGAGAGCGTGCTGCAGGTCGCCAACCGGAACACCGAGTTCATCGACTCACCCGCCATGCAGCGCCTGCTGGAGGCTTCGGACTTCCAGCTTTCGGAGCTGAAAACCCGCCCCGAGGGGCTCAGTCTTTACCTGTGCCTGCCGCAGCGCTACATGAGCACGCACTACCGGTGGCTGCGCATGATGATCGGCCTGACCGTCACGGAAATGGAGAAGGTGGGCGGCCGTCCGGCTGCCGGGCATCCCGTCCTGCTGGTGCTCGATGAATTCGCGGGGCTGAAACGCATGGAGGTCATCGAGCACGCCGTTGCCCAGATCGCGGGCTACGGCGTCAAGATGTTCTTCGTCCTTCAGAGCCTTGAGCAACTGAAAGGGGCGTACAAGGAGAACTGGGAAACCTTCCTCGCGAACTCCGGCCTTAAGGTGTTTTTCAACCTTGAGGACAACTTCTCGCGCGACTATGTCAGCAAACTGATCGGGGAAACCGAAGTCATCCGCGAGGTAAAGTCGGCGAGCGAGGGCGCGTCGGAATCCGAAAGCACATCGCGCAGCACGGCGCGTTCGCAATCGGAAAGCCGGGGGCGGTCGTCCTCGACGGGCACTTCCGAAACCGAGGGGACAAACAGCTCGGTCAGCACCGGGAAATCATGGGGCGTCAACAGCTCCGAAAGCCGGTCCCGGAATTACACCTATGCGCAGGGCATAATCTTCCGTCACTACGACTACGAGAAGATCGGGGACAGCAGGAGCCAGTCGCAGGGCAAATCCAGGGGCTGGACCGAGGGCGAGTCGCACGGGGTGTCTCACGGCACGTCGCGATCGGCGACGGACGGGACTTCGGATACTTCGGGGACCAGCATAAGCGAAACGGATGGGACGACACGCGGCAGCTCGGAGTCGCGCACCTCGGGGGCGAGCGAAACCATCCAGAAGCGCGCCCTTGTTACCCCCGATGAGATAGGGCAGGTTTTTTCCCGCATCGATGACCGGGCGCATCCCGCCTATCCCGGCCTCGCGCTGGCGGTGATCTCCGGGGCGCGGCCGGTGGCGCTGCGGCGGGTGAATTACTACGAGGATTTCCAGTTCGCGCGGCTGTTCGATCCGCATCCGGATCATGCTCTGAACGAAATACAAACGCTACTCGTCAGTGGGGAGGACTGCGGGGAACTGGCGCGGCTATTCGATCCGGACAGCGCGGGGCTGAAGTTCGCTGGCTGGAAGATCGGACCCGGCACGATTGTCAGCCCCGGCCAGCCGGTTGGTGTTTTCGCCGCCGGGGAGAAGTGGGTGGCGCAGCTGCTGGCTGGCAGGGGCGGGCGGTTCAAGGGCCTGACGGGGGAGTTTACGAGCGGGCCTTTGTACCAGGTGGAATATTACGAAGACGGCGTAGCCCCAGTGGACCCCTTTGCGGCACTGCGGAAATACCAGCAGGAATTCGCGCGCGCCGTGGCGGCGAAGCAGGAAACTGCAACCGGCGCGCTGATGGAGTCGCGGGGGATGGCCCGGCTGGCGGCGGTGATGTTCTGGATTCTTACCGCCGGGACACTATGGTGGGTGACACAAAGCCCGTCGGGCGGGGCGGTCATACTTCTGCTCGCGTTCGCCGCAGTGGCCGTCGGAATGAGCGTGAAGTCGGCCCGGCAGACGGATCTGATCGGGAAGCGCGGCGGCAAACCGCTATAGATCGCGGTCGTGTTCGTGATCGTGGGATTTGCCCTGCAGGGACCTGAACTGCTGCGCCATTTTCGCCGCATCGTTCTTCTTTTCGGCGTCGCCGCGTTCCTTCCCCAGCCGCGTTGAAGCGGCCTGCCGGTCGGTCATCTGACGCATCGGGCCGCTCGGCGTGGGGCGCAGGACCGGGGCGTCCTGACTGATCATCTGCGAGCCTGCAGGCGGTTTTTCCGTCTCGGTTTCCTTCTGTTTCTGGTTGTCGTTCTGCGCGTGGGCAAATTGGTCGCGCAGGGCGCGGGCGCGGTCCAGGGCCGATTCCTCGTGCTGCAGGCCCTCGACGTTCTTGGCGAACGATGTCGTGCGTTCCGGCTCCGCCATACGTGCCTGGATTATAGCGCAATCGTAGCCGGGAAGAGGTCAAAAGGCGGCAACCATTGCGGGCTGCCGCCTTGCCCCTGGTGGGGTCTTAAAGCCTGATGCCGAAGCAGAGCAGGTGTAACCGTGAGTCTGCGGGAAAGCGGCGGCCCGGTCAAGAGCCGCCGCTGTTCGGGTTCAGAAGGCGATCTCGTCCTCGATGTAGGGGCCGTCGTCGTTGACGGTCGCATCGGGCGCGGCTTCCTGCTTTGCCTTGGGCGGCATCAGGATCAGCTTGCCGTCAACCGGCAGCGCGTCGAGATACAGCGTGACCCCACCGCCGTTCTTCGTCGGCCAGGCGGCGCCGACCTTCGTGAAGTAGGATTTGCCTTTGGCGCCGTCGCGGACCGTGAAAGCTTCAAAAGCGGGTTTTTTGTTCGTCGTCATGTTCGGTTTCCTTCTGTTTGTTCGGCCTGCACCATTGCCAGCCTTGTGATTTCGGCTGCGCCGGGGACGGGACCGGACGCCAGCAGAAAAACCGAGGGACCCGCACCTGGGACCTTTGGGGGAGACGGGATTTTGTGCTTGCGGCCAAGAGGGACGGTTTCTGGCAGAAATTCACAGTCAAGGCTGGTGATGAAGTGACAGGCCGCGCGAACGGGAAACGACGTGACCACAAAAACCTGTGATGCGGCGCGCGGTTCAGAAGGGGCGGGGGACAGGCGGGAGATGAGGCCGGTCGTAATCGTCGGCGGCGCAGTGGTAGGGGCTCTCGATAACAACGATGTAGTCGGAAAGGGCCTGCCCGTCGCGGAAGGAGGTCAGCGGATAGCCGTTCGAATCAAGCAGCGAAAGATAAAAATCGCTGGGGCCGGCAATGTCGATGCCCTGCTCGTGCTGAAGCCAGAATTTAACCTGCATGATCATGCTGGCTTTTTGCTTGAGGGTGTGGCACCCCGCAAGCGTGACCTTCAGCCTGTCGCTTTTGACGTTTCCGACCGGCGGTTTCCTTACAAGCTGGAGCGGCATGAAAGCCCCCATATTACAGATTGTTATTTTTCCACTGTACAACCTTTGCGTTAATAATCAGTAAAATCGTTTTCCTTCCGTGTCTTGCCCGACAGGGCCTTTTCAGAATGGACGCTGCCCGGAGCCCTCCGGACTGTCAACTTTCGGCCCGCACCGAGTGACCGTGTAGTCCGTTTGACAGTCCGGCTGGCTGCCGGGCGTTCCGCTTCCTCATGAAAGGCCCCATGCCGGGACCGCGAACACAGGAGGAAAAAATGAAACTGATATCAACCCACGAACTGCACAAACGGAGTGAAAGCGAATTATCCGCGTTGTTCTGCACGGTGTCGAAGGGTCTTGTGCGCACGAAGCGGGGATCGCCGGAGCGGCGAAACGCCCTCGCCTCTCTGGAAAATATCAGCCGGGCGCGGGTGGCTCGCATGCAGGGATGCCGTCCTTGAGGAGGGCACCAAGGATTTCAGCGCTCCCGGTCCCGGTCGGGACCCGGACGCGGCTGGCGGCGGCTGAGTTCGTCGCGGAGCTGGCGGGCCTGTTCCAGTTTTTCGGGATCGGCGGGGGAGTGGCCTTTAGTATCGGTATCGCCCGAGGGCGCAGCTTTGCCGGCGGTGGCGCGCTCGAAAGCGGCCTGCAGGTCCCCTTTGCTGAAGCCCATGCCGGCGGCGAGGCGGTTGAATAATCCGGCGGTTTTTCCGCCGCCGCCTGCGGCGGCCGTCGCCTCTGGCCGCGTCAGGGCTTTATCGAATTCCGGTTTGAGCGCGAAGGTGCGCAGGCGCAGCTTACGGTATCCTTCGCGGAGGCCGGCGTTGTCGGCGGCGCGATTTTCGCGCGCTTCCAGGCGGTCGAGGGCGCTGTAATGGCGGTCCACTTCCTTCAACTCGCGGTCATGGCGGCGCAGAAGGGTTTCAGTCTGCCGCTTGTGCGCCGATTCGCGTTTCTGATCGGCCTTGTTCTGCACCCACGAAACAAGACTGCCGATCCCGGTGATGCGCGTCAGGAACGCGGCCAGGCCCTTCGGTTGCCGCTCCGTCCGGGCCGCGGCGACGCCTTCCTTCCCGGCCGCCTGCATCTCGCGCAGCGCCCCTCGTTCCGCGAATTGGCGGGCGAAGAGGTCGGTGCGCTGTTTGTCCAGCTGGGCGCGCCTTTCGGCCTGGCGTTCCGCCAATGCCTCTCGACGCTGCTTCAAGAGATTCCCCTCGGCCGCTTTCGCTTCCGCCTTCGCCGAGGCTTCGGCGGACAAGCCCATCGCCTCCTGGCTGCTGCCTTTCTCCTGCGCCTTCTGCCGTTGCTGCAATTTCTGCCGGGCGTAAGCCCGCGCGGATTCAATGTCGGGCTGTTTGTCCGGCGGATAACCGGACAGGCGGTCCATGAGTTCTTTCCTCTTCGCTACGCCGCCAAGCTGGCGCGACAGGCTATGGATTTCGCCATAAAGATCGATCACCACGTAAGTGCGCTTGTCGCCGCGCGCCAGGTGATAACCCTTGTCCTCCATGGCGCGGACGAATTCCGGGCCGGTCTTCGTGGCGGTCCAGCAGGCGGCGATCTCGGCCATGCGCCCGGCCTTGGTGATTCCCGTTCTTTCCTGCTGCTGCTTTTCGCCGAGGTTTTCCTGTTTCGCGCGGTCGTTGAAGCGATCGCTCTTGCCGTCTTTCCTCATGCCGTCGGGGAGTTCCAGCCCGTAATCGCGGGCGAACTCCTTTGCTACGCTGCGCAGTTTCAGGTGGTCGTGCCCGATCGGGATGGCCTTGGCTTTTTCGCTGTCGATGCGCGACCAGACGACGTGCGCGTGCTGGCGCAAGGTTCCATCCTTGTCGCGTTTTTCGTGAAAAACCACGGCGCGCGGCTGGTCGATCAGCTTCAGGCTGCGTTCGGTGCGGGCGATCAGATCGAAATATTGCTCGCGGGTGAGGCGGCCCTGCGCCTGGTCGGGGCTTAAGGAAAGGCTGTAGATGTATTTTTCGCAGCGGGTGGCGCGGGCCTCTCCGGCCCATTCGGCGAAAGCGCCGGAAAGATCCTGCGCGACGGCGCCCCGGACTTCCGCGACCTCAACGCGTTCGTTATCGAACGAGTTCATCAGGTGGGCGGCCAGTTGTTGCCCGCCGGCGCGTTGATTGCCCTTCAGGATCATACTTGATGCTGAGCCATTACCCGTTAAAACCCGGTTAAAACCTTCGGTTGTACAGATGATGATGCCACAAGCGAGGATGCAGGGGTAGTTCTCGGGTGCCTGCTAAAGGCTCCACCCGCCAAGCAAAAGGGTAGGACAGCAGGAGCGGTGTGAGTTTCGCAGGTACGACCTGCCACGGTGAACCGTCAGAGAGCGGGATAGTTAAATGCCACGAATGATCTGGTGAACGCGCCAGGGATCGTCACCGCATGGCCGAGACCCAGAAGGGGGCTCGGGGAGTTACGCCGTCACTTCTTGACGGCGGTTCGACTAGAGCCCGGCCGCCGGAACGGCGAGGGCGCCCCACTTAAAATGCATGCCACAAGCCGGGATGCAAACGGAGTTTTCCGGCGCCTGCCACAGGCACTCTCCCGCCAAGCAACTTTTTAGAAGACACAGGCTCAAACGGTGATCGAAAGCACCGGAAGGGTCGGCCGCGTTTTCATAAGTGAGCGGAACACGCCGTCCATGCAGCGAAGCGCCCATGATTCACGGCTGTATTTATATCTGGGTCTATTATTCTGTGACTCTCGTGTCGTATCCGAATCCATTAGCTTGCCCGGCCATTTTTGCCGGTGATGCCTTGGAAACAACGGAGCCAGCACTTCAACCAGCAGCCCGGCACACATCCGCGTGCGGGCATGGATGACGGCAACGCTGATATAGCCTCCCGCCTCTAACTGGCGCAGATAGCGCTGCACGCTGCGGCTGCAACGGCCGAGCGCCTTTACCAGATAAGATACGGTGATTTCGGCTTCCCGGCTTTCGCGATTTTTCCGGTAGACGTATTCCATGATTTTACGTGCGCAGCGCCGCGCGCCGTCCGTCAGGTTGGGATCGTCCTCGATCCGCGCGGCCATCTCCGGCACGTAAGCGCCGCTGTCGCGCGGTTGTGCGCGGCGAGGTTTGGCTTCGGCGGGCAGATGACAGGATCGCAGTGAGCGCTGCCGCCGGTTTTCGTTTCTGGTCGTTGGCGGGAGCGAAGTGGGGGAGGGGATTTGTTCGATACGAATGCCGTCGCGGGCCATGCGCGCCTTAAGGCGGGCGAGCATTTCCTGCGCGACTTCAGCTTCAATTGGTCGGTGCATGGGTCTTCTCCTTGGTTATGAGAAAACCCGCCAAATTCAGGCCGCAAAACTTCACCGCAAAAAACTCTTGCGTCCGTTTCCGGTTTC
The DNA here is from genome assembly GCA_903882645.1 of uncultured Acidobacteriia bacterium. GTDB lineage: Bacteria > Acidobacteriota > Terriglobia > Bryobacterales > Bryobacteraceae > BOG-224. The sequence continues at coordinate 23,158 of CAIRXZ010000133.1, read as the reverse complement.
TGAGAGAGTGGGAACTGCAAAGATACCCGCTCACTCAGAGCTTCAGTTTTTAGAAGGCCCGCCCCCCGGCGGGTTTTCTTTTTGTTACGTCATAGGATTTCCTTCGAACAGTTGTGAACACACAATGGCCAGCATCCGGAATCGGATTGGCCATTGGAAAAGTGTGTAGCAAGAATCGGCAAGCAGCAAGCACGCCGCGGCGTCCCGCCGATGACGTTTGCGGATTTGGTCAGGCGAACAGGGCAGGAACGCTTGCGCCTGTGGGGTTTTAAATTTGTATGCGATCAGTGTGGACAAAAGCAGTCTTCTGGTTTGTGGCAGGGAGAGAACCGCGCCGATTGAGGCAACACGAAAACGCTGCAAGAATGCTCTTGCATCAGGTGGCGAATCCTGCAATATTGGGGGTGCTAAGAGCCCTAATATTGCCTTTCAGGAAGCCCGCCTCGGCGGGTTTTCTATTTTCAGGTCATCGGAATTCCTTCAGTCATTACGCACGTGGTGAGGCCATCAGAATCTGTTTGGCCATGGAAGAGTCTGCCAGAAGATTTGCCGCACAGCAAGCGCCTTTACAACCATCAATTGATCTGTAGAGCCAATGCAACCAAAGGGCGGGCCTCATCAAATTGAGGCGACCCTCATGCCACAGAACCCCCGGACATTTTCGCGTACCAAAGCGCAAACTCTTCCGGCGTCCAGCCTTCTTCCTGGGCAGCGGCGATAAGGTCCGGCTCTATGGCGGCATCGGTGGTGTCGAGGGCAAGGAGCTTCAACATGGCTTCGTCAACAGCATCCCAGTAGTCCATGAACGGTGTCGGCTCTCCGGTCATTGCTGTCCCCGTATTGTGGCGATAACCGCGCGCGCGCTGTAGATCCACGCCGGGACCATGTACCGATCCTGTTCGGGGATAGGGGCTGTGATTCCGTAACCGGACTGGAGCAAGGCATCCTGCAAGATCGCCAGCAAGCGCGGTGCGTTGGCGAGTACGGGGCGTATTGCATCCCATTCGGACCGGCGCTCCTGACATTCCGGATCGTTCTTGCCTTCGTCGGATTCCCAGTCCTCAAGGAATTGATCGGCAAGTCCGAGAAGGCGGCCGGCATCTTCGACTGTGAAATTCTGCGGTGTCATTTTCTGTATCTCCCTTGCTTCGTGGTTGTCCTCAACATGCGAGCCGTTCGACCGGGCGCATAAGCCTGTCTGTCAACCCGGAGGTATCCGGGGACGGCCAACACGGTCACTGGTGCGGGCAGGCCGTTGACGGACAGGCGCGCGCGGTCAGGGTCCATGCTGATTGAGGGCAACGGCAGAGGGCGAAATGGAAAGACACGCAGCATACCCCGGTATGATCCGCCTTAACCGGATGTTTAGAAAAGCCGCTTTAGAATGCTTGAGGAAACCAGGTGAAGGGGCACGGCATGAGAGAAAACAGCATCGCGGCAAAAATGGACAGAGCGCTGCGCATGGCGGCAAGCGATGGCGATACCGAAAGCGTCAGGGCGTTGCTGGACGCCGGAGCCGATGTCCACGCAGGGACGGACGCGCCGCTGTGGTTTGCGGCGGGAGGACGCCACACCGATACGATGCGCGCTTTGATCGACGCCGGGGCCAATAAGGATATCGCGCTGCTGGAGGCCGCGGCGAACGGCCTAGTCGAACTGGTTAAGGAGCTGCTTCGCAAGGGTGCAAATATCCATATGTACGATGGTCTGCCGCTGTCGATGGCGGAATACAACGGCCATACGGAAACGGTCAGGATTCTGAAGCAGTGGAAACGGCGCGGGGGGAACGGGAAGAAGAAGCCTGCGTCTGCTTCAGAGACGGCTTAGGTGGCGGATTTCCTAGTATCGCAAAAGGCCGATGTGAAGAAGTTCGAACACGAAGGCCGCCTAAGCGGCGGCCTCTATGCGCTCCGGCTGGAGCTTGTGTAGGAAATCGACGGCGCGTTGGGCATGGGCGGCGGCGGTGAAGATCGCGCGGCTCTCGTTCTTCAAAACTTCCAGCCACGAGGCGAGGTAGGAGGCGTGGTCGTCGCGGACCTCCGGGGTGAGTTCGAGATCGGCGCACAGGAAAGCGGCGCCCAACTCGGCGACGAGTTCCTCGCGGGCATAGCCTTCGTCGCCCCAGCTCTTGCGTCCGAAATCACGGTCAAGGCGGGACGGATGCTTTACCCAGTGAACACATTCGTGGCCAAGCGTGGCGTAAAACGATTCGGCGTCGCGGAAGCTCTCGATCGGCGGCATCTGGATGTAGTCGGGTTCCTGGGCGTAGTAGGCCCGTCCGCCCCGGTAGCGAATATCAGCTTTGGTGGCCGCGAAAAACGCCTCGGCGTGTTCGATGCGTTCGACGGCGGTGAACTTCGGCTCCGGCTTCACGTAGTACTGCTCGGGCAGGCCTTCGATTTGATCACAGTTGAAAACTGTGTAGCCTTTCAGAAAATGGATATCGCGCTCGACGTCCTCCCCGGCGTCGTTCTGCTCGGTCTTCGTGATCGAGTTGGCATACACGACCAGTGAACCCTTCTCGCCCTTGCGGACGTGGGCGTTGAGCTCAAGCGCTTGCCTGAAGGTCATCCAGCTTGGTGAGTCGAAGCCCTGTTCGACCGAAGAAGCCCACAGCAAAAGGATGTTGATACCGGAATAGGGTATGCCGTTGTGGCGTAAGGGGCGCGTGATCCTGCCGGCGGCATTCTCTCCGCTCCACGGTTTGATCCAGGGGCGGACGCCCGCCTCTAAGGAAGCGACGATTTTTCCGGTGATGCGGCTGTAGATATCCTGCCGTTCTGTATTCTGCATTGTCTGTTCCTTTCTCTTGCGTCGGGGTTTCTCATGACGCGGGCATTGAAAGGCCGGGCGGGATTAAGGGACCTGTCACCGCAGGGGAACGGCCAACACGGGAGGACCGCAGGGACGAAGGGAGCGGGCAGCGCCGTTGACGGGGCACGGCGACCGGCCCATGATCGCGGCAAGGTTATGAGAAAACCGAACAGGAAATCGGAACGGACAAGGGTTGCGGAAGACGACAGGATATGGCCGCGCTAGACCGGCAATCTCGCGGTGTGCGGGGCTGCACGTCCGTCCCGCTTTGGAGCGGTGAGCGGGCTCGGTTGCCGGGATGATCTACAGGAGGACCATCTGCTCGCCTTGCATGACTGGCGCTTCAGCAGGGCTGTCGCGGGTCGCTTCGGGAAACAGGCGGCCGTGATGGAGATAGAAGGCGGTTGTGGCAGGCGTCCAAGCACGGGCGAACCGTTCACCGCTGAGCGTGTTGCCGTGTTCCACGAGGGCCGGGATGCCGCGGAGTGAGAGCTGCAGGAATGTCATGTGAAAGCACAGGGGACTGAGATCGATGGCATTGACGAGCATATGCAGGCCGGGGTCGAAACCCTGTTGCGCCAGCGTATCGGCTGCCGCCAGCACCATGCCGCCCGCGCCGGATGCGGGCTCCTGAAGCGTGAGGAAGCCGTTCTGCCCGATAATCGCCCCCGCGTCCTGAAGGCTCATCATCGCCAGCATCCGCGCCACGTCGTACGGGGTGAAGAACTGTCCGACCTGCGCGTTGAGGACTTCCATCTGCGTGGCGGCGCTGCCGAGGAAATCGCAGCCCTGCCGGATCGCGCTTCCTGCCAGGGCCAGCAGCTCGGGATAGGTCCGGACGGTGTCCTTGTCGCGGTAGGTGCCAACGATCTGCATGTAGCGATCCTCCAGCTCCTGCGCGCGCTCGTGCGTCGGGGCCGTGAGCTTGGCACAGGCGCAGAAAGCCATCTCGCAGAAGTCGCGGAATTTGTCGTAAGGGGATTTCTCGCGGTCAAGCGCCACGATGCGTTTGATAAACGCGGAAACGCAGTCTTGCGGGGTGAGGGGGTGCGTCATGGCGAGCGCCCCTGTTGCAGCGGCTCGCAAGGACAGCCGTCATGATCGGTGAGGATCATGCCGGGCGTCAGCGCCACGAACAGCGGGCTGATGGTGTAATCGTCGCCGTCACGGTTGACGGCCACGATGGCGGCGGCGGGTTCGCCGCCCACGAAGCAGGAGAACAGCGCGAAATTATCGAAGCGGCCAGAGGTGAGCGCCTCGAAGGCGGCGCGATGCGCGGCGGTGATGTTGGTCATCGCACGCCTCACGCTCTGATCGCGCCGTGCGTCCACGCCTCAGCGGCGTAGGCGGACAGCGTCTTGGTGGCCGTGAAATGCCGGTCCCGCTCGACGGGCAGGCCCAGCCTACCGCGCACGGACTCAAGCTCCGAGATGCGCACGGAACCGGTCTCCGGGCAGCCCATGCCGAGATCGCACAGGCCGAAGCCGAGATCGGGGTCCTCGGGATCGAGTTCCGTGAGAAGCCAGGTGCATCCGGCATCGGGTGTGAAGAGTTTCACGACCGGCACGAAGTCCGGTTCGGCTTCGCCCTGTTCGGCGCACTGGCGCTGCAGGCGGCCATTTCTGAGCAGGCGTTCGCGGATTTCCGCGGTCAGGAGTTTCATGCTCATCGCTGGCCTCCGCTGATTTCGGTTTCGAAGTGGGTTTCGGCGGCGGCATTACAGGCGGTGAAGTCGATGTGCCGGGCAACGGACAAGTGCCTGAGATCGACGAGCAGGTCGATAACGGCCTCGGGGCAGATGTCGGGATTGTCGCCGCGCGCCCACATCGCGGCGTTAAGGGCGGATCGCGCCGTGGCGACGCGCCGGGCATTGGGCAGTGAGTCGTAGGATGCAGTGCGAGTCATGGTTCTGTTTCCTTTCGTGGTTGAGGTCAGTACGCGATGGGAAACAGCCGGCCGGAAAAGCGGCGGGATCACCGGAGGGGAACGGCCAACACGGATTCTCGGAGCGGGCCGTGCCGTTGAACACGCCGCGCGGGCGGCTAAAACAGCGGAGAAAACTGACGGCGGCCACGAAAGCGGAGGCAGGTGAGCTTCATCCACCCGGACGCCAACGGGCGTAATATGAAAGCATGATCGTCGACAATTCGCTTCTCGGGGCTTCAGTCAGCCGGCCCAAGGCTCTGTGGATTCGCCATCGCGGAACGTGTGCGGATCACCGCTGCCAGGCCGTCGTCGATACCATGCCGGAGACCGGGGCGAGAATTGTGTCTCTGCCCGAATTCCTCGCGGGGTATGGCGGATCAGTGGATTCAATCGGAATGACGCCAGCGGAACATCAGGTGCGCGCTCTGCGGGCGATCTACCAGGTTGGCCGGTTGCCGTACCAGCAGGCGAACTGTGACATTCTCGCGACCTACGCGGAAACGGGCACGGCGTGGAGCCCGCAAGCCGTCGGTATCCTTGCCCTCGCTTGTGCGGCGGGGCTGGTCATCTGGGCGTCGCGCAACTGAGGCGGTGGCGCGTGTACAGAGACTGGGTCGACTATCATTCATGGCGAGCTGGCCCGAGAAGGCTTTGACGTAAGCGGGACTAGGAGTGGGACAAAAGAGGTCGGTCCGCCATGACATCAACCGGCAAGCTGCGCGAAGAACCGGCAAGGTTCTTCTCAACCCTGACGAGCCTCAACAACTTCGACAAAATCGAAATCCGAAATGTAATTCGCGGCCTCATCGACCCCAAGCAGCGGGAAATCTGCTTCACGGCGAACTACTACCGGGCATTTGCTAACGTCGAATCCATACTCGCGCTCAACCATGTGAAGCATATCCAGGGGATCGCCTCCGCCGCGCGAGGGCTTTTCGAGATTGCGGTCGATGTCGCCCTCATCGACCAGATCCCGCAAGGGCCGGAAAAGATGCTCGCACTGATCGATGTGGAGAAGATGCGTTCCGCCCAGGCCATCATCGACTTTAAGGCCGCAAACTCCGGCGCGCAGGTTGATGCGACGACTTTTCAGGAGTTCATCAGGCTGGAAGGTCCCCGCATTACGGCCTTACGCGATTCGCTTTGGCCCAACCGCCCCGATGTCCAGCATTGGTCCTTGCTGAAAATGCAAAAGCGCGTGGAAAGGCTCGGGCAACCCTTCGACGAGCTATATGCTGTGGAATACCCGCGCCTCAGCTGGTATATTCACTCCGGGCTCACCGGATTCGCCAACCTGCAGAAGGAGTCATTCGAACTGATGGCGGGTATCGCTTTCACCATCGCGGTGAAAGCCTACATGGCTCTGATGACGGCGATCATCGACGAGTTTAAGCTCGACAAGCACGACCCGAAGATCAAGACACGGATGCAGTATGCCCGGATGGTGCCGTGGACCGACGGCGAAGAACAGGCAAGCCAGCTCAGGAAAGAGCTTGGGCTCGAATAGTGAACATATGCCAAAGCGGACCAGGAAGCTGCTCGTCTACCTCGATCAGAACTTTCTGAGCGAGATGTCCAAGGCTGACACTCACGAGAAGGTCCGGCCCGAATTTAAGGATGTTTACGAGCTGCTCCACCAGGGTTTTGTCGATGAAAAGCTCGTCGTCCCCGGCTCCTGGCTGCACGATGTCGAGTCCAGCCTTGCGACGCATTTGAAAGACCGGATCGTGTCCTATCAGCATTACCTCGGACAAGTGCGCCTCTATCGCCCCGACGAAATCAGGAATGCCCAGACATCGGCGGCGTTCGAACGCTTCGCCGGGCGTACTGCGCCCGACCCGCTTCGACCAGAAGCCGCGTTTCTGGATCATCCTGACCAACAGGTCGAGCGCTTCGGCATCAGCGTGGACGCGCACCTGGAACGGCATAATTTCCGTGATGGACGGCACAGCACGGCGATAGAAATGGAGGGACTGCGTGAACGCCTGCTGCAAAAGAAGGTCTCCTACGAGGAGCAAGTCAAAGTCGAACAGCAAACACAGCGCGAGGAATTCCTCAGAACCTATTCCCGTTTCTGCGGTCCTCTCCCGCAGGACAAACTGCCCGAATTAACAGCATTCACACAGAGCAGCGACTTTACGAGCATACCGCTGTTGAGCATTGAGGCCCGGCTTTTCGCCACCATTCTCACCCGGTACGCCGAGCGCAAGATCAAGCCCAGCGACGGCACCGACATCGATGCACTCAGCGCCTACGCGCCCTATATGGATGTTGTCTGCACCGACGCCTTCATGGCGGAACAGATGAGATCGCTCCGTATTGCCGAAGAATACGGTGTATCCGTATTCCACGCGAAGACAAGCAGTCTGCGCGCGCTCAAGACATTTCTGGAAACATTCCTTGGCGGTACCGCGCCCATACGCCGCCCCTCAATCACGGCCTTCGTGCTGCCGCCGAAGACCGGCAGGGAGCAGTCCTTTCAATTCTTCGGCCAGCTTGGTATCGCGCTGCGGGCCATGGGGATGAACGAATACGGTGAGATTTACGCCTTCGATGACGGCGGCATGCCCTCGTATGAACTGCGGCAACTGCCCGGCCGCCCTGTTCCGTTTTGCGGGCTGCAGGATGTCACCAGGATTGAATTGCCGCGTGGAATCAGTATTGACGAAATCCTGGCCATATGCCGCGAGCGGTGCCGCTCCGATCATTTCGTTCTCATTGATGAGTACAAGGAGATCCCGGAGACCTTTATGCTAGGCGCCGCGATGTCAGCTGAACACGGCATAGAGACAACCCACGGCTATCGCATTTACAAGATGCACGACTGAAAAGCAGATGGCCCGCCGGGGGACGACGGGCCATCTGGCGAAAGGGCGTCAGGCGGCTTTGCGCAAAAGTTCCGGCAGCCAGCCGGTTTCGGCTAACTGGCGTTCCGCGATTGCGGCAAGATCGCCTTTCTTGGCGGTATTCCACGCAGGTGCGATATCGCCTTTGGCTTCCTTGAGGGCTTCGAGAATGCCGGTCTTGCTGACCTTGGCGAAGTAGTTCTCGGCGGTCGGAGTGAACCAGGCCGTCATGTCGAGCTTCAGCGTGGCGGCAAGCCTGTCCGCGTATGCGAACCGTGGATCGTTAGCGCCGTCTTTCTTCGTCCGTACCGCATTGACGGTGCGCGCCATGCAGAAGGCGAGAAGATCGAGAAGGACCTGCTGATCCTGCTCAAGGCACCAAGTCCACAAAGCGTCGCGTGTGCCGGGAATCAGGTTGCCCCAGTTTTCACCGGCTGAAGTCATGGCATCGAAAGCCTTGGCGCCTTCGACATCGTGGAGGGATTTGGTGGTGGCGAAGATCTCCAGGCAGGTATTGCCGGATGCGCTGTTCAGGAGCACTTGCGCAGCGAGAGTATGCACGAGTGCTGCCAGGGCGATATCAGGGCGGTTGAGAAGCTCCGCGCTGATGGCGGCTGTCCGGTGGAGAGTCAGGTGTTCGACGAGGGCGGCGGATAGCGTGAAGGCTTCCTCGATTTCGGTTTCGGTGACAGTGCCGTCATCATTGGTCGTGGTGACGGTTTTGGCAGGGGAGGCTTTCTTCGGACGGTCAGCCGGGAGTACATAGCCGCGGTCGATATCGGTCTTGCCGTCATAGCCGATACGGACAACCGCACCGGCGATGGCAAGAGTTTCAGGGGGCCAGACATCCTCGCGGTCTTCGTTGATCTCATCGATGCGGTCGGAAATCTCACGCAGGCGTTCCGGATATTCGGCGTCGGGGTCGTCGTTGGCGTCCCACGCGGCCTCAAGCGTGTCGTGTTCCTGCTCCAGGGCTGCAAGTTCCCTCGCCGGTTTCGGGGCAAGCGGCGCCATCTCGGGATGCATCCGTGTGCAGCTCGACCATTCGGAATGGTCCTGCTCAAGCCGGATCTCGACCCACTTCCAGCCTTCCTTGCGCAGACCGGCTGCGGTCTTTTCGAGTTTGGCGATGGCAAGGGATTGCAAAAGCTCCTGATCGAGGATGAAGACGCCTTCGTCGTCCTCGGCGAAGAGATCGCGGCGGACCTGGCCACCGGCTTTCTCGTAGGCCTTGAGGGTGACGAACTTGACGGCCTTGTGTGAAGCGGGAATCTCACCGTCGGTCAGCGCGCGGCGTATGGATCGGGGATCGCCTCCGATGTTGCGCAGGGCTTTGAAGACTTTCTCCTGCGCCTTGTGGTCGTCGCTGATCGCAAAAGCCATGACCTGTTCAAGGTCGAGCTTGTCGGCGCGATAGGCGGCGATGATGACCGGACTCACGCGGGCGAGTTTCAGGCGTTTCTCGACCACCTTGTCGGTGACGCCGAAGCGGGCGGCGATATCGACGGCCGGGATGCCCTTGTCGATCAGGTCGCGGAAAGCCTCGAACTGGTCGGCGGGATGCATCTGCTCGCGGATCGCGTTTTCGGCGAGGCTGATCTCGGTGGCGTCGGCATCGTCGGCGATGACGTGGCAGGGGATCGCGTAGTCAGCGCATATCCTGCCGGATTCGGCGAGGGATTGCAGGGCGGCAAGCCGTCTGCCTCCGGCAACGACGGCGTAGGTATCGCGTCTGCCTTTGCGGACGACAAGCGATTGCAGCAGGCCGTGGGCGGCGATGGATGCCGCGAGTTCGGCCAGGGCGGTGTCGGCTCCGGCGGTCTTGCGCACGTTGCCATCCCAGGCGACGAGCTTGTTCAGTGCTATGGATGTAGTGTCAGTCATAACAGTTCTCCTTTTGCTAGTGGTTTTTCAAAACGCGGAGAGACAGGGCCGGGGGCGTAAGCCGGGCGGTCAAGCGCAGCGGCACGGCCAACACGGAATTCTGGGAGCGGGCAGGCCGTTGACGGCCCGGTGCGCCCGGCCAACGATGCGTCATGAATTGAAAAACCGGCAAAAAGAGCTGTGCGATGGACGATGATCCGGGGACAAGCGTGCCAATGGCGGTGAGGTCGTTGACGACACAACTCGCCGAGCCCGGAAGTGGCTAATATGGTGTCCTGGTTTGGTTCAGCAATGCGTGCAAGCGTAGCCGACGCATTGAATACGCGCTGCGCGGACTGGACAAGGCCGTATTGGAGGAACGGGAGCACGCGGCCCGCGCTGAAAAGATGCTGGGGGATTTTCAGGAGCAGGCGGGGAGGCCGTTCGAGCACGAAGTTTTGATTTGTATCGGCTGTGGCCCTGGCCCTCACCTATGTTATGACAATGTGAAATGTCGGGGCGGTTTGATTATTTGAGTGAAAATCGAGTTTGGCCCGCCGTGAGCGCCCTGTTATTCTCGGGCCAGGGGAGAGATCTATGCTAAGAGGCACACCAAGCGAAGTCGGGCGTAACGATCCCTGTCCCTGTGGCAGCAAACAAAAATACAAGAAATGCTGTGGTAAAAGCCAAAGTAGAAATGTGGAGGCCGACAATAGAGAAGGGGTCATGACCGTAGCGGATTCAAAACAGATCTATCAGAATCTGCGGAATTTGGCTCTCCGAAGCTCGCGGACGCAGCTAGGCTTGCCCCAAACTACTAACTCTAATGACTCTTGGGGCGTAATAATGGACTGGGGCCTCGACAAGGAGGATACTGCAACCATAGTTGCGTTCATTAACGGTGCCGCGAGCGTATACCTAAGCAGCGGCGGCGGCTTCATTGGTGGTGAAAAGCATGAGTCCGTCCGTCAGGCCGCGAAGAGAATGGTTACATTGGCCTTACAATGCCAGCCGCAAGCTAAAGCCACAGATATCTATCCGCTGCCAGAACAAGGCTCGGTTAATTTTTATTTTCTAACAGACTCAGGAATCCTCAAAGCTGAGGCCTCGGTGAAGGAATTGAGAAACCGCCTAGGAGCCTTCGCGAAACTCGGTGATGCTGGTCAGGATGTAATTACTCAGTATCGTCTGATAAGCGAGAAGGACGCGAAGTAAGAGGCCGTTGTTCGGCCCGGATTCCGGGATAATCTAGATTACGAATAATCGCGCTTTTCAGAGTTTGGGCCGTCCTGATCATGCGGCTAATATTCAGTGACTTTCCTTTCCTGTGGTAATTCCGGATTAGCGCTGATCTGGTGCTGTTGAATTGGGTGGAAAGTGTCATTATAGATTCGCAAACATACCCCTTACTCGGCAAAACTAGAGAAGCTCCTTTGTCTAACAATCGCAAACAGCGCCGTGCTGAGAAAAGCCTGAATCGCAAGCGCGGATCGCCTCAGGTTATTCAGGAAAAATACAATGAAGCCCTGCGGCATCATCGGGCCGGACGGCTGGCCGAGGCTGAGCCGCTTTACCGGCAGGTTCTGGCGCTTGAACCTTCCCATGCGGACAGTCTGCATCTGCTCGGCGTTCTGTCGTCCCAGACTGGCCATCCTGAAATTGCCGTCAAAATGATTAGCCAAGCGATTGCGCTGAAGGAGGATGACCCGTTCTTGTATAACAATCTGGGCAGCGCTTTCAAGGATATGGGCCGGCTCAATGAGGCGGAGGCGAGCTACCGGCGCGCGCTGGCGCTCGATCCCCGCTTTGTCGACGCGCTCAGTAACCTGGGCTCCGTCCTCCGCACCCGGGGCCGGACCGACGAGGCCATGGATTGTTACAGGCGCCTGCTGCTTGTGAATCCCGAGCATGCCGGGGCGCACGATAATCTAGGCAGTCTTTTCAGGGATCAGGGCCGGCTCGACGAAGCGGAGGCCATGTTCAGGCGCGTGTGTATTCTCGATCCCGGTTTTGTCGAGGCCCATGTTAATCTGGGCGTCAGTCTACAAGAACAGGATAGATTCGACGATGCTGTGGCGTGCTATGAACACGTACTTTCTCTAAAGCCGGATGACGTTGAAGCCCTCAATAACCTTGGCAATACATTCAAGGCTCAAGGAAATCTCGATGAGGCAATAGTCTGCCACAATCGTGTCCTTGCTATTAAGCCTGAATCAGCCCTCCATCACAGCAATCTCTTGCTGACCATGGTCTATGCGGCATCCGTATCGCCGCAGGAACTGGCTGCTACAGCGCGGGAATTCGGCAAAAAGATAGCTGATCCGCTTCGCCGGAAGAGTCCGCTGATTCGGGATGACGATCCCGAGCGTAAATTACGCGTCGGTTATGTCTCGCCCGATTTTCATGAGCACGCAGTCAACTATTTCTTTGAGCCTTTACTCAAGCTGCACGACCGGCGGCAGTTTGAGCTGTTCGCTTATGCCAATGTCATCCGGGAAGACGCCGTCACGACCCGGCTCAAACGGGAATTTGACCACTGGCGCGATATCCGGCCTTTGAACGATGACGAAGCCGCCGATCTGATCGAAGCGGACGCGATTGATATCCTCGTCGATCTGGCGGGCCATACTCGTGAAAACCGCCTGATGGTATTCGCCCGCAAGCCCGCGCCAGTGCAGGTGACATGGCTGGGCTATCCGGCGACCACCGGCATGGATGCCGTCGATTACCGCATCACGGACGGCTATGCCGAGCCGCCGGGCATGACCGAGCACCTGAACGCGGAGACGCTGTGGCGGCTACCGGAGATTTTCTGCTGCTATGCCGCGCATGAGAACAGCCCGGCTGGCATCGATCATCCGCCTTTTGAAGACAACGGGTACATTACCTTCGGATGCTTCAACAACTTCGCCAAGGTAACCGACCCGGTACTGGAAACATGGGCGCGGATTATGGCGCAGGTGCCGGAGTCCCGCCTGCTGCTTGAGATCACAGGTATTGATAGTCCGCAATTCCGGGCCGCCACCGAAGCGCGCCTGCTGCGTTCCGGCCTGCCTCTCGACCGGATCATTCTGGAACCGCGCAAACGATCAAACCAGTTCGTGCTGTATAACCGCATCGACATCGCCCTTGATCCATTCCCCTGCACGGGCGGGACGACGAGCATGGATACGATGTGGATGGGCGTGCCCTTTGTCACAATGGCAGGCGATCATTTCGTCTCGCGAATGGGCGTAACGATTTTGACTAATGCCGGGATGCCGGAACTGATTGCAAGAAATGTTGATGAGTATGTCGATCTGGCCACGAATCTGGCGCTGGACAGGGACCGGCTGCGCGGCCTGCGGCATAATTTGCGCGACAGGGTGGCATCCAGCCCGCTGATGAACCAGAAATCTTTTGCCCGCAATATGGAAGCGGCTTACCGGGAGATGTGGAGGAAATGGTGCAAGCTGAACGGCCAGAGTTCCGGGATTAGGTAGAGCGAGATTGAGCCCCCTCACCCATGATATGAATAATGCATTTTACCGAATGTATATTATCACATCGGCGGAAGTGTGAATGGTTTCAGGGTGTTATCCCCTGTCCTTCCGATGTTACGTTATCGCCGAGGCCGTCGGCTTTGGTGCGCTTCGCGCTTCTGGGATCAGTTGAAGCTCTGGCGGACCCCGACGCGGAATTCATGCGCGCCATTGTCGCGGTCCGCGAGATCGGTTGATTGGGGACGAGAGCCCGCGCCAGAATCTGAATCTCGATTAACTGGCGGAAGCTGTCGAGATTCGCGCAGCCGAGCACCGCGAGCGTCAGCGCGCGCGTATTGCGGAAGTAGTCTTCCCAGTTCCAGGTCACACAGATATCCCGGTCCCAGAACTGGCAGCGCCGGGAGCTGCGGTCGACGAGCGGGGGGCCGTGTGTGAGCGCGTTGCGGACATGGCGGTCTATGAACGGTACAAGGTTGCGGAGTTCATCGTGCATCGACGCCATCTCCATCAGGTTCTTGAGACTCTGGCGCTGCCAATAGGACCAGGGTTTCGCGATGCCCGGTGCTGCGCGGACAAGGCAGGTCAGCAGCCGCAGTTGCTGTTCGAACACGTTGGCGGTCCGCAGATATTCGTTTTGAAGTTCCACGGCGGCGCGGTCGCTGATTCGCTGCGTCGGCTTCGAGCGAAAACGCGCGGCGGCAACGGTGAGCAGCCGCAGGGAATGAACATAGCGCCGATACTCGCCATCAGAGGCCCACGCGTCCAGCACGGTCTGAACGGCGGCGAGCGGCACTTGGCTGTAGACACTGATCAGGACGTTCCAGAGATGCGTGCGCGCTTCAAGGTAGGGCGCTTGCCGCGCCCAGGCGGCGCGGGGCGGGTTCGTGGCCCTAGCCGCCATTGCGATCAGCCAGTCCAGCCGGTCCACATCCGGCGATTTTCGAATCCGGGGAGTGGCCAGCATCTCGATCAGGATGCTACGCAGGGCTGCCGTCGCCTTCTCCGTCTTCTCAGCCGATTCGGGCGCGGCGCCCAGCGCCTCAAGTTCGGTAAACGCGGACCACAGAGGCCGGAGCTTGCGCCGCAAACGCTCCATGAACCGGCGCCTTTCCTGCACGGAGATGCGCGGCGCGGTCCTTCCCAGGAGATCGGCGAACTGCCCCAGCATCGCCGGCAGGTGCGCCTCGAAACCGGTTATCAGATCGCTCATCGCCTGCTCGTCGATTTGCGGCGGCGGGCGCTGTCCCTGGAGTTGGTCAGGGTCGTGCGGAAGAGCCATGGTTCCATCCTAACCGCTTACCGCTTCCACTTATCCTCCCAGAGGTCGAGGTTCATTGGCGCGACTATTGTGTCCCCTTTGGCTTTTCTTCGGCGGTTTTCCTCGCGATGCATACCAAGCGATAGATAAATCATGCCCGCGCGGGCATCTTATGCCTTGAATTGCCATGAGGGCGTCGTATGCCTCTCCCTTAGCCTTGGACATCAGCGGTCCGCAGCCTTTCCCAGAGTGCGCGCTCTCGCTGGTGCGGATCATTGGCCAGTTGCCGCTCCTCTTCAGTCAGGTCTAACAGAAAATGGTACCCTCTGACGCAATCGGCGGTGATTGTCTCACGGTCAACTGCTACCGTCCGGCGAACGAGCTGGCTGAGGTCGTCCCAGTCGAAGGCCCTGCCCTCCTCGAATTTCTTCATCAGGCGCTCCGGATCGAAAGTATCGCGCGCCTGCCAGAGCTTCAGGACGACCAGGCGGCGGATGAGCGGCTGGTCAAGCGGCCGGGTCGCAAACATTCCAAGATCGTAGATGTCGCGCGCCTTGTTTCGCTGATAGCACGCGCGAATTTTCTCGGCGATGATCTCGGGCAGCGCGAGGCAGGTGATTTGAGCGGGTGCGAAGGGCAACTGCCTGAAGTAGCTCTGTTCGAACTGGGGCCGCCGCTCTGTTGCCAGCGTCGGAGTCTCGCGACGGCTGATCTGGAGTTTCACTTCGCTTTCCCCACTGCCGTTCCACGCATGGGTATAGATCGGATTGACGCCCCATGACAGAGCGTCTTGCGTCTCGTAGTAGCTGTCGTCCGGAATGCTGAACTGAAGACCGTGAAAGGGCTGTGCGAAGGCATCCATCATATCGAGGATGATCGTCTCGTGGTCGTGTTCCTCCAGGGCCGTGAAGTCCAGATCGGTGGAAAAGCGTCCCTGGCTGCCGATGATCATCTTGCGCAGACAGGTGCCGCCCTTGAACGCGAACCGATCCAGCAGACCGCGCTCTGACAGAAGCTGAAGCAGGAACGTCAATACAATTTCCTTCTCCGCGATCATGATGTCGCGAAGGCCGGATTCAGCGGAATAGCGCTGCACTTGAGGTCGCGGAAGCATTTTTACATCTCCTTCTTGACGGTTCGCCGCCGACCGAGTCCGGCGCTGCCATGCAGCTCTTCCCGCGTCACATTGACGAAAAGACGCCACGTCTCGTCATAGCCGATTGCGCCTTTCACCTCCCCCTTGGGACCAAGGAACGCCTTGCGGCTGTGACCGGCCAACCGGAGTAGACGTTCCCGTTCGCCGGCCGGAATATTGACGCCCGCGTGATCGGCGAGCCAGCCGAATCGCCGGACAAGTGGTGCCGATCCGATCCGTTCGAGATACTCGACGGCCTTCGCCCAGTCGAACCGGCGACTTGCGGTCGCCAGAATGTACGCAGCCTCCCCTGCTCCGCCGGCCAGCTCGGGACGGTCGATACAATCGAGAACCGTTTTTTCGCGGTCGGAGATGATGACTTTGTACCCGAGCACATCGACCGGGCCGAAGCCGAAGAATTTGTGTGGTACGGGATTGACGATCCTGACTTCGGCGTCGCCGACCCTTCGGTCGCGCAGATGCACGGGCGTCACGAGCCAGATCACGTTGCGATGCTGCGTCGTCAGCCCGTAATGGGTCGCAGCCGTACCGTAGCCTATGTAGTATGGCTCGATGATCCGGCTGGCGAGCGCCAGGAGATTGCTTTCTCCCAACGCCTCGGGTCCCTGGTCGGGCGGGATGAGCAGGTACTTGCCCCAGCTCGCGCGTTCCAGCCAGCCTTTTCGGCGCAGCGAATTGATGACGTGGTCAGCGGCTTTTGGGCTCACCCCGAGCAGTTGGACGATCTCCGGGCGTGCGATCTCCCGCCGCCCCTGCTCAGCCAGGGCAAGCACGACGCGGCTTTCCTGCGGCGATAAGGACCGGGTGACAAAGTCCATGGTATTTCTCCAGCACAAAACCCCTAAGAAACCTGGGTTCTGATTGGTATAGTAGCAGGAAATATGAGGTACCGTCAATCTGTGTAACAAAACCCCGTATCAGAGGGGGTTTCGTGATGGTTAGTGTCGATCTACCTGGCAGCGTCCAACGTCGAAATTCGTTGATCCGCGTCGAAGAACACCCCAAATGGCTACCATTATGTCGAAATCTATGCGCGGATGGTTCGCGCTTCAAGCGATCTTCGCGGCTGTGCGAGATTGCCGGCGCAGCGTTTCGACTGCTGCCGCAACCGCGGCGGAATCCGGGGCCTTTTCTCCCCATTCCTGCCAGAAGTTTCGGGTCTGGCTCAGCGGTTCGATGGCTGGGAATTTCAACTTGATTCTGGCGGGCAGGAGTATCGCGTCGCCTAGCAACAAGGCTTCTCCTGTGTCGAGCAGCGGCAAGCCGTCGAGGACACCCGCCAGTGAGTCCGGCATGAGGCGACGGACGACGTTTTGATCTTGATCGTTCGTCAGGCGGAGGATGAGGAAGTTGTTGCACTGGCTGAGGATGGTGCGGCTCACGTCCGAGGGGCGCTGGCTCACCACAAGGAGGGAGACACCGTACTTTCGGCCTTCCTTAGCTATGCGCTCGAAGGAGTAGAGGGCCTGCTTCTCGACTGCGTCCGCGTCCTCACGGACGGGCAAGTAGAGGTGGGCTTCGTCGCACACAAACACGAACGGCGTTCGCTTCTCCGGCTGCATCCAGAACTGAACATCGTAAAGCATTCGTGCGAATACGCCCGTGACGACGGGGAGC
Organism: uncultured Acidobacteriia bacterium; assembly: GCA_903882645.1. GTDB lineage: Bacteria > Acidobacteriota > Terriglobia > Bryobacterales > Bryobacteraceae > BOG-224. Next base: position 6,196 of record CAIRXZ010000133.1, on the reverse strand, counting down.
ACGTCCGACGGCACTTCGGAGAAATCCACCACCTTGATGCCGGGCTTCTCGTTGGCTGGAGCGAGCAGATTTACGATTTGCTTCGCGAGCCAGTCGTACTTGAGGGCGGCATCTGGCGGCTTGAACATGAAACCGTACCGGCGGTCCTCGGCCTTGGCTTCGAGGCGGGAGATAAACCGCGTCAGTTTCCCGTTCCAATCTCCCTTGATCTCGGCTTTCGCCGTCCCAGGCTTCATGCCCGTGTCGTCCTCTCGCAGCTTTACGAGGAGATCGGTGAGCTTGTAGGGCACGGGCGAGTCCACGGTGAATGTTGCACGGACCGTCTCCTGCTTCTCGTCCTTCAGGGTCGTGTCCTTTAACCCCCGCACATGAGTTGTAAATCGCGCTGCCTGGTTGGGCGCGTTCTGATCGCTTCGGTCCAATATCATCGAGAGCATCTCTTCCCGGTTCAGGAGCCAGTACGGCAGGAAGAGTGTGTTTTCCGTTGGCTTGGCGAGATCACCCGGGCCTGCGATCTTAAACGCGCTGGCAATCGGCGGCGGAGCAATGCTGCCTTCGCGGGCGGGCGGGTTCGCCAGCGAGGCGTACTCGCCGTGCATGTCGAACACGACGATATTGGCGTGCTTGCGGGCGTGTGCCCGTTCCAAGATCAACGACACCGCGCAGCTCTTGCCGGAGCCGGTACTGCCGAGGATCGCCGCGTGCCGCTGGAAGAAGCGATCACCGTTGGCGATCGCGGCGGCTGAGCGGTCGATGACGAAGTGGCCGAGTTCGAGCCGCTGCTTTTCATCCAAGTCTTTGCCCAATAACCCCATGAATCGCTGAAGGTTGCCGCCCTCAATGAGAAAACAATCGCGATCGATTTGTGGGAATGAATCAGCGCCCCGCTTGAACCGATTGCGCACGGTTCCCTCAATGGTGCGGTAGGTGCCGAGCAAGACGGCCCGGAGCGCATCGTCTGGCACGACCTCCACCGCGAGCGTCGTGGGTGCCATCGGATCAGGCTGCGCTGTCTGCTCGCGTAGCTGCCGCGTCACACGCTCCGTCATGCCGATCAGGAACTCCTGAGCGGTCGTCCCCTGAATTGCGACGAGGCTACCGACCGCAGCACGCGGCAAGAGTGCAGCGTTTTCCACCGCGATGAGTACGCGGCTCGTGTCCACGGAGACGACCTTGCCGAGCTTGCTCGGCGCGTCGAACGTCAGAATAGGTGCATCGCTCATGTCAGTAGCTCCTTTGCCAGAACGCCCAGATCCCACAAATCGTGCCCCTGATGCTCGAACCGGTGGCCCTTTGTCACCATCACGACTCCCGCCCCTGCCGTCGGTTTCGAGAGGCAAACGCAGCTCGGCGATTCCTCCGCCAGCTTCTCGACCTTCGAGCTCGCCGATTGGTTCAAGATCAGCGTGGGCGTGCCATCCTGAATCCGTCTTACGAGATGGGTTTGCAGGTGATCGTCGTTGAACCCGTACCCCACCACCAGCAGACGACCGGCCAGCTTGATGTAGTCGTTGGCCAAATCGCGATGCTTGTCAAATGGCGCGTTGTAGCCAGCCCGGTACTTGTTGAGACCAGGCGTGATGATGAGCCGTTCCGCGTCCAGATCCAAACTGCAGCGCCGCGCGTCATTGCCGAATTTGTACCAGTCAAAGCTCCCATGCGGCTTCAGGACGATCGCACGCGGGAAGTGGTCGAGGACAGTAGTCTTGGCGCGCGTTGTGATGCCTCGGCATGATGCCATGCAACTTCGGGTATGGTCGAACGCGCCCGCATAGTGCCCGACGGCTGTGGTGTCTACATGGAATCCTGCCATTTCGCAGGCGACCTCGATCAGTCGGTCATAGTTGGGGGTCAGAATCGGCAATCCAGTCGTCGGCTTCAATATCTTGTCCAGGAATGTCGTCAGGCGAAGTGTGCTCTCCCCTCGGAGCACCGCGCTTATAATTTCGCGTTCCTTCGGCATTAGCAGTTCGGACGTTCCTTGCGCAATCCAGACTTCAAGAGAGTCGGTTGGCGCGTGCTTTAGGAGCGCGGCCTCCAGTCCCTCATTCGCGTCAATGGTCACCTTGATCAGGGACCAGAGCGCCGCGTCGTCTGCTACCAGCGTGCCGGCGCGGCCGCTCAGATGCGCGGCAAGCTCAGGCATCCCAGGCATTCCCTCAGCGGACGAGAGCCCGGACCCGATCACCAACGCGAGACCGTCGGTGAAATGCCCTTGCACAAACTTGACCAGTTCGTCGTAGTCCGTGTTCGCACTCAATGTCGTGAGCGTCTTCAATAGCAGCATCTTTCCTTAAAGGGGTCTGAGTAGCAACGGAACAGAAAACCGCCATAAGCCGTATGAGCCGCGAGAATCCTGACCAGCTTTTTGTTTTTCCGCGCTTCCCACGCGTTGCAAAACCCCCAAGTTCCTAATTCTCACTTTGTCGATGCGCATTCTTCCCCCTCAATGCCTCTTAGGTCGCGCCGTGCATTTCCTTAAGATTTAGTTCCGCCGCACCCAGCCTGGCGAATAATCGCTTGCGGCACGTCAGCACGAGGATCTGCACATTTTCCCCCGCGCGCATCAGGATATCGAACATTCGCTCGATGCGCAGGTCATCACTGAAAGCCAGAGCGTCATCGAGGATGACGGTTGCCGGGCGGCCTTGCGCGAGCAAGAGTTCCGCAAAGGCAAGACGCGTGAGCACAGCAAGCTGTTCCTGCGTTCCGTCGCTGAGGCGACCAAACGCCTCGGCGGTCCCGTTGCGCTGAATGGCGCTTATGCTCAGGTTCTCGTCGAGCACCAGAGCCGTGCCTGGCAGCAACATCTTCAGGTATGGCTCGACGCGGCTCACTACTGGAGCCAGATAGAGAGCTTTGGCCTCTCGTTCGGCCTCACGCAGGGTCTGCTGGAGTAGTTGAAGAACAGCGGCCTCCTCCTCGTAGCCTTTCACCGCCGCCTCAAGCCGGGCTTGCTCCGCTCTTGCAACCTCAAGTGCTTCTTCGACGCCGGCACCCTCGCTGGCCTCGATCAACGTCGTGAGCCGCGTGATCTCATTGTTCAGCCCAGCCACAGCATCCTGATGATTTCGCCCGGCAGCCTCAAGGCGCTTAATGCGCACGTCGATTGCTTCAACCGCTTCTCCCTGGCTATTCTGGAGTGTCGTGAGAGCGGTCTGTTGCTCGGTGGCCCGCAGCGTGAGTTCATTGGCATGGGTCGAGAGTTCTTCGTCGCTGGCTTGGGACCGGCCCGCCGTAAGGGCGGCTTGCTTCGTCTCAAGAGTGCCACGCCGCCCGGCTAGGCGTTGCTCCAGCTCTTGCAACGTTGCGGTCGCTTCGGCGAGCACGCCCTTTGGTCCCTCCACTGCCGCCTCGGCTGTCCCAATGTCAGCAGCCAGTTGTTCGGCCCTGTCATGAGTCTCAGCAATTTCCTTCGCGATCTCCGCAGTCGTTGGCAGCGCGGAAAGACCCAGCACTTCTAATTCCGTTTTGAGCCGGCCTCGTAATTCCCTCACACGAGTCTGGCGCGCATCCAGGCCTGCTGCCAGCTTGGTCGACGGGTCTCGCGGCGCAAGACCCGCAATCTCACGGCGAACATCTGCGAGCTGCCGCTCCAACTCACGGCGCTGCGCCACCGCGTAGCGGGCGGCGGTCAGGTTTTCGGCACCGGCCGCCTCAAGCGCCGCCTTGAGTTGACTTTCGGCCAGACGCCGCCGCTCAAGAATCGCGTCGCGGTCGTGGATTTGCGGTTCGACGGCGATCTTTCCAACCCCTTCGACGCCAATCAATGTTTTGGCGACGACAGCGAGAGACATCGTCGGCGCATCAAGCGGCACACCATCGAGGCGCACCCGGCCCAATGCATCTCGCTCGATCGCGAGCGATACCGTGGTCGCGACCGCGTTGAGCGCCGCCTTTGCGCCGGAAAGCTCTGTATCGGCAGCCTCGATCCGCGACACGGCCTCGTCTGTCGCGGTGATCTGACCCATTAACTCGGAGAGCCGGCCGGCATCAGCCTGTAGGTCTACCGCTTTTGCCAGCGTCGCCTCATGCTGCGCGATCTCGGTATAGAGAGCGGCGGCGCTACGGATGCGCTCAAGTCGCCGACTCTGCTCACCGTTAAGACGCGCCTGCTCGCGGAGTTCGGCGAGTCTTTTTTCGCAGGTCTCGACCAGAAGTCTGGTCTCATTCTTGTGAGTCTCGGCCTGGCCAATATCGGTCGTGAGTCCCTTGATCTCGGCCTCTATCGGGTCGAGTTCTCGCGCCAGCTTCGCGCGCTCCGTCACTGCCATCCGTTCGCGTACCGCCCGCTCCTCTGCGAGCTTCGCCGCATTCCGGGACGCCTCAAGCTCAGCAGCTTTGGTGGCCGCCGCCGTGCGACGGGTCCGTGCCTCATCAAGCTCGCGCCGATGGGCTTCCTCGCTCCAATCGACCTGAAGGTCTTTGCGCTCGCGCTTTTGGCGCGCGAGTGTGTCCATGTATTCAAAGATCTCCCGTCGTTTTTCTTCCAGCTGGTTGGCTCGTCCGCCCACCTCGTCGAGCCGATCTTTGGCATCCTTGAATTTTCCGCGTGGCCCCCGCGCGCTCAGAATTTCTTCAAGCGCGTGGTCGACCGCCGCCGGAATCCTCCGGCCCCTCTCCCCGCCTGTGACAACGCCAACTTGGGCCTCGATGCAACCCTGCAAGGTGCGACGACCGGCATCGTCAAGCTTGGCATCGCCAAACGAACTACCCTGACGCACCCAGAGCGTTCCCCAAATGCCAGCCTCGCCGCCGCCCCGGCGACTCGCGAATTCAAGCAGTCGTTGCAGCTCTAACTCCGCCGCCTCGTCTTCGAAACGACGGTGATCTGAATTAGTCAGCACCGCTTTCCCGGATGGGCCGGCGAACCGCTTTAGAATAGTCCAGCGCGTACCGTCGAGATCGAACGCCAGTTCGACCTCCGGTACTGTGCCGTTGACGAAGTGTCGGAAGCTTCTTGCGCGCTCGGTCTGTGACTTCGCCTTTTCGAAGATCACACCGTTGATTGCTTCCAGTAGCGTCGATTTTCCGACCTCGTTCTCGCCGACGAGAAGATTGACGCCATCGGTGATTCCATCGACGCCGACGGTGCCGATGAACTTGCGAAAATTTGTGAGCTTGATCGAGCGGATTTTCATGAGACCCCTGCCTGCCGCAGATGTTCAAGATACAATCGGCGCAAGGCGAGGGAAGCAAGGCGCGCCCGCTCTTGATCGGAGCGGTCGTCGGCCATCACCTTGAGCCGGTCCGCCGCCACGCGAACGAATCCCGAGCGGTCGATATCGTCCATGTCTGCTTCCGTCGGCTCAAGAACCAGCCCACCATCCTGCCACCGCGTGGCGCACACTGCGGCCCCGATGCCGTGGATGATCCTCTCCTCAAATCTCTTGCGACCGGCCAGCGACAGCGTTCCCGTAACCTGGAGATCGAGCACGACTCTGCTCAAGTCGGGTTCGAGCGCACGAAGTTCCGCTTCCAGGAGATCGATCTGAGAGTCTTCTGTGAGCGTCTTCATGACCTGGTGCCAGCGGTACCGGCCGGCCTCGACGGGTAAAACTGTGGGCGTTGCGCGCGCGCCGGCGATATCGACGACAAGCGCGGTGCCGCCGTTGCAGAGCGTCCCGCTGGAACCTGGTGGGCGCTTGAACAGATCCGGCTCTGGCGTGCCGGAATACCACACGCGATCATTGATCTGTACCTGCCGGTGCCAATCGCCCATGGCCAGGTAGGCGAGCCCCGCGGTGTCAGCGCGAGTCGGCTCGACGTAGTTTGAGGCCTCGCCATCCGAGCCGAAACCCTGGATCGAGCCGTGCGCCATCCCGATTCGGATGGCTCCCTCAGGCGTGGCCTCTTTGTCCATGTAGCCCGTGAGATCGTCTACACTCGCGATATGGGGAAGCGGCGCCGGCAGGAGGAACACGGGCGTTCCGTCGTCATCCATAATCTTCACGGCGCCAGGGGTCGTATGGAGGTGCACGTTCTTCGGGAGATTCGTCCGCGAAAGACGATCCCAGAGACCGTTCTCCCGCAGGTGGTCATGATTGCCAGGCATCAGGTGCCAAGTGACCATGGGAAACTGCCGCAATGATCACTCCGTCGAGATTGTTCTCATTGAATCCGCTTGCCATAGCTTCAATGACATTCTGTGCTGGAATAGTCGGCTGAAAAGAAAGTAACGGCGTGACCTGATCAT
>CAIRXZ010000132.1 GCA_903882645.1 uncultured Acidobacteriia bacterium | reverse complement strand
TGCCTTCCTGCTCGATCGGGTTCTGCGTGGCCATGACAAAGAACGGCTCTTCCAGCGTGTAAGTGCGGCCGCCGGCGGTGACCTTGTGTTCCTGCATCGCTTCGAGCAGCGCCGCCTGCGTCTTCGGCGGCGTGCGGTTGATTTCGTCGGCCAGCAGGATGTTGGCGAAGATCGGCCCTCTGACGAACGTCCACGTGCGGCGCCCGCTGTGCGGATCCTCTTCGATGATGTCCGTGCCGGTGATGTCGCTGGGCATCAGGTCGGGCGTGAACTGAATGCGCTTGAACGCCAGCCCGAGAGTCTGGGCCAGCGTCCGCACCAGCAAGGTCTTGGCGGTGCCCGGAAGACCGGTAATCAGGCAGTGACCGCCCACGAACAGGCCGATCATGACCTGCTCCAGCACCTCCTCCTGGCCCACGATCACGCGCCGCACTTGCGTCACGATCTCGGATTGCACCTGCCGGAAGCGCTCGATGCGCGCCTTCAGTACGTCCGGCGAAAGCTGCTGCGTCACGGGTGTTGACATGATTGTTCCATTTCTCTCAGTTCTTTTTCGGCGCCGGGCCGCCCGGAGTTCCTGCGTTTTCCGAAGCGCTCAGCTCCAGCAGAAGCCTCTGCGCGGGCCGGTACGTGGGAGCCGCTTCCAAGGCCGACAGTAATTCGTCCTGGGCCTTCCCGGACTGGTGATTCAGGTTGTACGCGCGCGCCAGTTGGTAGTGCGCCTCGGCCGGGTCGATGGGATTGTGCGCCACCACCGCGCCGAACTCGCGAATCGCTCCGGGAATGTTCCCCTGGTCCAGCCACAGCGCTCCCAGCATTTGATGCTGGCCGCTGTCCATCGGATAGATGAAATCCAGGCGCTCCAGGACGGCCGCGGCTTCCTTCTTGTTGCCGGCTTCGGTGAGCTGCCTGGCCAGGAGCTTGATCGTCTCGGGATCGCGCCCGCCCGCATGAACGTAGCGCTCCAGTTCCTCGATCGCGGCGGTCCGATTGTCCTTCGCCAGGTACGCCTTGGCCAGAAACTCGTAGACGCTCCCGGCTTCCACGTAATCCGGATAGAGGTCGCGGATCGCCAGACCTTCCTTGATCGCCCCGTCGTAGTCCTTGGCCTTGGACATTTCGTTGACCTGCTTGACGCCCTTCTTCCACTCGTCGAAATTGTCCACGGTACGCCTGGTGTCCGCCTCGACGGCCGCCAGAAACTGCTTGTCGAACTCGGCCGGCTCCATCTTCAATTCCCTGCTCACCACCGCCGCCGTGTCCTGGCCCGCGGCGAAATCGCGCAGCATGGCGAGGATCGTGTCCCAGCCGAACTTGGCCGTGATGTAGTCGCAGATCCGGCCCGCCTGAAAGTAGCTGACTCCCACTTGCATGGGGCTTTTGGGATGGATGAAGCCGCGGTCGAGCCCGGCGATCGGCAGCAGCGTCTTCTCTTTGATCGCGGCGATCTCTTCCGGCGCCAGCCGGTCGCCCCACTCCGGAGAGACCGCGGTCTCCTCGTGTACCGCGATGCCCTCCGTGAACCAGCGCGGCACGTGCGAATTGGTCAGGCTCAGCGTAAACACGTGGCTCATTTCGTGCCACAGCGTCGAAGCCCAATGGAATTGGCCGGGCGCCCGCCCGGAGGGGCTGTCCATCGCGATGGTGTATCCGAAGGTCACGCCTAGCGCGCCCAATCCGGGCATGCCAAGCGTGCGTACGGCGAAATCTTCGTGGTTGGGGTAAACCTCCACCTGCACCGGCCGGTCGAGCTTCATCTTGTATTTCCGCTCGTAGGCCGCGATGATGCGCTCCATTTCCGATTGGAAAAACGGCTGCAGGAGGTCGGCCTCTTTCTTGTCGAACTTCAGGATGACGTTGCCGGTTCTGAACGTCACGAACTTCTTGTATGTCTCGAGCAGCCTCAGCGAGTTGCTGGTGGCATTGTCCTGGAAGTCGTTGTTGAAGCAGGTCGTGAGTTGCTGGTATGCCTCTTCGTCCTGCCCCATGCGCATGAGATTGACGCCCAGTTGCGAGCGCGCGCTGTAAAGCTGGGGATCGAGCGCGATGGCCTTGCGGTAGTACTCTATGCCCTCTTCGTAGCGGCGGTTCATCACGAAGAAGTGGGCGGCGGTCTCGTAGCCGCGGGCATCGCGGGGATCCCAGGAGGTTTCCTTCTTGTCCGCCAGCCAGTCCATGCTGGCGAGAACGGCCCTGGCTTGAACGGAATTCGGATCGATCTCGAGGGCTTTGTGCGCCTCTTCGGCGGCCTTGGCGTTGTCGTTGTCCTCGAGCGCCAGGCGGGCCATCAGTTCCTGCGCCTCTAACAGCTTGGGGTCGATGGTCAGCGCCTTCTTCGCGAACTCCGCCGCGTTCGCAAAGCTGTCGGCGGCCACCAGCGCCAGCCCGAGGTACGCGGGAGCGCAATCCTTCTTCAGCTCCAGGGCTTCGTTGAAGAGATCCGTAGCGATATCCGGCTGCCAGTGTTCGAGCATCAACCGGCCCCAGGCCACCTTGACGGCGGGGTCCTTTGGATCCTTTTTCTCAAGCGCCTTGAAAACCTCGTTGGCGTCGGAGTAACGCCGGGCTTTCCGCAGCGATTCCGCTTGCTCCGGAGTCTGGCCGGGAAGCGCCAGAGCAACCAGGAGCGCCGCTGCGCTCAGCCGAGGCAGCATCCTCATTTTTCGAGGGCCTCCTGAGTTCTGGCGAGTTCGAGCAGCAATTGCGCCAGTTGCCGCTTGTACTGGTCGGTCGCCATGGCCGCCTTCTCGTACTTCAGCTTGTCGATGGCCTGCTCGAGATCTTCCTTCTTATCGAGCAGCGCCTTCTTGGCGGGATCGCGCGCGGCGGCGGCGTTGGCGCCCAGCCGCACCAGCGTGAACGCGCCCGCCAGTTTTCCTTCGCCGTTCTCGGCCGAGGGCGTCTTCTCTCCGTCGCCCTTGCCGGTGTCTTCGAGCACCGCGTGCTCGGTGGCGAGGCGCTTCTGGGAATCGTAGGCGTCGGCGGTCTTGCGCTGTGCGTAGCGGAACGCCTCGAGCGCCGAAACGCTCTCGTTCTTGTCCGAATCGGCCGCCGGGTCGCGCAGGGCCTCGGCCCAGTAGCGCGCGAAAACCGTGGCGTTCTTTTCCGTCCCGCTCTTGGTGGCGCTGATAACGATTCTCGACGGTTTGCGAAGCGCCGCAATCGACCCGCCGCTCGAGCTGGTCATGTTCACCACAAGCTGCCGCGTGGCGGGCACGCGGTCGAGCAGCGAGGCCAATTCCGCCCCGGTAATGTCCGGACCGGTAATGTTGAACTTGTACTCCACGCCGTCGTAACTGCCATGGCCGATCAGCATCAGGACCAGGGCGTCGGCGGGCTTGGCGTCGTTGGCAAGCTGGGCGAATTGCGCGCGGATCTGTTCGCGCGTGGGCGCCTGGAGCGTGACGGTGGTCGCGTCTCCGCCCGCCTTCTTCAGGCTGCCTTCGATGTCCTCGGCCCACATCTTGAACCGCTGCGCGTAATCCGGCTCCCCGCCGAGTCCGGAGATGGTCACATAGAACGTGGCCGCCGGCGCGGAACCGGCGGCGAGGAGCAAAAGCACGGCCAGCGGGGCGGACCATCGTCTTGCGTGGTCTGCCTTCTTGGCCCCATCACGCTTCATACCACCCCCCACTTCCTCCGCAACAACCATTCCGAACCGCGCAGCATGAGCGCCAGCAGGAAAACCACGGGAAGATCCCAAAGATCGCGCGTCTCCCGCGTGGTGATTCCTGCTTCCGAGTAGGAGATTTCGGTCGAGAGCTTGGACGCCTCGGCCGGCGTATAGTACCGGCCGCCGGTTTGCTGCGACAGTTTCTCGAGTAATTCGCGGTTCTGCGACGTGCGGAAGTTCTCCGCCACCCCATCCTCGCGGCGGAAGCTGAGCACGTCGCTCCCGAGCGCCTCCTGCTCGCGCCCGGCCAGAATCTCCGCCACGTAGGAACCGGGCTTTTCGGCGGTCCAATCCGCGGTGTAGATGCCCTCTTCCATCGGCTTCGGCGCCAACTGCACCGTGGCCGAAGCGCCCTCCGGTCCCAGAAAGCGCGCCTGGACGCTGGCGTTTGTGACGGGCTTGTATTCCTTGTCGCGAACTTCCACGCGGAGCGCGACGCGGCCATCGTCGGCCAGCACGGCTTTCGGCGTCGTGCCGGTCACCTGACCGGGCGTATCCGACACCAGGTAACGGAAGATCTGTTGCCAGAACGCGGGCTGGGTCTTGTCGGCGTGGTCCATCCACATCTTCCAACGCCAACTCCCCCCCGTGGCGAACAAAGCGGTGCGGCCGCGGCCGAAGTTCTCCGTCACCAGGAGGGGCGACGGCCGGCGGCCCGGCGGGAGCACGTTCAGCAGCGTCGTGGCGCCGGGCTTCGGATCGCCGACCTCCTGGTAGTTGGCAAGCTGCGGCATTTTCTTCCAGCGCTCCGCGTTGCGCGCCGGATCGTCGTCCAGCCGGCACATGATGCTCTGCGCTCCCGCCGCCGTGAGTTCCTGGCCCGAGAAATCCCGGTGGAACGTCCCCTTCCCGGCGGGCAGCGCCACGGGAACCAGGTCGGCCAGCGGAGAAGTCTGATAGCCGCCATCGGAGAGCGAGGCGCGCCCGCCCAGGAACAGCAGGCCGCCGCCGCGCCGGTCCACGAAATCGTGGATCAGCGTCTGCTGGGTGGCGGTGAAGTAGCCGGCCTCCACGCTCCCGACGATCAAGCCCTGGTAAGCGAACAGATCCTCCGCCTTCGAGGGAAAGCCGTCTTCCAGTTCCTTCTCGCTCGTGCCCTGGCGGTAGATCTTGTTCTGCGTGGTGCGCAGCATGCTGGCGATTTCGATGTTCGGGTAGTCGTCGAGCGCCCGCCGGATGAACTTGTATTCCCAGCGAGGCTCGCCCTCTACATAGAGGATGCGCGGCTTGCGCTTCTCCACGTTTACCAGCCGCGTCACCTTGTTATTGAGGGTGTTCTCCTCGCCGGAGATCGGGTCCACGGCGATTTCCAGGGTCTTCGGACCGGCCGCGCCGCAGTCGAACACCAGCGATTCGGTCTGGAGCGCGCCATCGCGCTTGAGCGCGATCTCCTTGGAGACCAGCGCCTTGCCGCCCTCGCGCACGCTTAGCCTCGCCTTTGCGCCGGAGTAGCCGTAGCTCTGAAGCGTCACTTCCGCGGTGAGCTTGGATTGCGGCAGCGCGCGCGCCGGCACGATGGCGTCGGCGATCTCCACGTCGTGGTCCGGATGCTCGCGGCCGAATCCGATCGTGTGAATCGGGATACGCTGGCGGCGGATGGCCGAAATGGTCTGAAGATCGATGCCGCCGGCGTTATCGGCCCCATCGCTCAGCAACACGATCGCGCCCAGCGGCAGCGAAGACGATTCCGCCAGCAGGTTCTCCAGGGTATCGCCGATGCGCGTCGCCGGTTCCGCGGCCGTAAGCTGATCGGTCCTCTGAATGCGCGCCGGTTCCTTGCCGAAACCGTACAGCCTCACCTGAAACCGGTCCGCCAGCCCGGGCAGCAGGCCGTTGAGCACCCCTCCGGCAGCCGCTTCCCGCGTGCCGGAGGCGTCGCCGATCGCCATGCTGCGGGAATTGTCCACGAGGATAGCCACCACGTTTTGCTGCGGCTTCAGCGTCGCCACGCTCAGCGCCGGATTCCAAAGCAGAAACAGGACGAGAGCCGCCAGCGCGGTCTCGAGCAGCCAGATCGCGATCGGTCGTAAGCCGCTGAGCATACCGTGGTTACGCCGGACGTGCCAGAACAGCAACCCCGCGACAACCGCCATGCCGGCCGCCATCAGCCACAGCGGCCAGGGCGTCAAAAACACAAAATGGCCCTTCTGAAACACGCTGACCGGATACTTGAAGAGGATTTCGAACATGGAGTCCACGCCGGAAGCTGGCCCCGATCTGATCTAAGTATAGACGCGGCGGATGCCGCCCCCAGTTACCCAACCTCCCCGCAACCCGCATAGTCTGGCCGCCGGACCCATTTCACCCCCCCGCCTGCACACGGACAGCATATCACGCGCGGCGCTCCGCTCCGGGCCGCCTGGACCGGTTCCGGGCGCGCAACTTCTTACGCCTCAGCGCTAATCCCAGCCCCCCCGGGGCGTCCCTTGTGTGGAAGAGCCTGATAGTATGAAAGCGCAAGCCGCTGAAACTATGGAGCCGGCCATCCCGCCAGTCACGGACTTGGAACAGGTCTTCCGCGAGCACCACGCCATGGTCTTCCGGGCGGCGTACCGCGTTACAGGCAACGCCAGCGACGCCGAAGATGTGCTCCAGACGGTGTTCCTGAAAATGCTGAGACGCGAATCCGGCGCGGAGCCGGTGGACAATATGGGGAGCTTCCTGCACCGCTCGGCGGTCAACGCCGCGCTGGATCTGATGCGGGCGCGCCAAAATGTCCGCAACGTGCCGCTCGACGAGCTGGAGCCGGTGCTTGCCGATTCGCCGCACCGCGGCCCGGACCGAGCCCACAGCTCCGGCGAAATCCGGGAATGGCTGCGCGGCGCGCTGGCGCGGCTGAACCCGCGCATTGCCCGGATGTTCGTCCTGCGGTTCTTCGAAGGAAGGGACAACCCCGAGATCGCGCGCCTGCTGAACACCACGCCGGGCACAGTGGCGGTCACGCTGTCGCGCACGCGCGACCGGTTGCAGCAGGAGTATCGTTCCTACCAGGGAGGCGTAGCATGACCCCCGAACTGAACCCCATGGATCCCGCCTTGGAGCGAGCCTTGATGGAGATTCGCGGCGAAGAGGCCGAACCCGCGGTGGTGGAAGCCGCCGCCGCGCGGGTGTGGGCGCGCGTGGCGGAAGCGGCGGGCCATCCGCCAGCCGAGCACATCCGCGGCTGCGCCGATTTCCAGGCGCTCATTCCCGAGTACCGAGCGGGCCGTCTGCCGGCGGCAAGAGCGCTGTTGCTGAAGGACCATCTAAACCAGTGCGTGGCTTGCCGCAGGGTTTACGAAGGCAAGGTGGTGGCGTTCCCGGCGGCGCGTCCGGCGCAAGCCGCGCCGCGCCGGATGTACTACGCGCGCTGGGCCGCGGCCGCCGTGGTGGTGGCGGCGACGGGCGTCTCGATCTGGCTCGCCGTGGATCGTTACGGAACGCACACCGGCCGGGCTTTGGTGCAGACCGTGAATGGGTCCCTGTACGAGATCTCCGAGGAGGGAATCCGCCCGCTGGCGGCCGGTCAGGATCTGCCCGCCGGCGCGGAGATCCGCACCGCCAAGGATTCCGGCGCCACGCTCGAGCTGTGGGACGGCTCGACCGTCGAGGTACACGAGCGCTCCGCGCTGTCGAGCTCGCAAAGCGGGAAGGACATCACGGTTCAAGTGGACCGCGGCAGCATCATCGTGCAGGCCGCCAAACGGAGGGCAGGCCATCTGTATGTGACGACCGCGGATTGCCGCGTAGCCGTCACGGGAACCGTGTTCAGCGTGAACGCCGGCGTCAAGGGATCGCGGATCTCGGTGATACAGGGCGAAGTTCGCATGGCGCAGGACAGCCAGGAGAAGGTGCTGCATCCCGGCGAGCAGGGCGTTACCGGGTCGAGCCTGGAACAGGCCCCGATCCAGTACGATATCTCGTGGAGCCGCAACCCAAACCGGCTGGGCGCGCGCCCGGCATCGAGCGCGCCCGGCCGCGTCAGCCCGTTGCTGGAGATCGCTCCCGCATCCACGGTGGTGTTTGCGACTCTTCCGGACGCGGCCGAGTCCTTGAAGGACGCGCAGGCCTCTTTGCGCCAGGCCGCCGAGCAGAATCCCCAATTGCGCGTGTGGCTGGCCGAACGGCCCGCGAACGTGGAGCCGCTGTTCGCCCGGCTGCAAAGCGCCGGCGAGTACCTCGACGAAGTTGCTTTGTTGGTGGTCCAGGGAGCGGACCATCGGCCCCAGCCCGTTTTTCTGGCAAGCACGAAGCGCCCGGGCCTCGGCGATTTCCTAAATAAGGCGGGGCTTCCCATCGCCATTGAGGAGCGTCCCGGCGTGGCGGCGTTCGGTCCGGGGCGCGAGGCGGTGCGGGAGTTCGCACGCGCCTTGGACGGGCCGCGCGGAGGCTTTCACGCGTCCCCCTGCTACGCCCGCCTGGCCGAAGCCCAGCGCGGGGGCGCTACCACTATGGTGTGCGCCGATATCTCTCGCCTTGACGAGCCGGCGAAGGGCGTCCGATACTTCCTGGGTGAGGACGGACGAGTCGACGGGCAGCCCACATCCCGCCTTACCGTCGGATTCGACGGACCTCGCGCGGGGATCGCCGCATGGCTGGCGGCTCCGGCGCCCATGGGGTCGCTCGACTACGTCACCTCCGATGCGGCGTTCGTGGCGGCTTTTGTGGTGACCGACCCGGCCGCCATCATGGACCAGACGCTGGGTTTGCTGCAAAATCTGAAGCAGGGCGCCGACAAGGCCATGGCCGATGCCCGCCAGCAGACCGGCGCCGACGTACACAACGACCTGGCATCCAGCCTGGGCGGAGAGTTCGCCCTGGCGCTCGACGGCCCGCTGCTTCCGACCCCTTCGTGGAAGTTGATCGCCGAGGTCTACGACCCCGTGCGCTTCCAGACCGCGCTCCAGGCGGCGGTGGACGCCTATAACCGGGGCGCCGTGAAGTCCGGCGGGAAACCGTGGCGTACCGCGCGGGAGACGGTCGAAGGCCGCGCGTTCTACATGATCGGCGCGGCCGATCCCAATCCCCTGACGGAAGCGAGCTACACCTTCGACGACGGTTACCTCATCGCCGGGCCATCGCGCGCCATCGTGAATCAAGCCTTGCGGGCCAAAACGGCCCGCGCGTCGATTGCGCGTTCCACCAGGTTCGTTTCCCTGATGCCGCGCGACTCCTACGCGAACTTCTCGGCCGTGATGTACGAGGATCTGGGCGCGGCGCTCGCGCCGATCGCCGGTCTGCTCGGCTCTTTGGCCCCGCCGGGGGCAGCGGGGCGCGGGAATCCGCTGCAGAGCCTGGCCAGCCCGAAGCCGGCGCTCGTCGCCGCATACGGCGAGCCGGATCGGATTACCGTTGCGGGCAACGGCGGCCTCTTCGGGATGAGCATGAACGAGATCCTGCGGGGGAACCTGCTCGGGATCGCCGGGCGCGCCTTGCCGCTGGCCCAATTGCAGGGAACACGCGGAAGACAATCTGCGTTCTGATAGAAGAATGGAACCGGTCATCGAACTGGACGATCTGGACGTGCGCCTCGCCGGCCGCCCCATCCTCAAGAAGCTGAAGGCGGCGCTGACCGGCCGGTCGATTGGCCTGCTGGGCCCCAACGGCGCCGGCAAATCGACCCTTCTCAACACGCTGCTCGGTTTCTACAAGCCCTTCGCCGGTACGGCGCGGGTTTTCGGGCGCGATATACGGTCGCACGCGCGCGAGGTGCGCGGCCTGATCGGCTACATGCCGGAGAACGAAGCCTTCATCGCCGG
Organism: uncultured Acidobacteriia bacterium; assembly: GCA_903882645.1. GTDB lineage: Bacteria > Acidobacteriota > Terriglobia > Bryobacterales > Bryobacteraceae > BOG-224. Next base: position 5,310 of record CAIRXZ010000132.1, on the reverse strand, counting down.
CATGAGCGGCGTCCGCTTCGTACGGCTCATGGCGGAGCTGGCCGGCCTGCCGCGCGAACACGCCCTCGAGCGCGCGCACGAAGCGTTCTTCTACGTGGGCCTGGGCGAAGTCCGCTACCGCGCGCTGGGAACCTATTCGCTGGGCATGAAGCAATCCGCCAAGCTCGCTCAAGCTATTGCGCACGGCCCCAAGCTGCTGTTTCTGGACGAGCCTACCAACGGACTGGACCCGCCGATGCGCACCCGCATGATCCAGCTCATCCAGGAGATCCGCGACCGCGGCGACCTGCGCCTGATCCTCTCTTCGCACCTGCTGCGCGACGTGGAGGAGTGCTGCGACGAGGTGCTGATCCTCAAGGACGGCAACATCGCCGCCTTCTGCAACCTGGAGGAGGAGCGCCGCTCCAACCGCCGCTTCCTGGAAATCGAGACGCACGGCGAGCGCAACGGCGATTTCCTGGCCGCCATGGAGAAACTGGGCTGTGAAACCGCGCCCGGCGCGCAGGGCCGCGTCAAGCTGGTGATGCCGGACGGACTGGAAGTCCGCGATCTTTACGAGGTCGCCGCCGCGCAGAACGTGCAGATCCGCCGCTTGGACCACAAGCGCGATTCCCTCGAAGACATATTCCTCAAAGCCATGGAGACCCCCAATGGCCGTTTATAAGAAAACCTACCGGCCCTACGAGGGGGCGCTGACCGGGCCGCTCGCCCGGCTCCTGGTGATCCCGCGCTACGCCTTCGAGGAACTCCACCGCTCGCGCTTCCTCTCGGTCTTCTTCCTCGCGACCTTCCTTTACCCCCTGATTTCCGCGCTCATCATTTACGTGCAGCACAACACCAGCGCGCTGCAATTGCTGAACGTGCAGAACGCCCGCGGGCTGATCTCCATCAACGTGACGTTTTTTCTTTCTCTGCTGGGCTGGCAGAGCGCGATGTCGCTGTTCCTGGCCGCGTTCGTCGGCCCCGGCCAGATTTCGCCGGACCTGGCCAACAACGGGCTCTCGCTCTATCTGGCCCGGCCGTTCTCGCGCGTCGAATACGTACTCGGCAAGATGTCCGTCCTGGTGATCCTGATCTCGCTGATGACCTGGATTCCGGGCTTGCTGCTGTTCCTGCTGCAGGGGTACCTCGAGGGCTGGAGCTGGATGGCGGACAACGTGCGCCTCGCCTCCGGGCTTTTCTTCGGCTCGTGGATCTGGATTGTCCTGGTCTCGCTGCTGGCGCTGGCGCTTTCGGCCTGGGTGAAGTGGAAGCCGGCCGCGGGCGCGCTGATGTTCGTGTTGTTCTTCGTCACCTCCGCGTTCGCCGCCACCATCAACGCCGTGCAGCGCACGCACTGGGGCAACCTGGCGAGCGTCAGCTACCTGGTGGGGACCATCTGGGTTCAGCTTTTCGAGGGCGCCAACAAGACCACCAACGGCGCGGTCTTCTTCCGCTCGCCCATCGGCGAGGAGATCCCCCTCGGGTACTGCTGGGCCGGGCTGATCGCGCTCGTTCTGATGTGCTTGTACATGCTGGCCCGCAAGATCCGCGGCGCGGAGGTGGTGAGGTGAGGGGCCAAAGCCCTTCGGGCGGCCCGTGGAGTGGGCCTCCGGCCTGCCATGCCCGCTTTCTTGCGGGCATCTGCCGGCCGATGAGAGGATGTTGCCAGGAATGGCGGCATGGCAAGCCGGAGGCTCACTCCACGGCCGAGGTGGCGCTATGAGCAACGTCATCACCTTCGAGAACGTTTCGCGATTCTACGGCGAGGTGCTGGGCGTCAATCGCGTGAGCCTGACCATTCCGCCGGGCGTCACCAGCCTGGTCGGCCCGAACGGCTCCGGCAAGACCACGCTCATGAACCTCATGTCCGGTCTGCTTCGCCCGACCGATGGAAAAATCGAGGTCCTGGGCATTTCCCCGGGGAATCCCGAACGGCTCTGCAAGATCCTCGGCTACTGCGCGCAGTTCGACGCGTTTCCCAAGGGGCTGACGGGCTACCGGTTCCTATACTCGTACCTGCGCGTCCACGGCATGAGCGATGCGGAGTGCGACGCGCGGACCAGGGCCGCGCTCGAACTGACGGGCCTGACCGGCGCCGCCGACCGCCACGTGGCCGCGTACAGCAAAGGAATGCGGCAGCGCGTGAAGCTCGCGCAAGCCATCGCTCACGATCCGCAAGTCGTGGTGCTCGACGAGCCCTTGAACGGCCTCGACCCCATGGCGCGCGCGGAAGCCATTGCGCTCTTCAAACAGTGGGGCGAGCAGGGGCGTTACGTGATCGTCTCGAGCCACATTCTGCACGAGGTGGACCGGATCTCCGACCAGGTGATCCTGCTCAGCCAGGGCTATGTGGTCGCCGAGGGCAAGATCCAGGGCGTGCGAAGCGAGGTCAGGGACCAGCCCATGCAGATTCTGGTCCGCTGCGACCGGCCCAGCGTGCTCGCCGCGCGCCTGTTCCAGGACGACCACATTGTCGAAGCCATGATCCGCGGCGACGGCAAGAACCTGTTGCTGCGAACTAAGGACGCCGACAGCTTCTACCTGCTGCTGAACCGCGTGATTCTGGAATCGGGCCTGGTGGTGGAATCGGTGGCGCCCGCCGACGACGACGTGAACTCGGTTTACCAATACCTGATCGGCGGCGAGGGAGGGACGGCATGAGCGCTCTGTGGATGCGCCAGATCGGCGCCGTGATGCGCCTCGAACTCAAGCGCACGGCGTTCTCCAAGCGCGGCTGGTGGATCTACTGCCTGGCCGCCGCGCCGGTGCTCATCTCGCTGATGCACTGGCTGATGGCGCGGCGCCTTTCGAGGAACCATACGGTAGGCGAGGACAGCGTCGTCTTCGCCGCCATGTTTGTGTGGTTCTTCATGCGCGGCTCGCTCTTCTTCGGAACCATGGGCCTTTTCTCCAACCTGTTCCGCGGAGAAATGCTGGAGAAGACGCTGCACTACTATTTCCTGACGCCCATTCGCCGCGAGTTGCTGGTGGCCGGCAAGTACGCGGCCGGGCTGGCGGTTTCCCTGGCGCTGTTTATTCCCAGCGTGGCGCTGTCTTTCCTGCTGTTGGGCCGCCACTTCGGTCCCGCCTGGACGGATTACCTGACGCACGGTCCCGGCCTGAGCCAGTTAGGCTCTTACGTTCTGGTCACGACGCTCGCTTGCGTGGGTTATGGGGCCGTGTTCCTGGTCTGCGGCCAACTTACCAGGAACCCGATGATCGCGGCGGCGGTGGTGTGGGTTTGGGAAGGGTTGAATCCGTTTCTGCCGTCGCTGCTCAAGAAAGTCAGCGTGGTTTTCTATCTAAGAAGCCTGTGCCCGGTCGAAGTCCCGGTCCCGCCGCCCTTCTCCATCCTGGCGGTCGAAACCGACCCGTCCCCGTTCTGGGTCGCCGTCCCCGGCCTCCTGACCGTGGCCCTCATCCTGCTAATCTACGCCGCCGTTTCGGCGCGGCAGGGCGAAATCAGTTACGGGGAGTGAGGGGGGGGACTTAGGAATTGCCGGTTCTCGTTCCCAATTTGTCCATGCTGCCACCGCCCCAGCGAAGACTGTGGCCGGAACTTCGGGCAACGCCGGAGCGGTTCACGCTCTACGGCGGTACGGCTTTGACATTGCGCTTGGGGCATCGGGCTTCCGTCGATTTCGACTTTTTCTCGAACGCGCCCTTTGACCCGGAGCGCCTTGCATCGATGTTGCCCTATCTCAAAGACGCGGAGCGTGTCCGGATGGCGCCGGACACCCTCACCTGTCGCGTGGATCGCGGAGGCGCGGTGATACTGTCATTCTTCGGCGGACTCGGCCTGGGACAAGTGGCGGAGCATGACGAAGTGGAAGGGATGGCGCTGCATGTGGCTTCCCTGCTGGATCTTGCAGGCACGAAGATGGCGGTCGTGCAAAAACGCGCCGAAGCGAAAGACTATCTCGACGTCGACGCGCTGCTGCGGCATGGCGTCGATCTGCCGACGGCGTTGGCGGCGGGGAGCGTCGTCTACGGACGCAGTTTCAATCCGCTCATCACGCTCAAGGCGCTCAGTTATTTCGACGATGTGCCGGCGCTCCCGAGCGAAGTGAAACACCGCCTCGCCGCCGCCGTTGAAGCTGTCGATGTTAGCCGACTGCCTGCGCTGGCGGCCTATGCGCTGCGCCGCGAAGATGGTCCAAAGTCATGAATCCGCTGCCGGCAACGCCGGAATTGCTGGCCGTGGCCGAACGCGTGGTGTGGTTTAGGAAACCCGCCGAAGCCCTGGCCGATCCGATACATTTCCTCGCGCACGTTATGACTTATGGAACGGTGGAAGACCTGCGCGCGCTCGAAGGCCTGGTCGGCCCCCGTGAGTTTAGAGAAACACTCGAACAAGCTCCGCCGGGCATCTTCGATCCGCGTTCCTGGGCGTACTGGAATCTGAAATGCGGCCGCGCGCCGGCGCCCCCTTTGCCGGTGCGCCGCGGGGTGCAGCCGGCACGGCCGCGGCTCTGACGGCCTGGTCTTGGGGGAGCCGGGCTTCGGCCTCGTTGCGCAAAGGGCCCGTTCCGAAACACGTCAGGCGGCGGCGCCGGGCTGCCGGCCGCGCTCTGTTCCTCTCGGAGCGTGGGGGCTCTTTCGAGGGATATTTCGAGATGGAAATGGCAAACGGCTAACGCATGAGCAGCAGGAGATCGTTCCCTCCGGCTCCCTTTGGACCCTCTATCAATGGAGCGTCTTCGGATACTTTGGCGATAAGCTCATTGAGCTTGCGCAACTGCTCGGCCATTGCGGACTGTGATGCCGGCACTTGAGTTTCCAGGACGTCGATTTCGCGCCGCAGGTTACCCAAGCGACTCGCAACCGAACGGCATTGCTCGGCCCGCTTTGCGTAATTCATGAACGTTTGGGTTGCTGTAAGAGCCGCCGTTAGAACGCTAAAGACGGCGACTGTGATACGCGCTTCGTTGCTGAAGTCCTTATTCAGGTTTGCAAACACCGTAGTTCCAGCTATGGCCGCGAATACCGTGGCCGGCACGCCTAAAAGGTAATGCCGCTTCTCAAGGGCTACGGCCTTCTTATGCTGCTCACTTTGGAAGAGCGAGATCCGCTCCTTCCAGTCGCCCAGCACTCGTTGCCAATTCTCGCGAATGTCCGCTTCCGTTTCACGGGGCATACGCGGGATTCTATCAGAACCCGGATGCGGAAGTACAGGCCACCCGCTCACGCAGCGATTCCGCATCCGTGGCAGTTGGGTGCGGGCAAGCAGCGGTATCGAAAGGGATTCCGAGGTTTTGGGCGAGCTGGGCAACTTCGGATGGGCATTGGGTGGGCTTGGCGGGGTCCCAAGGGACGAAGGAGGGACAC
>CAIRXZ010000131.1 GCA_903882645.1 uncultured Acidobacteriia bacterium | reverse complement strand
GGCGGAACACCCCGAACTTCTGACGGAGTTCGAGGTCAAAATCACGGAAAAGCAACTCGTCCGCAGTGCCGCTGCCTGAGAAAATGTAGAAACTCCAGAGCCGGGCGACAGCCCGGCCCTGGAGTTTCTACATTCTCAATCCGCGTCTGCGCTTTGGCGCCGGATTCATCGCGGCGTGTTGTCCGTGGGCCCGCACGGCTCTAAGCCCCGTCAGGGGCGCTGGAAGGTAGCCCAGGGCGTAAGCCCTGTGGAACCTGTCCGGAAACACGACAGCCCCGTCAGGGGCATAAGAAACGCGTCTCCTGCCCGGAGATGCCCGCCCTGAAAAGCGCCGCGGCGTGGGGCGCCAGCCCGGTCATGAGGGCCTTCATCCTCTCGCCGGATTCCGAACGAGACCTCGATAGAACCCCACCATCGTCTTGGCATCCGCGATCTTGCCGGAGGCGATCATTTCCTTCACCTCGCGCCGCGTGAACCAGCGCGCCTCGATGCGCTCATCGTCCATCGGGGTGGCCTTGCCGGCGGTCAGATCCGTGGCTTGGTAGATGGTCATGCGCTCCTGCACGTAGCCGGGGCTGACCCAAAACGACGCCAGCTTGGTCCACGTGCGGGCTTTGTAGCCGGTCTCCTCGGCCAGTTCGCGTTTAGCCGCCTGCAATGGCCGCTCGCCCGGATCGAGTCTGCCCGCCGGCAGCTCCCATATGCACTTCCCCGCCGGCAGACGGTACTGCCGGACCAGCAGGATGCGCCGCTTCTCATCCACCGCCATCATGACGGCGGACCCGGCGTGGCGCACAACCGAGCGTTTGATGGCGAATCCGGTCTTCGGATCGGCGGCTTCGTCCTCGGTGACGGCGAAGAGCGCGCAACGGTAAACCTCGCGGGAACTAGTGATTTTCATAATTCTCCGATCACCTCGGCGAAATGCGAAGAAGGCAGACCAGGAGGTCCGCCCCACCAAGACGCGGTCTTCATGGTTTTTTGAGAGCTTCGGCGAAACGGTCCAAGGGCAGCGTGTTCATGATGTCGGCCGGCGTGAGCCAACCGCGCCGCGCGGTGACGACGCCATAACGCATGCCGGCCAGGTGCTTGGGATGGTGCGCGTCGGTCGAGATGGTGAACCTCGCGCCTTTGGATTTCGCCATGCGAATATGCGGCGCGTTGAGATCCAGCCGCTCGGGACTGGCGTTGATCTCGAGCCACACGCCGCGGCGCACGGCTTCCGCCGCCACGCGCTCGAAATCGAACGGGAACGGGTCGCGCTGCAAGAGCAGGCGGCCGGTTGGATGGCCCAGGATGCGCAGATGCGGGCATTCCAGGGCGCGCAACAGCCGGTCCGTCATGGCGGCGGTCTCCAGGTTCATGTGGCTGTGCACGCTGCCGATCACCAGATCGAGCTCCGCCAGCGCATCGTCCGCGAGGTCGAGCGCGCCGTCCTTGAGGATGTCGCATTCGATGCCCGAAAAGACGTGGATGCCGAGGCCATTCCGATCCATCCCGCGCACACGCCGGGCGAATTCCACCACGCGCTTCTCGTCGAGACCGTTGGCCATGGCCAGCGCTTTGGAATGGTCGGTAATGGCGATGTACTCGTAGCCCCGCTCCCGCGCGGCCCCGGCCATCTCCTCCAGGCTGGCGCGGCCGTCGGTTTCGGTGGTGTGCATGTGCAGGTCGCCGCGAAGGTCCTTCAGCTCCACGAGTTGCGGCAGACGGCCCTCCGCCGCGGCTTCGATCTCGCCCAGGTTCTCGCGCAGTTCCGGAGGAATCCACGCGAGGCCGAGGGCCGCGTAGACGGCGGCTTCGGTTTCGCCCGCCACCTTGAGATCGTCCGCGGCGCGAAACAGGCCGTATTCGCTGAGCTTCAGCCCCATTTTCACGGCGCGCGCGCGCAGGGCGACGTTGTGGTCTTTGCTCCCCGTGAAGTACTGCAAGGCGGCGCCGAAGCTGGCGGGCGGTAGGGCGCGCACGTCCACCTGAAATCCTTCGCGCCCCACCTTGGCGCTGGCTTTGTTTTCCCCGCGCCCGAGCACCTCCGTCACGCCCGGGTACGCGATGAACCGGTCGAGCGCGGCATTCGCATCCGGTCCGGTGACCAGCAGGTCGAGATCGCCCACGGTTTCGCGTCCGCGCCGCAAGCTGCCCGCCGGCGTGACGGCCTCCACCCCGGGGACTTGCAGAAGCGCCGCGGCGAGCTCCCCGGCTACGCCTTCGGCGTAATTGAGCAGGTAGCGGCCGCTGCGCTGGCGATATTGCGCGATGGAGCGCAGGACCTTCTCCTCGAGCTTGGCGCCCATGCGCGGCAGCACGCGCAGCTTTTGTTCCAGGCAGAGGCGCTCCAGCTCGTCCATCGTGCTGATGCGGTAATGTTCGAGGATGAGCGCGATGCCCTTGGGGCCGAGGCCTTGTATTCTGAGAAACTCGAGGGCCGTCGGCGGGAATTTCTCGAGCAGTGCGTCGCGCCGCTCGCACGTGCCGGTCGCGACGATCTGCTGGATCGCGATGGCCAGCTTGGCGCCGACATCCGGGATGTCGGTGAGCTTGCGGCCCTGAGCGGAAAGGATGTCCGCGACGCGCTCGAAATACCCCTCGATGGTGTTCGCGGCCCTGCGATAGGCGCGCACCACGAACGAATCTTCCCCGGCGATCTCCATCAGATCGGCCGTCTCCCCGAGCACGCGCGCGATGTCCCCGTTCTCCAAGCGCGGATCCCCACTAACGATTGTAAGGCCGCCCGGCCGCGCGCGCGCCGCCCGGCGCCTCGCGCGCACGCGACGCCCTTTGAAAAAAGCGTTGCGCGGCCTAACCTTGCTATACTAGAAGCGCCTTTTGAATGTCCCGCGAGAACCTGGCCGAATTCAAATCTGCCTCGTCTGGCCCGAACAATTAAAAGACGGAAGAAGCCATGAAGAACATTTTTGTAGGCAATCTGGATTTCGCCGCAACCGAATCGTCCATTCGTTCGCTCTTTGAGCCTTATGGGAACGTGGAGCGCGTGAGCTTGGTGACCGACCGGGATACCGGCCGTTCGCGGGGCTTCGCCTTCGTCGAAATGACGGACGCGTCCCAGGCCGACCAGGCGATCGCGGCCCTGAACGGCGCCGACCTCAACGGCCGCGCGCTCAACGTGAATGAAGCCCGGCCCAAGCCGCAGGGTGGCGGCGGCCGCGGTTTCGGCGGCTCGTCCCGCGATTCGCGCGGCGGCGGTCCCCCGAGGCAGCGCCGCGAGCCGCGCTGGTAGGAGTCCGGGACCGGACCACGGCGGCGGCATGTCCGCCTGTTTGAGGAGGCTCAGTTATGGCTACGCGTTCGCGTACATCGTTTCAGAAACGGCAGAAAGAGATCGCCCGCATGGAGAAGCAGCGCGATAAGGCCGCCAGACGGGCCCAGCGCAAGCTGGCTCCACCGGAACCTCCCGACGCCGAAAGTCCCGAGGCCGCGCTTGAAGAGCCGGCGAATCCGGTGGATACGCCTGCCGGCGCGGCCGGGTAGCGATCCGCGCGAGCCTTGCCGCCGGCCAACTGCCGGGGGCCGGAGCCAGAGCCTAGGGAGACGGGAATGGAACTACGGTACTTGGGATTCGACCAGAAGCAGAACACCCGCGCGTACCGGTTCGACGGCATGACGAAGGGTGAACCCACCATGCACTTCGTCGTCACCGCCGACTTGGCCATGTTCCTGAAACGCCGCATCGGCATCCAGGAAGGCCCCAGTTTGTGCGCCCACAAGCTCGCTTCCGAAACGCGGGCGCCCAATCAATCGAATGTCGAGCTGACCGACGACGATCTCCGCGCGCTCGCCGACGCCCGCGCGGCGGCCGACGCGCGCAAGGCGGAACTGCGCAGGAACGCGCCGCGCCGCCGGCCTTCGGCGTAGATCGGGCAGTGGGGCGGGCCATCGTCTTTCGTGGCTTGCCAGCAGCTTACAAGCGGACGACGAAAAACGGTCGTCCGCGCCACGGCTTACAGGCGCTCACAGCGGCCGGCTATTCCGACTGAAGTCCGATGGCTGGCAGCCGTTCTTGACCTACTGTTCGCTCTTGCGGCGACGGCCCTCTTGCGCCAGTTTCACCGCAACGGCCGCCGCGGAGGCTGGATCGTGCCGCACTTTCGCGGCGTGCTGCGCAAGGTTTCCGGCCACGATTTTCAAGCCCATCTTCAAGAGCGCGTCGACATCGTTTTCCACCGGCAGAACCGATTCCCGGGCATAGCGCTTCTTCATGGCCTGGGGGATCGGACGCAAGTTCACCACCGCGTAGTCCAGGAACCTCCCGCCGGCGTGCTGGTGCACCGCCCGGACATGGTCGGACGCCCGGAACTCCATGGTCTCGCCGGGCTGCCACATCAGGTTCACAAAGTACGCTTTGACCGCGCGGGAGGCGCGGATGGCGGCGGCGATTCCATCCACCAGCAGGTTCGGCACGACGCTGGTGAATAGCGATCCCGGCCCGAGCGTGATGACATCCGCCTCCGCGATCGCGCTCAAGGCGGCGGGAAGCGGCGGGGCATGGCCCGGAACCAGGCGGACGCGCCGGATGCGCTGGCGGCTGCGGCTGATGCGGGTCTCACCCACCACTTTGGCCCCGTTGGCAAGCGTGGCTTCGAGCGCTACGTTGGCGGCCGTCGAGGGATAGATTCGCCCGGCGATCTTGAGCACTTCCGAAGAGACCCTCACGGCGTCCGGGAAATCGCCCATGACCTGGGTAAGCGCCATGAGGAAAAGGTTGCCGAAGCTGTGCCCTTTCAATCCCCGGCCGGCCTTGAAGCGGTACTGGAACAGGCGCGAAAGCAACGCCGAATCCTCGCTTAGCGCCACCATGCAGTTTCGAATATCGCCCGGCGGCAGCACGTCGAACTCCCGCCGCAGCCGGCCGGAACTGCCGCCGTCGTCGGTCACGGTCACGATGGCGGTGATATCGGCCATCGGCTGGGCGGCGTCGCTTGGCTTGGCATAGCTTTTCAGGCCTTGAAGCAAGGCCGAGAGGCCGTTGCCGCCGCCGATCGCGACCACGCGAAGTGGTGACGTGTCTTCCATGGGTCAATTCCAGCGCCGCCCGCCGCCGCGGCGCTTCCCCGGACTCTGAAGGGACGGCGCTACCAGACCTTCTTCTCCGGGCGGAGCAACGCGTTGAAGGGCGGCTGGCCGGCCAGCGGCGCCAGGTCCGCGTCCTGCCGGGCGAGAATGCGGTTGCGCGGCTCCAATTCGATGGCCCGCTTGATATTCTCGTGCGCGCCGGCCAAGTCGCCCGCGAGCGCCTGCGCCAGCCCCAAGGCATAGTGAATGTGATCCGAACCCGGCGCCAGCCGCAGCGCGGTTTCGAGATGTTCGCGCGCCCCGGCCGCGTCCCGCGCGTTGATCAGGGCCACGCCGTAAGTGTAGTGGTCCTCCGCCGTACGCGGAGCCTGGACCGCTTCCTCCAGACGCCGGCCGCACATCGCAACGTGGAGCCGCGCCCGCTCGGCCACGCCGCGCTCCGGTCCTTCGGCGGCGCGCAGAAAGAGGTCGCGGGCTTCTCTCAGGTTGCGCGCATGAAACAGCTTCATGGCGGCCTCAAATGCGGCGAGTTGTCCCGCCCCATCCAGCGGCCGCGGAGACTCCGTGGCACACGCGCCGGAGTTGGAGTCGCCATCCCCGGAGGCATGGAGATCGGCCGGCGGCCCGTCAACCTTCCTGGCAGCGGAACTTCTCTTCTTCTCCGGCATTACCGACGAGCACCCCGCTAGGGTCCTAACGATAAGCGTTTATACCAGACGGCGGCATGCCTGCGCAACCGCAGGAAGCCGCTTTCGCACGCCCCTCCGGGGCTGGCGTGTTTCCGGACCTGTTCCGCGGGGCTTGCGCCCTGGGCGACCTTCCGGCGCCCTGGCAACCCGCAAAACCAAGCGACTCGAACCGAGCCGCGAACGTAAGAGAGCGGCAGCCGGCGCAATCATACACGTAGCAATCTCGGACGCGCACAACGAGGCGAAAGCGCCCGCCAACGGCCGCCTAAGGACGATGAATCCCCACTTCGGCCAATCCCTCCGCGGAAGCCTGGAACACGATGCCGCCGTCCCGCGTGACGACGGAGTGCTTCTCGAAGGCGGCGCGCCTTTCGGGGAAGTCGGCGCGGAAGTGGGCGCCGCGGCTTTCCTCGCGGGCCAGCGCGCAGCGAGCGATCAGCCCAGCGACCTGCTGCATGTTGCGAGCCTGAGCGGATTCCGAAGTGGAACCGGCCGGCCCGGGCGGCGAAGTCCGCTCCAGGAGCGCGCACGCCGCGCGGAGACTTTCGGCGTCGCGGACAATGCCGCAGCGCTCCCAGGCTATGCGCCGGATTTCCGGGATGGACAGCCCGCCGGGTTCAGTGGGGCGGACCTCCCGGTCTGCCTTCTTTCTAAGGACTCCTCCGGACGGGGCAACCGCGGCCTCTTCCCGCATCGCGCGCCCGGCGCGCGCGCCGAACACCAAGCCCTCCAGCAGCGAGTTGCTGGCCAGACGGTTGGCGCCGTGGACCCCCGTGCAAGCCGCTTCACCGGCGGCGAACAGGCGGGGGAGCGAAGCGCGGCCGTGAAGATCCGTGCGGACGCCGCCCATGGCGTAGTGCGCGGCGGGGGCCACGGGAGCGGCCTCGCGCCCGAGATCGATTCCATATTTCAAACAAGTCTCGTAGATGCGCGGGAACCGCTCGCGAACGAAGGCCGGCCCGCGATGGGCGAGGTCGAGGTACACGTGGTCCGAGCCGGCGCGCTCCATCTCGGAGACGATGGCGCGCGCCACCACGTCGCGCGGCGCCAGGTCCTTGAGCGGGTGCAGGCCTTCCATGAAGCGCTCGCCGCGCGCGTTGCGCAGCGCGGCGCCTTCGCCGCGCAGGGCCTCCGAAAGCAGAAATCGCGGCGCGCCCGCCACGCACAGCGCCGTGGGATGGAACTGGACGAATTCGATGTCGGAGATCTCCGCGCCGGCGCGCCAGGCCAGCGCGACGCCGTCGCCGGTGGCCACATCGGGGTTGGTGGTGTGGAGGAACACGTTGCCCAGGCCGCCGGTGGCCAGCAGAACCGCGCGCGGGCGAACCTGAACCGCGGCGCCCGACGGTGCGTCGTATAGCTCCGCGCCCGTGACGGCGCCGTGTTCGACGAGCAGGCGGGTACACAGCGCGTAGCCGCGGAATTCGATGCTGGGAAGCGAAGCCGCCTTGTGGTAAAGCGCGCGCGCGATTTCGCGGCCGGTGGAATCGCCGTGGGCGTGCAGGACGCGGTTGCGGCTGTGCGCGCCCTCGCGAGTGAAAGCCAGCTTGGAGCCAAGCCGGTCGAACTCGGCGCCCCAGTCGATCAACTGGCGGATCGCGGCTGGCCCTTCTTCCACCAGGGCATGAACCGCCGCACGGTTGCAGAGGCCGGCGCCGGCGGCCAGAGTGTCGCGTTCGTGCAAGCCAACCTCGTCCTCGTCGCTCAATGCGACGGCGATGCCACCCTGCGCATACTCCGAGGAGGATTCCTTGAGGCTGTCCTTGGCGACCACCAGCACCCCGCCAGCCTCAGCCAGTTCGATGGCCGCGCGCAGCCCAGCGACACCGGCTCCGATCACCAGAAAATCGGGGTTCATTCGGATACTGCGATGATAGCAGGGGGGCAGTTGCAGGCGCGGGTGCGCGACATGGAGAGTGGGGGAACCCTCGAAGTGCGCGCCAGCAGAACAAGACCGAGCGCACTTGTGCTTACGGCTCCTGGTACGTGGTGGGGCGGACCCCCATAAGCGTTAACCTAACGCCCGGATTGGAATCGCGCGGCACGCTGGCCTGCCTGGATTGCCTCACGCACGCCTTGCGGCAGGCCGCTTTCTTCAAGATCGACGCTTTTGTCATCAAACTGGAGGGTCACTTCCAGTACAGCAGCGCGCCCGCGGTCGTCGAGCCTTATGCCCTCTCGCCGGCCGAGCTTCAGAAGCTGACGGACTACGGCCTGCGCTACCACATCCAGCTCGTTCCGTTTCTGGACGGTCCGGCGCACATCGCATTCATCCTGAAGCACCCCGAGTACGCCGGGCTGCGCGAGTACCCCGAAAGCAATTACGAGCTTTGCGCCACCAATCCGGATTCCTATAAGCTCCTTCTCGGCATGTACCAGGACTTGCTCGCCGCCAATCGGGGCGTGAAGTACTTCTATCTTTCTACCGATGAGCCCTACTACATCGGCAAGGCGAATGACTCGCGGTGCCACGAGGCGGCGCGCGAGCGGGAATTGGGCAGTGTGGGCAGGTTGCTGGGCGAGTTTCTCACGAAGACGGCGAATGTTCTCCACGATCAGGATTGGTTCGAGCGCGTCCAGTCCGCGCGCAACACGTACGCGCAGAGGCACGCCCTCGCGCCCCGCGGCTACCGGCTCGACTGGAAGGACGCCGGCGGCGGACGATAGGTCCCGTCGGCGTTGTCCACTTCACACGGAGCAGGGGAGTTAGTTATGGTGTAAGCGATGCGCATTCTGATTCTTCTCCTGGCATCTGGCCTGGTCGCGGCGTCGGATTATCGCGCGCCCGCCGGCGTGCGGCCGACCAGCAAAGGACGTGACGGAGAAAGCATACTGCCGGGCGGACGGTTGGTGACGCCCCTGGGGCAGCAGTACGCCACCGGGCCCGGCCCTTTCGGCGTGGCCATCAGCCCGAGCGGCAGGCTCGTGGTTTCCGCCAACGGCGGCCCGGACAGGTATTCGTTGACGGTGCTCCGGCAGGAGAACGGAGAGTGGATCTCCCGCCACCACGTGGCGCCGCCCAAGCCTGGTCGGTCCGACGCCGAACCGGAGGAAGACGACTGGCACTCGGTGTTCATGGGCCTGGCTTTCGACGGCGACGATGCGCTGTACGTCTCCGAAGGCGATACCGGCCGGGTGCGGCTGATCGATCCCCTGACCGGCGCGAAGAAACGCACCTTCGATCTGAACCGGGGCGGTTTTGAGGATAGCTACGCGGGCGATATCGCGCTGGACCGCGCGCGCGGCGTGCTCTACGTGGTGGATCAAGCCAATTTCCGGCTGGTCGCGTCGGTCTGGCATATGCGCCCGCCGAACGGCAGTTGCTGGTGGCGGAAGCGGGGATCAATGCCATCGGTGTGATCGACGCGCGGGAAATGCGGCTGCTGGGTCACATGCCGGCAGGGTGGTTTCCTTCGCGCGTGGCGGTCCGCGACGGCGTGGTATACGCGGTCAACGCAAATGAATCGATCCGCACCTTCGATCCGCGGTGCGCCTTCCGGACCTGGGGGCTGGGCCACACCCGCGAACACGTCTGGCAGCCTCATCGCCGCGCGAGCGACGCAAGTTCCATTCGAGCGTTATCTATCATTATCGGCAGCGATTGCGGGCTCGTTTCTATTGCCACGGTCACGTTCGCTGGCCAGGGCCGTTCGGGCCCGGTTGCGCGCGCCGGCTACCAGCGGAAGAAGCGGTACGGGTCGTCCCACTCTTCCGGCGCGTCCAGGTAGAGGCCCTCTCGCCAGCGCTCCTCGCCAGCGGCGGTCGGGTTGGCGAAGCGCGCCAGCAGCGGCGTCGCGCCCGGCGCCCCCATGTTCGCCAACAATCGCGCCGTGAGGCATGCCACTCGCCGGAAGGTGCGCTTGACGTTCATCTTCTCGCCGGAGTAGTCGAATTGCCACGGCGCCAACTGCGAAAACACGACGTCAGCGCCCTCCGCCTTGGCCAGCACGCCGTTCCCCACGACCGAGGCCCCCCCTGTCACCAGCGGCAGCGTTCGGGGATCGCGGTTATGCACCTCCGCCGGCGATATTCCCGCGAACGGCGAGTCCGCGCCGAACGGCTCGAAGTACGCGGCGATGTGCTCCTTGTTCACCATCGCCACCCGGAACGGCAGAAAGGCGTTGGCATCCTCCTGGTCCAACCCGATCGCCAGCACATGGCCGCCGTTTCGTACCCAGCTCGCCAAGACCTCCGCACTCGTCTTCAACTCCCGACTTGCGCCCGGCCCAACCACCAGCGCCTGGCCCTCGGACAATCCGCCGCCCGCATAAGCCGCGGCCCCGACGCCTGCCGATTGCAGGTAGCGCTTCCCGGCCGGGTCGCCCGCGTAAACAACCTTCCGGGTTGCGCGCGCCTTCCAGGCCGCCGTGTAATCCAGGATGTTCCGCGCCAGCGTTTCGGCGGCCGGGTCGGTTTCGGACCGGCCGTTCACGTCCACCTGGCAGAAGAGCACCATCCCTTTGCCTTCGCGGTACTCCAGCAGGGGGCTGTATTGGAGGCTGTAGCCGCAGTCGAGAACCGGCAGGAAGTCGCCGCACGCGGGCTTCTCGATCAGCGCCGAGGCTACGGAGCCGCGGTTGCCACAGCGCCATCGCCGCGTCACGGCAATGCCGCACCATTTCACGGTGGGCACGTAGTTGAATTGCGCGGGGCGCTCGTAGGTCAGACGCGGCGGCAGGATGGTAGCCTCGCCGCGCCAGTCGCGCAGATGCTCTTCGCCGATGCCCGCCAGGAGCGGATGATCGGGCACGCGCTTAAACGCCCGGCGCATCCCATACTCGGCTACCCGGAAGCCGAGCCGTTTCTCCAGCGCCTCGCCGGTCTGCTCGAACACGATCACCTTCAGGCCCTCGCGCACCCGCTTGATGTCCGGCCCCGGTCCGTCTGGAGTAAGAGCGCCTTTGCCAATGATCAGGGTGTCATACGAAGACAGGTCCGCCCCCGCCTCCACCGGCGCGAACCGGACTCCTGCCGCCTCCAGCAACTTCGCGCTGTCGCCCTTGGGGTCGAAGAGCGCGATCTGCGCGCCCGCCCGCGGGGCTGCCGGCCGAGCCATCACGTGGATCGGCAGGACATCCTCTTGCATTTCACCGTTGTCGAAATGGACCCGTGCGCGCAACTCGTAACGTCCCGGCGCCAGGTCGCCCGGAAGTTCGAACTTCAGGGGGATGCGCTGCTGTTCGCCGGTGAGCACGGCGACCCTCGCGGTACCGGCCGCGGCGCCGGGCGCCCCGAGCGACCACTCGCACTCCCCCGTCACACGCCGCCGCGAGTTGTTGATCGCGATCAGTTGCTTCTCCACCGCCTCGCCGGCCAGGAAGTTGTGATCCTTGCTCGGGAACGCCGCCGGCTTGCCGGCCAGGTACGCCAACAGCGGCATGTTGTTCCGGTACAGCGCCTGGGCGGCGGCCGTGGCCTGGGCGGCCGGCTGGCGGAATGCCAGCTTGGCCTTCGCCTGCTGCTCCTGCACGTAGACGGGCCTCGCGCCGGGCCGCTGGAGCTTGTCCCAGTCGATTTCCATCCCGAGATCGGTCCCCCTCTCGTAAGCCGGCGGCTTCCAATAGGCGCCGTACTCCCACGGCGACGTAGCCGAAACGCCCCACGTTCGGAACGCCCGGAAGTTGTCCGTCAAGTGCATCGCCACCACCTGGAAGCGTTCGTCGAACACCTGCGAATTGAGGTTGTAGGGATAGTCGAAGCGCTGCCAGGCGCGGCCCTTGCGAAACTGCTCCGCTTCCCAGCGCAAATTGGCCTTCTCCGCTTCGATGATGTCGTACGAGCGCGCGCCCAGGAACTGCGCGTTCCACTCGGCCACGCAGAATTCCCACGGCGCCACCGCGTTCCCGAACTCCCGTTTGCCCTTGTACCACCCGCGATACATCGACCAATCCCACAGGAACGGCACGCTGTACTCGCAGGTGAAGACCGGCTTCACTCCGACGGTGGCCCAATGCTCGAACCATTCGGACATCTCCTGGATCGGCGCCCAGTTTGCATAGAAGTTACTCGTGTGCATCGATCCCAGGTTGCCCGAAGCGTGGTGGTACACGAAACGGCTGGGGTCGAGCCGGCGGATGATCTCTTCCGCTCGCATGGCCAGCGAGGCGTTCCGCAAGGCCCAAGGATCGCGCGGGTTCTGGATTCCGTCGATCATGTCCGGGTTCATGTCTTCGCTGTACCCGGTCGAGTTGTGGCTGGTCGAGTAGCAAACCACCGAAGGGTGATTCTGCGCCGTGCGGACATAGAACTCCGCGTGTTGCGCATAGCCGTTGCTCGTTTCGGCATCCGGAGCCGTCCACTCGTACTGGCCGAAATGCGGCTGCGAGAACGACACCAGCATCCCCTCGTCGTCGGCGGCCCTCAGCGCCTCCTCGAAGCTGATGTGGGTTCCGGGCTCACACCCGTAGTTGTGGGTGTAAACGAAATTGATCCCGAAGCTCTTGAAGCGCTGCAAGGTCGCCCGTGCGCCGTCGTAACTCGCCGATGCCGGGCCGAGTTGGCCATTATCTAGTGGGACGGCCGAAAGATACATGCGGGAGCCGTTCAGGTAGAAATCCCGCCCCTCGATCCAGAACTCCCGAAATCCAAAGCGCACCGGCAGCGCCGCGTCGAGCGCCGCGGAGCGCGCATCGAAGAGCGACACGTTCAGGTCGTACTGGTCGGGCGTATCCGTATCCCAGAGCTTTTCAGGACGCCAGTGCTCCGTGATCGCAATGCGGCCGTTCCTCAGCTCCGCCGCCCCGAAAGGATGGCTCGCAAACCGCTCCACCTCGCGGGGCCCGTCCTTGATTACGGCGCGGAGCGTGTACCGCGCCCTCGGGTCCAGCTCCGCCAGCGCCGCTTCGAACGTGATCTGCCACCGGCGCACCGACGTTTCCACCTTCACGCCGGTGATGCGCGGCCCGGCGGGCGTGCTCACCAGGTACACGTCGCCGCACAGCCCCCGCCGCGCCACCCGGCCCTCCACCTGCCTGGCGGATGCCGTGTCGTTGTAGGAGAGCATGACCCCCTTCAGCGGCAGCGCCATCACGAGCATGCTGATAGTGTGCTTACGGCCCGGGCGGCACAAGGCCGTGAGGTCGATCTCGCCCGCGGGAAAGCGCATCTCGCCCGCCTTGTTGCCGTCCACATACACGGCCGCGTAGGAATTCAGGTAGGCCGTATTCAGGGTGATGCGGCGGCCGCTCCACTCCCGCGGCACGGTCACCTCCCGCTGCTGCCAGGCTGCCGTGACGCTGGCCAAGTCCTTCTTGGCCCAATCGGGATGCGCGAAAAAGACCGTCCTGCCCACCGAGCCCTGGTCCCCGCCTGGCCAGCTTTCCGGCACGCGAAGGTATCCCCAGCCGCTCTCCGGCGCCACTTCCCCCACGCTGGCGGCGGGCTGCCAGCGCCACAGCCCGTTGATGCAGAGTCGCTCGCGCGTCGGGGTCGATTCGCGGTACGCTTTCTCGAGGTCCCAGACAGTTCTCACGCCTTGCGGCAGCTCGCTCCCGGCCTCCGCACGTCCACCGATTTGCGGCGCCGCGGCGCAGGCCGGCGCTCCCAGGACAAGCAAGGCATCTCTTCTTGAAATCTTACTCATGGCTTCATGTTCCTTCGGGGCCGCGACAGGCTCAACGGTCCCGATATCGCGTCCAAGCCTCCACCAGGTCCTTGCCGTGGATGCGAATGGTGCGGTCGTCCACCACTTCGCGTCCCGGGTCGGCGCCGGCGCCGAAGGGCAGCGAGTTTCGCGTGGTGTATTCGATTTGCAGGGTGACTGGCCCGTTGACGCGGTAGGGCCGAATCGAGCCGATTTTGCGGGCCGCCGCGGCCGCGCGCTCGCGGATCAGGTCGCGCGCGGCCGCCGCCGAAAGCGTGATGCACGAGTAACGCGCAAGTCCTTCCTTGACCTCCGCGGTCACCGCGTCCGGGACAATGTCATGCAGCTCGCGCGCGGCGGCCTGGTCGCCGCTCAGAAAGATCACGGGAATCCCGAAGCTCCCCGCCAGGGCCGCCGTTACCTCGATCTCGCCCACGGGCTTGCCGTTCAAGAGCATGTTCTGAATGCCGAGCGAGTTATAGCTGTGAGCCATAATTGCGGCGCTGGTCCCGGCCTTGCTGTGCTGCCCCACGAACGCAATAGCCGCATAGCCGCGATCGAACGTCATGAGCGGGTAGATATCGCCGACGATCAGCTTTGCCCGGTCGTGTATCGTAGTCGCCGAAAGCGTCCGGCTGCCATCGTGGCCATCCCAGACGACTACTTCGTCGGCGCCTCCGGCGAGGAAGCCATCCACCGCCGCGTTGACCTCACCGGTCAGCAACTGCCGCAACTCGGTGTCCGTGGGTTCGGTCTGCTCCTGGCGGCAGATTCCGGCCACGCCCTCGCCATCGGTAACCACGAAGACGGACTTCTTGGGCTGGCCCGCGCACGGCAGCGCCGCCGAAAAGATCAGAAGGACGAGCGGAATCGCGTCGATTCGCGAACTATGCCTCATCATGTTACGCATGATCTCCAATCATAGACCCGGGACGCCGCCGTGGCGGCGGCTTGAAAACACCCTTGCTCACCGATGGCGCGCCGCGGAGTTCGGATGCATTCGCGGCGGAAGAACGGGCGTTCCGGAGAAAATGAGCTTGGCCGCCTCCCAAGGCCCCGTTCCGGGCCCTGCCGCCGGTTCCGCGTTTCGCCGCGTCGCACGGCTGCGGGGCGACGGTCCGCGTCGGTCGGGCCAACGCGGGCGCCATAAAGCCTCACAACTTCGGTCGGAGCCGCGCCGGTCTTGAGCGGCGCGGCGGAGGCGGTTGGGTTTACACTGGAAGGCGGCCGGGATGCCAACGTGGGAATGCTGGGCGAAACGGAACGTAAATGAACACGATGGCGCCATCTTCCTCCCTCGGCCTGACGCGCCGGCGTGTGCTCGCATCGGCCAGCGGGTTATTGCTGGGAGCGCCGGCGGTCTGGAGTCGTCCTTCGTCCGACGTCCGGACCACGGAAGCAGAGCCTTTCTTCGAGGATTTTCGATACCGCGCGCCAATCAAGTTCGGCGGGGCGGTTGTGGACCGGGTCACGGTTCTGAACGTGCGATGCACGGTTCGCGGGCGGCGGGGCGAGACGGCCCACGGCTTCGGCTCCATGCCACTGGGCAACGTCTGGTCGTTCCCTTCAAAGCGGTTGACGTACGATCAGACGCTCGCCGCGATGAAAGATCTGGCGGCGCGGATCGCAAAAATCACCGCGACGGAACAGGAGTGGGGCCATCCCCTCGATATCAACCGGGCGCTCGAACCCCGCTACGTGTCCGCCGCGGCGGAGATATCCCGCGGATTGGACGAACCGATCCCTCTGCTGTGCGCGCTGGTGACGGCCAGCCCGTTCGACGCCGCCATTCATGACGCTTATGGCAAGCTGCATCGGCGGAACAGCTTCCAGACCCTGGGCCCGGACTACCTGCCCCCCGACCTGAGCCGGTTTCTCGGGACGGAGTTTCGCGGCGAGACCCTTGACCGCTACGTGGCGCAAAAACCGAAGCCGGCGCTCCCGCTGTACCACCTGGTGGGGGCAGTCGATCCGATCCTGCCGGAGGACGTAAAGCAACCGATTGGCGACGGCCTTCCGGAAACTTTGCCCGAATGGATCCGTTTCAACGGCATCACGCACATCAAGATCAAGCTGAACGGCGACGATCGCGAATGGGACCTCAATCGCGTCGTCCGCGTCCACGAAGCAACCGCCCGAACGGAGAGCGAACGCTCGGTCTCCCGGTACGTCTATTCCCTCGATTTCAACGAGAGGTGTCCCAATGTGGGCTACCTGGTGGAGTTTCTGGAAACTCTGAGGTCGCGTTCACCGCGGGCGTTTGCGCGCATCCAGTACGTGGAACAGCCTACCGCGCGCGACCTGGATGCAAACCCGCAAAATGACATGCATGGAGCTTCCAGGCTCGTGCCCGTGGTCATCGACGAATCCCTGACCGGGAAAGACGCATTTCTCAAGGCGCTGGCAATGGGCTACTCGGGGGCCGCATTAAAGGCCTGCAAGGGGCAAAGCCAGTCCCTGCTGATGGCTGCGCTCGGCCAAAAGCGGCGCGTGTTTCTATGCGTGCAGGATCTGACGTGTCCAGGTGCGTCGCTGGCGCACTCCGTGGCGCTGGCGGCGCACATACCAGCGGTAAAAACCATTGAAGCGAACGCCCGCCAGTATGTTCCGGCGGCGAATAGCGGGTGGGAGAAACGCTTTCCTGGCATCTTCGTCGTGCGAGATGGGATGGTGCGGACGGCCGGTATGAACGGGCCGGGATTGGGCGTGGTTCCAGAGTGATGCTCATGGAGGACGGGCCGATGAATCGGGAGGGCGCGAATTTCGCTCGGCTCTCCCGGCGGGCGCTTCTGTTGGCCGGCGCTTCGCTGCCGATAGGCGCGCCGGCGCCGGTCCTCGGGGCGGACGGGAAGGCGGCGCCGGCGAAGCTGAAGGTGGCGATTTTTTCCAAGCACCTGCGCTTTCTCGAAGGCGTTCGCCTGGCTGACGCCGCGGCGGAGATCGGGTTCGACGGCATCGATCTGGCGGTGCGTCAAGGAGGGCACGTCGAGCCGGAGAGGGTGCGGCAGGACCTTGCGCCTCTGGTGGCGATCATCCGGGCGCGCGGTCTCGAAGTTCCCATGCTGACCACCGACATCGTGGATGTGGAAACCCCTCGCGCGGCGGACATTCTCGGCGCCATGGCGGAGCTTAGCATACCATACTACCGGTGGGGCGGGCTCAGATATACGGCCGACGAGCCTATTGCCGGACAACTCGCCCATATGCGCCCGCGCGTGGCCCGGCTGGCGGAGTGGAATGCGCGTTTCCATGCCTGCGCCATGTACCACACGCATTCCGGGATCGATCTTGTGGGCGCATCGATCTGGGACCTGCACGAGCTGCTCGAAGGATTCGACCCGAATGCCGTGGGCGTGAACTATGATGTCGGACACGCCACCGTGGAAGGTGGCATGGGCGGCTGGATCGACAGCCTCCGCATTACTGGCCGTTATCTGAAGGGCGTGGCGATTAAGGATTTTTTCTGGGAGAAGAGCGAGCGCGGGGACTGGCAGCCGCGCTGGACGCCGCTGGGCGAAGGCATGGTTCATTTCCCGCGCTTCTTCCGCGAGATTTCCGCGCTGGGCTTCTCCGGTCCGCTCCAATTGCATTTCGAGTATCCTCTCGGGGGGGCCGAGGCCGGACGGACGCAGATCGCGATCGGCCGCGAGCAGGTTGTCGAAGCGATGAAGCGCGATCTTCGGCGGTTGCGTTCGTATATGAAGGACGCCGGAGTGTAGCGATTGCGGCAGGGAAGGAGTTAATGCGCGTTATGCAAAACAGAAGGGCGTTTCTGACGGCCGCGGGGTCGGCGGCGGCCGCCGGGGGCTTTGTCAACTGGAACCCCGCGGCTGTGGGGGCCAATGAGAAGGTCACGCTCGCGCTGATCGGTGGACGCAATCAAGGGCGCGGGGTGGCGCTGCGGGCGATCGGGGCGGGCGCGGAGTTCAAGACATTCTGCGATCTGGATCCCGCCATCCTCGATAAAACGGGGGCGGACCTGGCGGCCGCGCAAGGCAGGAAGCCGGGGGTTGAGACCCGGTTCGAACGCGTGCTGGAGGACAAGGAAATAGACGCCGTGGTGATCGCCGTGCCGGATCACTGGCACGCCCGCATCGCGTTGATGGCGTGTCAGGCGGGCAAAGACGTCTATTGCGAGAAGCCCCTGAGCCAGACCATCCACGAAGGGCAACTGATGCGCGACGCCGCGCGGAAGTACGATCGCGTGATGCAAACGGGCACGCAGCGCCGCAGCATCCAGCACTTCAAGAGCGCCGTCGAGTTCGTCGCCTCGGGCAAGCTTGGCAAAGTGGCATTGATCAAAGCATGGATCAATCAGATCCGCATCGGCATCGGCCGCCCGCCGGATGCCGCCCCGCCTCCCGGCGTGGATTACGACCGGTGGCTCGGCGCCGCGCCGAAGCGCCCGTTCAATGAGAACCGGTTCCATTACCTCTGGCGGTTCTTCTGGGACTATGGCAACAGCGAGATCGGGAACCAGGGCATCCACGTGCTCGATGTCGGGATCTGGGCCATTCAGCTCATGCGCGGCTTCGAGGGTTCCCAGTGCCTGCCCAAGCGGATCTCCGCCACTGGAGGCATCTACTGGCTGGACGACGCGAAGGAGGTCCCCGACACCGAGATCGTGACCTACGACTATGGCGACATGCTTCTGAACTTCGAGCTGCGGAGCTTCGCGACCGATTACCTGCTGCCGCATTCCGCCGCTCCCCGGTTGGGCAACAAGTTCGCGGGCGGCCCGGCCGATTTCTACACCGCCTACTACGGCGCCGAGGGGACGGTGATCGCAACGGACGACCGGTGGGAGGTGCATTGGAAGGACGGCAAGGTGGATCGGACGGCGAGCGCGGGGGGATCCCATGAAGCCAATTTCCTCGAATGCGTCAAGAGCCGGAAGCGTCCCAACTCGGATGTCGAGATCGGGCGCCTGAGCACGATGCTATGCCATCTCGGCAACATCTCGTACAAACTCGGCCGCGACGTCCGCTTCGACCCGAAGACCGAGACATTCGTGGGGGACGCGCAGGCAAACCAGCTCTTGAGCAAGCCATACCGCGCGCCGTACGGCCTGCCCGGAGTGTAGTGAGGGATCGGGCGAACTTCAGGCCCAAAAACGACTTGTGCCGCCGCCGAGTAAGTTCAGCCTGCGCGGCTTATCGCTCATCGGTAAGATCCGGCGTGCGCCGCGGATCGTCGCCCATGACCGCGTAGACAGCGAGATGGCGGCAAGAGGCGCACCGAAGGACTGGAAGTTATCGTCGTCTGACTCGGCTCGGTTCCGTCCTCAATTTACGGTCTTCGTTCATTTATGTTATCGTTTTGCTGGCGGTAAAGGAAAGGCTGATCTCCCAATGCGTAAACTGCTAATGGCTGCGTTTATACTCTCCGCGCTCGCCAGCTCGGCTTATGCGCAAGCCCCCAAGTTGCCCGGCTGGAAGCTCGTCTGGTCGGACGAATTCAACTACACCGGGCCCCCCAAGCCGGCCAAATGGGGATACGAAGAGGGCTACGTCCGCCACAACGAGCTTCAGTATTACACTGTCAACCGCCTCGAAAACGCGCGCGTGGACGGCCACAACCTTTTGATCGAGCTGCGCAAGGAGACGCCCCGAAGTTTCCTGCCAACCTCCATCAACGATGAATTTCACCGCTACACCTCGGCCAGCGTGAACACCCGCAATACGGCGTCGTGGACCTATGGCCGTTTTGAAATCATGGCCAAGATGCCGCGGGGCAAGGGCACGTGGCCGGCCATCTGGTTTCTGAGCCCTATCAGGACGCCCGCCATTCCCGGGCCGCCGCAACCGAGGCAGCCTGGCGGCAGGGAGGCTCAACCGGCGCGCGGGCAGTACAGCGGCGAATCGTCCCAAGGGGAAATCGACCTGATGGAGACCTGGGGAAGCCATCCGAACCGAACCGCCGTCCACATCCATGGGACTAAGGGTCCGAACCCATCGAGAACCGTCCCGGTCGATGACATGTATGGCAAGTTCCACCTGTACGCCGTGGAATGGTACCCGGACCACATGGACTTCTTCCTGGATAAAGACAAGATCCTGACTTACGCCAAAGACCCATCCACGGGATGGTCGTTCGATGGCCCGATGTACCTGATCATGAATATTGCATGCGGCGGCCCGGATGAACCCGCTCCCGACGATACCAGGCTTCCGCAGTTCATGACCGTGGATTACGTGCGCGTGTACCAGAAAGTCCCCGCCGCGGGAAAAAGGTGAGAACGGCCGCCCAGGCAACGACCGGGCATTCGACATCCAGCGGACCTCGTGGGCTGATCTTACCGCTCTGAACCGCATGCCCGCCGCCGATGTCGATGCCGCCCCCGCGGTCCGTCAAGCCGCGGATGGGTACGTAGATTCGACAGTAACTCTGACGAGTAAGTCGAAAGGTCCGGCATTCTTCCCGCGCGCCGAATATAGCGCTATTCACCCTGGCGCAAGCGGGACAGGTCGCCAGCGTTCAGCCGCGCCCGGACTCCATAACCCTCTCAGAACAGGTTCACACCCATTCCAGCGATGAATTGGATTCCCGGAATCACCAATCCTGGCAACTGCCGGTCATTCGTGAGGAACAGGTCCACGCCCGCCTCCGCCGCGCTGGCCAAGTGGAATGACCGCTTCGCCCCCGCCAAGGCTTTGAAATACCTCTCTGGCGATGCCCCTGCAGCGAGACAGGGGCAGCTCGGCCGCAATGTCCGGTCCTGGCGCCTGTGGGTCGAGGAGTCTATCCATTTAAATCAAGTCTAGCCCATCCACACAGCCGAACAGGATCGACGGGACATGACGGTCCATGTGGCGCACGCTTCAGCGTGCTGCGGCGAGTTTCAACTCGCCGTGCCGGCTCTCCGCAGGCTGAAGCCCGCGGCGGCGCGCTGAAGCGTGCCCAACGGCCGGTGAATGTCCCTTTGCTTATGCACGGCATTCATCCCCGCTTCAACTCGAACAGCGTAATCTCCGGCGGCGCGCCAAGACGGATCGGCGCGCCTGCGGCGCCGATGCCGCGGTTCACGTAGAGCTGGCCGCCGGGCTTTTGGAACAGGCCCGCGACGTAGGGAGTCACCAGGCGGCTGGGCGCGATCGCGGGGCTGATGAACTCGAGCGCGACTTGGCCGCCGTGGGTGTGGCCGGCGAGGCTCAGCTCGATGCCCAGCGCCGACTCGGATCGTACCCGCGCCGGCGCGGCGGAACGGCTCACTCCGGTTCTTCGGCTTCAAGCAGGCTTTCGAGTTCGGGCAAAGCCGAGAGATCCCGCTCTCTGCCGGCGGCGCGCTTCGACTGGATAAGGCCTGGGAGATCCAGCGTGGCGACCTGACGACCGAAGGCCTCGACCACGGTGGAGTGCGCCTTCACTTGGTCGTAGCCCCCCAGGCCCGCAACCTCGGCCAGGAGATCGATGGCGCCGAGATCCGTTCCCAAAGTGAAGACCGTCCCGTTTTGAAGAGTCCGTTCGTCCCAGAGGAATGGTAAGCTAGCGGGGAATTCCCGCGGCCTGGGATGAAAAGGAGCCAGCGCGCCAGCCAGCCGGCGCAGATTGGAAGGAGACCTGGAGTAGCAGATTTCGAGCACGTAGTCGGCGCGCCCGCCGCCGTGGAACACGGCAGCCACTCCGCCGATCACGACGAAGTCCACGCCGGCATCAGCCAGAGTCTGAACCGCCTTTTCGAATTCCATCAGGCGCGCCTTCGGGCGATTCCGTGTACCATTTCAAGCGCTTTAGAGGCTCGTTCCAGCTTTCGCGCCCTCTCGGCTGGCGTGAGCCGCAACTGCTCCACGAGCAGGGTCAAATCGATCCCGTACTTCCGCGCGGCTTCGATCCGGCTTCCCGGCGCTGGATGAAGCAACCGCTCCGTGGCGCGCGCGACCTGCTCCGGAGTCAGCGGCAGAAGCTCTCTCACACTCCGACTCTAGCGCCGACAAGGGTGTTTGGGCGCGGCCGGTGAAAAGTCGGCCCGCCACTTGGAAGTGGAGAGATCGGGGATTCCCAGATACTTCAAGGATGGGGGCGTCGCGGGACTGATGGCCGAACGACGCCCAAAAAGGTGACCATTCTCCGAGTGGCCGACTACCCGACCAGAGCGGCTCGGACGCTTCCCAGAACGCCGTATCTGGACCGCCAGTAGTACATGTACGGTTTGGCGACCTTGCGGCCAGTTGCCACTCTCGCACCGCAGGTGGGTGAGGCTGTCCCGCCTCCCGGGTATCCCCGACGTCTCTCAGGGCTTCTTTTTCAGCTTGTTAAAGCGCCGTTTCAAGTCCGAATGCACCGCCTTCAACAAGTACTGTCCCTGACCCTTCGCAAGCGCGTCATAATCACGATCACCATTGACCTTGTGCCGTTCCGCCTGCCTCTCGTAGTGTTTGAACACGCGGCCATAGCAATCCTTCAGAAGGTCGGTAGTGAGCACGGAGGGAGCATCGATTTTCAATATCTCCTTGGGTGGTGCGTAGACACCACCTGCTAGCGCGCAGGTCGCGTACATGCAGAGGTAGTACGGCAAGTTTCGACGATGGACTGTATCCAGGCCCAGAGTATCAAGAAATTCCTCAACCCCTCTGACGATTTGGATGCACCTCAGGTAGACGTTCAAATCGTACTTGTCCTTCCCGAATATCGAGGCGTATTGGTCGTCCTTCTTGATGTATAAAGTGGACCCCTTTGTCAAGACCATTTTTCGGCCGCAATAAGTTATGGATCGGCGGGTCTGATTTGAGATCCGGGGCGGCCGGAGCCGCCCCCGCCATTCCGGCGCTTGAGTCGGC
>CAIRXZ010000130.1 GCA_903882645.1 uncultured Acidobacteriia bacterium | reverse complement strand
CCCAGGCCAAGAAGGTCAAGGGCGTAGACGACCTCCGCAACGTAGCCACCGTCTCAGCCAACTGGTCAAGCGAAATCGGCGGCATGATCGCCGAGGCGTTCGACAAGGTCGGCAAGGACGGCGTCATCACGGTCGAGGAATCCAAGACCATGATCACCGAACTGGTCACCGTGGACGGCATGCAGTTCGACCGCGGCTACCTCTCGCCCTATTTCGTGACCGACGCGGAGCGCATGGAAGCGGTCCTCGAGGAACCCTACATCCTGATCCACGAGAAGAAAATCTCGAACATGAAGGATCTGCTGCCCGTGCTCGAGCAGATCGCGCGTTCCGGCAAGCCGCTGCTGATCGTCGCCGAGGAAGTGGAAGGCGAAGCGCTGGCCACCCTGGTGGTGAACAAGCTGCGCGGCACTCTGAACGCCTGCGCCGTGAAGGCCCCGGGCTTCGGCGACCGCCGCAAGGCCATGCTCGAGGATATCGGCATCCTCACCGGCGGCAAGGCCATTATGGAAGAGACCGGCATCAAGCTGGAAGGCGTGCGGCTGGAAGACATGGGCAAGGCCAAGCGCGTCACGATCGACAAAGACAACACCACGATCATCGACGGCGGCGGCTCCCAGAAGGCCATCGAGGGCCGCATCAAACAGCTCCGCGCCCAGATTGAGGAAACCACCTCCGATTACGACCGCGAGAAACTGCAGGAGCGGCTGGCGAAGCTGGCCGGCGGCGTGGCGGTGATCAAGGTCGGCGCGGCCACCGAAACCGAAATGAAGGAAAAGAAGGCCCGCGTGGAAGACGCCATGCACGCCACTCGCGCGGCGGTTGAGGAAGGCATCGTTCCGGGCGGCGGCGTGGCCCTGTTGCGCGCGGCCATGGCGCTGAAGAGCCTGAAGATCCCGGGCGACGAGCAGATCGGCGTGGACATCGTGCGCCGCGCCTGCGAAGAGCCCCTACGCCAGATCGTAGTCAATTCCGGCACCGAAGGCGCCATCGTGGTCGGCAAGATCCGCGAGAGCGAAAATCCCAACTTCGGGTTCAACGCGGCCACGGATACTTACGAAGACCTGGTGCTGGCGGGCGTGATCGACCCCACGAAGGTCACCCGCACGGCCCTCCAGAATGCCTCTTCGATCGCTTCCCTGATGCTGACCACGGAGGCCATGGTGGCGGACATTCCCGAAAAGAAGGCGCCGGCCGGCCCGCCCCACGGCGGCGGAGATATGGATTACTAGGCCTCAAGTCCATTCGGGATCTTTCCTAAACCGCGCCTTCCGGACGTCCGGGAGGCGCGGTTTTTTTGTTCACCCGCGGAAACGGCAAAATGCAACGGGAAGAGCGGCCGTTTCCTGTTTCCGACATCGGCTGGCGCATCTGCGCTCAGGGATTCCCCCTATTTCCGAGAGGTCCAAATCCTGAATAAAAGACCCAGCGATTCCGCAACCAGCATTCTGATTGGTGCTGACAGCCCTTGCCTGCGCATCTGGAGTGCGCTCTGCTCAAACTGAGGCAAATTCGCATTCGCTAGGGGGCTTGTTTTTCGTT
>CAIRXZ010000129.1 GCA_903882645.1 uncultured Acidobacteriia bacterium | reverse complement strand
GTGTTTGTACTGAAGGACGTGACCTTGTCCGAGGGCGAAAACACAATCGAAGCCGAGGGAACCGTCAGCTTCAAGACCGTGCGGGACTCCTGCAAGTGGGTGTATCGAGCGGCGGGGGCCAAAGGGAACTGAACGCGGGGGACGACACAGAAGTAATGCGGACTCCGGCGATTGGGTGGGGCGGACCCCCTGGTCTGCGGCCGACGCCCTCGTCGGCCTCCGGCCGAAGGCCGGCCGGGGGGCCGGCCGCGGACCAGGGGGTCCGCCCCACCACGAGTCAGTGACCGTAAGCACAGCGTACTTCCAGATTTGTTCCGCGACGAGACTACGGGGAAAGCCGTTTTGCGCGACGTCGTCAACGCGACCATCGGCTTCGAGCGGTTGGCCGCCGACCTCCGGAAACCAAGCAAGAGCCTCCAACGCATGCTCGGACCGCGCGGCAACCCTAGTACCGTCAACTTCTTCGCGATCCTCCAAGCGCTCCAGAAGAGAGTCGGCGTGAGGTTGACGGTGAAGGCCGCGCAAGAGCCGCGTGGGTAATCCCGCGCGCCGCGAATCCCGCAAGGAATGTCAAGCCGCCGGGGCGGTTGCGAGTTATAGTTCCGATTGAGTATGACTTCTCTTCGCAAAGCTCCGATCTTCGGGTTTCTGCCTGGCTAATTCCCTTTCTGACGTCGGTTTGCCTGTACAGGATCCGGCAGTCGAAGCGGGCGCACAGGGTGTTACACTGCTGAGCAAAGGCCCATGAGCAACCCCGGCTTCCTGACGCGGGTCGTGATCAAGAACTACAAGAGCATCGCGGCTTGCGGCGTCGATGTCCAACCGCTCACCTTTCTGGTGGGGCCGAACGGCGCCGGGAAGAGCAATTTCCTGGATGCCATCCGCTTCGTGGCCGACGGTCTGCGCACGTCCCTGGACCACGCTCTGCGGGAGCGCGGCGGCATCGGGGAAGTGCGGCGGCGGTCCGGCGGACATCCCACGCACTTCGGCGTGCGGCTGGAGTTCGCTCTGCCCGACGGGATGGCGGGGAGCTACGCGTTTCGCATCGGGGCGAAACCGAATGGAGCCTTTGAGGTCCAGAACGAGGAGTGCATCCTCCGTCCGCCGGAAGCCCTGGCGCGGGAGATTCGGTTCGCCGTAGCGGCGGGCGAAGTGACGAGCACCGTCCCTGGGCCGGCCGCCGCGTCCGACCGTCTCTACTTGGTCAACGCCTCCGGCCTTCGCGAGTTCCGCCCGGCGTACGACGCGCTCTCGCGCATGGGTTTCTACAACCTGAACCCGGAACGCATCAAGGACCTGCAACTGCCGGACGCCGGCGAACTGCTGGCCAGGGACGGCAGCAACATCTCGGCCGTTTTGGACCGGATCGGCAAGCGGCGGCCCGAGATCAAGACGAGGATCGAGGAGTATCTTTCGAGGGTCGTGCCGGGCATCCGCGGCGTGGATGCGGCCACCATCGGGCCGCGCGAGACGCTGCAATTCCGGCAGGATGCGGCCGGCGCCGAACCCTGGCGGTTCTTCGCGGCCAACATGTCGGACGGAACCCTGCGCGCGCTGGGCGTTCTGGTGGCCGTGTTTCAGTCGGGCGGCGCGCCGCTGGCCGGGCTGGAGGAGCCCGAGGCCGGGCTTCATCCGGCCGCGGTGGCGGTGCTGCTCGACGCGCTGATCGAAGCCAGCGCGGCGAGGCAGATCCTGGTTACCAGCCACAGTCCCGACTTCCTGGACAGCCCGAACGTGGGAACCGATTCCATCCTGGCGGTCGTCGCGGAGGCGGGAAGCACCTACGCCGGCCCGCTCGATGCGGTGGGGCGCGAGGCGTTGCGCAAGCGCCTGTGTACGCCGGGCGAGCTTCTGCGGGCCGACCAGCTCCGTCCGGACCGCGAAGCGCTGGCGGAAGTCGCATCCAAGCAGTTGGATCTGCTGACGGATCGCGGCGCGGAGCCCGACTGAAAGGGAACGGGATCGCTATGCCGGGAACGCTTCCGAGCGTAGCTGATCGATCTGGAACGCCAGCCTGCTCAGCGACGCGCCGCATTCCTTGAAATCGTTCCGCGCAGCCGTGCGCTCGATATTCTCGAGCGTAGCCGCGGCCGCCTTCGCGCCCACATTCGCGCAGGCGCCTTTCGAGTAATGGGCCAGCCGCCTGGTGGCGTGCGCGTCCCGCCGGCGAATGGCGGCTTCGAGCAAACCGATCTGGCGCGAGGTATCGTCGATCAGCGCCGAGAGAATCTCGCGCATGAGGTCGTCGTCGTCCAGCGTGACGTCGCGGAGCTGATGCCGGTCGAGAACCGTGCTGGAATCTGACATCACATCTTGATTCTGGCAGCTACGGAGCGCCGTGCAAATCGAAGAAAAACCTTACTTCCAAGTGGGAAACAACCTATCCGGGCGGACGGCGCGGCGCCGTCACCTCGGTCCGATCCTGCCGAATTGGAATGACGTCCGCACGACCCGGTTCGCGGAATCGATCAGGGCGCTGGCCATCAACCCGGGCGCCTGGGGAGAGCCGAAGCGCATGTCAAAGACCTCCACCAGCCGGCTGTTCTCCGGCTCCGCGGCCGGCGTGACTCGCCACAGCGGAAACTGCGAGAAACGCAGGAATTCCCGTATCGTGGCCGAACTGCGCGCGGCTTCGAGCGCGGGATCGGGTTCAGGCTTGGGGAACACGGCCGCGCTGGACGGGTCGAATTCGCCGGCCAGGTTCACGTCCGCCACGGCGTAGAAATCCGCGGTTTCGACAAGGCCCCGCCAGCGCAGCGGATTGGCGGCGCCGGGGAGCGCGGCCACGCGCAGGGGGACGGATCCCCGATAGATGCGCGCTTCGAGCGTTGCGTCCGCGCGCGCGCGCAGAACGGCGCGGCCGCAATCGTAGAGCAGCAGGAACGAGAGCGCAAACACGGCGAACCCCCGTCCGTGGCGTCGTTCGCGCAGACCTCCCGAGGCGATCTCCGAGCCGACCAGGCGCGCGAGGAACGGTCCCGCCACCGCCAGGAAAAAGACGGCCCATATCCACAGGTCGACGACGTTGTTGAGATCGAGCCGCAGCCAATCCGTGGAAAACGGCAGAAACAGGCGGATGCCGTAGCTGGTCGTGAGGTCCAAAAGCAGATGAGAGGCCACCGCCAACAGCGCGGCGCAGTACGCCCCCGCCCAGCGGATGGGTTTGCGTCCGGCGGCCCTCACCAGCAGCACGGGGAGGAGGGCCATCAACGGCATGGCGGCCAGGGAGTGGGTGAGGTGCCGGTGATAGTGCAGGTAGTTGAGCGAGCCTCCGGCGGCGGCCACAATATCGATGTCGGGAACGTTGGCGGCCAGGATCAGAATGGGCGCCGCCCTGGGCGTCCACCGGTTCATGCCGGCCCTGCATAGGAACAACCCAACGGCTGTATGAGTGAGGGTATCCATGCCGGCGCCGGACCAACCATTGTAAGAAGAAACGGGAGCGGCGCGCCGGCCGCTCCCGTAAAAAAGGCCTATGCCGAGAGCAACAACCCGGTATGCCATCGCTCGGCGAGCGGCGGGGCCGCCGGGACCGAGCGCTCCACGCGGTGGATACAACCGGCGAAATAGTCTTCCACCGGGTAAAGGGGGTAAGGTTGGAGTTCCGCGAACGTTCGTCCGAGTTTCCGCTCGATGCGGTACACGAAGTGAAAAAACGTACCCTTGTCCATCGCCAGTTGGCGGCAGCATAGCTTCCAGTCCGCGCCCAGGAGGAAATGAAACCGGAATACTCTGTGCTCGTCCCGATCCAGCGTCCGCTTGGCCACCAGGCAGAAGTCGGCCATGTACTCCTCCTTCTTGCGCGAGTACGACCGCCGGCCGTCGCACCCCTGGTGAAAGTCGAGAGATACTGCGCCCGCGTAAGACTCCGTGGCGGCGCACAACCGAAAGCGGTTCAAACAGGCGCGAAACGCCGCTCGAAACACGCAGTTGCAGGGCGCCTCCTTGGTCTTCCAGACGCTCCGCCGGTCCTCGCCTTTGCAATATACGCACGATACTCTTGCAAGCCCGAATGTGTTCGATCGATCCCACTGCATTTAAGAATGTCCTCCGTGGCGGCGACCCTTGGCAACCCGGCCGGCGCCCTACCTAACTGTTTCAAATGTACGATACCGCACGAAATCGTCAAGAATTCAATCTCATAATTATTTTTCGGGTCTTTCTCCGCGGAAGGGCGGATTTGTGGATAAGATGAATCCATGCAACAGGTTGTGGGAACCATGAAGTACCAAAGTCCCAATTGAAATATAGGATAATTCTTATTAAGTACTAGGAATTTCGGTACCCTCCTATTTCTGGGAGGAATAGCCGGGATAGGAGGCGCCATGAATTTCAGGGATCTGCAGGATCGGCTCGCGGAAAACCTCCGGGAACGGGTGCGCAGCGGCGACCTCACGGAACGCGGCATGGCGCGTATCACGCAGGTATCGCAACCGCATATCCATAATGTTTTGAAGGGTATACGGCTTCTATCGACAGAAATGGCCGATCAGATTCTGTACCACCTGGAGATCGACGTCCTGGACCTGATTGAGCCTGGCGAGTTGCTCGAGTGGCATCGGCGCGAGTGACTCTCCCCTCCGGCTTCCGCGCTGGCTTTGCGGCGGAATGCGGGGAACCTATGCACCAAAAAGCCTAGCCTTATTAAGAACAATCCTAATATTATTAGGATAATTCTGAATATTGTTATCACGGCTTCCCTTGGGCCCGGGGGATCGCGTCGGGTGGGCAGGCGCCCGCCTCGCGGCACGTCCCATTCGTCATACGCGGTAATACGCGGGACTACGACTTCTTGGGCAACTGCTTCAGCGCCTGCTGGATCTTCCGCGTCAACTCCTTGGTGTCGTCGGACTCCGGCACGGTCTTGAGGGCGTTCTGGGCGCGCTGGCAGAGGACCGCCATCTTCTCGGAATCGCCAAGTTTGTCCTGGGAGTACATGCGCGCCATGGTGAAGAGCGTGTTGGCCATGGCCAACTCGAACGTGGCGCGCGGGACCTTCGCGTCCGGGGCTGTGAGGAGTTGCCCGGCTTTGGAGGCGTCGTCCGGAGCGCCGACCGCCTTGCAGGCCGCCAGAATCACGTTTCGCTCGATCGCCCGCTGTTGGCCGTTCTCTGTGTCGATGGCCGACGGCACGATTCCAGTCGTGATCTTGAGGAGTTGCGGAACCTCCGCGGCGCTGCCTTTCGGAAGTCCGAAAGCGAGCGGGACGGAATCGAGCGTCAGCTTGTTGAACGCTTCGAAGCGGTCGGCGAACTGCAGAGTCAGGCGGGCGGCCGCGCTGCGGTTCAAGTCCATCTGGCGGCGGAAGGGGAGCAGTTGGGCCTTGTTGACCTTGGCGCCTTTCTCATAAGCGTCGGCCGTTTCCATATATCCGGCGGCCATGCCGGAGGTGAGGACGAGCGACCATGGCATGGCGCGCGCGGCGTATTCGCCGGTGTCCTTCAGGAGCAGGTTATCCAGATGCTCGGTGGTTTTCACGTAATCGCCGGCGGCGAAGGTCTCCTTTGCGGCCAGGAAGTAGAACCCGGGCGTGCCGGGTTGAGGCGGGAGCGGCCCGGAACAGGAGCAGAGGGCCAAAAACCCCGCAAATACCGCGGAGAGCGCAACACAGCGTCGGGCCTTCAGGGACATGGGTTACCTCCAAGAGTGTGTTAGCACAGCGTCCCGGCGGACGCAAGGGGATGAGCCGCGTTTGTGCGGAAACAGACACCCGTTGCCGCCATTTTTTTGATATAGTTGACTCCAGTTTCCACATCGAAAGGGGGGTGTCTGGTGAATTCAAGAAAAGATCCCAAGCTGCCCGTCAGGCCCAGCGGCGGCGTCTCGCGCCGCGGCTTCGTGAGCGGCCTCGGCATTGGCGGCGGCGCCCTGGGAACTGGTTTGCTCGAAAAAGAGGCCGTGGCGGCGCCGGCGCCAGCCAACCTGATTGGGCCGGGACCGGCCGCGATCACGCTGACCATCAACGGCAAGCCGGTCAACCTGAAGGTCGAGCCGCGCGTGACGCTGCTCGACGCCCTGCGCAACTACATTGGCATGACCGGGGCAAAGAACGTGTGCGACCGCGGCGTGTGCGGCGCCTGCACTGTCATCATGGCGGGCAAGACGGTCTACAGTTGCGCCGTGCTGGCAATCGACGCACAGGGCAAGAACATCGAAACCATCGAAGGCCTGGCCGCCGGGAACAGCCTGCATCCGATCTCCGCCGCCTTCGTCGCCAACGACGGCCAGCAGTGCGGATACTGCACTTCGGGATTCGTCATGGCCGCCAAGGGCTTCCTCGACGAGCACCCCAACCCGACCATGGACGACGTGAAACACGGTCTGGGCGGTAATCTCTGCCGTTGCGGGACGTATATGGGCGTCCGCAAGGCGGTGATCGAGGCCGCCGCCAATATGAAGGGAGCGAAAAATGGCTAGCGCGCCGGACTATAGCTGGCCGCCGATGGAGAAGCGTAAGCTCATCGGCAAGCCCATCAAGCGCCTCGACGGCCCGCAAAAATCGACGGGCCGCGCCAAGTACGCGTCGGACCTCAAACCGCAGGGCCTGCTCTTCGCCGCCTATATGGGCAGCCCGCACGCGCACGCCCGCATCACGAAGATCGATACGAGCGAGGCGGAGAAGATGCCGGGCGTCAAGGCGGTTCACATCATCAACCCGGAGGGAACCGAGATCCAGTGGCAGGGCATGGAGGTCGCCGCCGCGGCCGCCGCCACCGAGGAAGCCGCCAACGACGCTCTGCGCAAGATCAAAGTGGATTACGAGGTTCTCCCCCACTTCGTCCAGGAAGCGGACCTCAAGCAGGCGGGCGCGCGCGGCAAAGCCGCCGGTGAGAGGGTGACGGGCGATCCCGACAAAGCCTTCCAGGACGCCGAAGCCGTGTCCGAAGGGCAGTACGGCATTCCGGTGATCACGCACTGCTGCCTGGAGACGCACGGCTCGGTAGTCCAGTGGCAGGGCGACCAGGTGCACGTCTTTCCTTCCACGCAGTACATTTCGGGCACGGCTGCCGGCCTGGCTCCGAATATCAAGGTTCCGATCGCGAACATT
The DNA here is from genome assembly GCA_903882645.1 of uncultured Acidobacteriia bacterium. Classification (GTDB taxonomy): domain Bacteria; phylum Acidobacteriota; class Terriglobia; order Bryobacterales; family Bryobacteraceae; genus BOG-224. The sequence continues at coordinate 14,233 of CAIRXZ010000129.1, read as the reverse complement.
CAGGCTCACATGGATTACATCGGCGGCGGCTTCGGCAGTAAGTTCTCGCCGGGAAAGTGGGCCGAGGTTTGCGCCTTTCTTTCGCAGAAGGCCGGCGGCGCTCCGGTAAGACTGTTCCTGGACCGCAAGATGGACCAGTTGATCGCCGGCAACCGCCCGTCCGCGTTCGCTACGGTCAAACTGGGCGGCAAGAAAGACGGCACGGTCACGGCGTGGGAATCGAACGGATGGGGAACCGGCGGTTTCGCCGGCGGCGGCAGCCCGCCGCTGCCCTACGTGATCGACCGGATTCCAAACGCCCGCCAGACTTTTACCGGGGTTTCCGTAAACGCCGGGCCCAATCAGGCGTGGCGCGCGCCCAACAACCAGCAAGCCGCGTTTCTGACCTGTTGCGCATTGGAGGATTTCGCGGCCAAGATCGGAATGGACCCCGCCGCGGTATTCGACAAGAATTTCGCATACGCCCCCGACGCCCGCGTGGAAACCTATCGCTACCAGTTGCGCAAGGCCGCCGATCTGGCCGAGTGGAGCAAGCATTGGCATCCGCGCGGCAAGGGCGCATCCGGAGTGGTGAAGCGCGGCCTGGGGTTGGGATTCTCGGCGTGGGCCGGCGCCGGCCAGGCCAGCCAGTGCCGCGCCACGATCCACGTGGATGGCTCGGTGGTGGTGGACATCGGGACGCAGGACCTGGGTACCGGAACCCGCACCGTGATTACGCAGGTGGCGGCCGAGACGCTGGGCCTTCCGATGGGGGCCATCAAGCTGAACATCGGGGACAACTCGCTTCCTGTTTCAGGCGCGTCGGGCGGCTCGTCTACCGTGGGAGGGGTGTGCTCCTCCACGCGCAAGGCAGCCATGAACGCCCTTGTCAAACTGTTCGAGACGGTGGCGCCATCGCTCGGCGCGCAGCCGGAAGATCTCGAGGCCGTGAACGGCAAGATTCAGGTGAAAGACACGCCGGCCAAGAGCCTCGCGTGGGCGGCCGCCTGCAAGAAGATCGCGGCCGCCGGACAGATCTCGGAAATGGGCGAGAACGTCCAGCGCAGCCCCGGCGGACTCAACACCCAGGGAGCGGCGGGCGTGCAGATCGCCGATGTTTCGGTGGATACGGAAACCGGCATCGTGCGCGTCAACCGCTACGTGGCCGTTCAGGATTGCGGGCTGGTAGTCAACCCGTGGCTGGCGCAGAGCCAGGTCCACGGCGCCGTCATCATGGGCCTGAGCACGGCGCTGCTCGAAGAGCGCATCATGGACGCCCGGACCGGCCGCATGCTGAACCCCGACATGGAGTTCTACAAACTGGCCGGCATCAACGATGTGGGCGACATTGTCGTACACCTGGATATCCGGCCGGAGAACGACAAGCGCGGCATCATCGGCCTGGGCGAACCGCCGGCCATCGCCATTTGCGCGGCGGTTAGCAACGCCGTGGCCAACGCCATCGGCGTGCGCGTGCCGAACGTGCCGGTGACCGCCGATCGCGTGCTGGCCGCGCTGGAAGGGAGGAACGCATAATGCAGGCCTTCGAATACGCCAATCCCGCAACCCTGCCGGACGCCCTCGGGTTGCTCGCTTCCGAGTGGGGACCGACCGACGTTCTGGCGGGCGGCACGGACCTCCTGAGCCTCATGAAGGAATACCTGCACACGCCCAAGCGGGTGGTCAACATCAAGGGCATCAAGGAACTTGCAGGCATTCAGAAGACCGGGGCGGGGCTGCGCATAGGCGCTCTTGTCACCATGGATGAGATTGCCACCAACGCCGAAATTCGCAACGAGTACAAATCCCTGGCGGACGCGGCGGCGGGGATTCCCAGTCCGCAGATTCGCCACATGGGGACGGCCGGCGGCGACCTCTGCCAGCGCCCGCGCTGCTGGTACTACCGGCAGGGCTTCGGCCTGCTGGCGACCAAGGACGGCCAGCCGCTGGTTCCCGATGGCGAGAACAAATACCACGCCATCTTCGGAGGCGGCCCGGCCTATTTTGTGAGCGCGTCGAGCCTGGGGCCGGCGTTGATCGCGCTGGGCGCGTCGGTGAAACTGGTCTCCGCGAAAGGCAGCCGGGACGTGCCGGCGGCCAAATTCTTCGTCATCCCGAAGGATGAAAGGACGCGCGAGATCGCGCTGCGCCCGAACGAGATCCTTACCGAGATCCTTGTCCCCGGCGCGGCCACGAAGTCCGCCACTTACGAGGTGCGCCAAAAGGAGGCGCTCGATTGGCCTCTGGCTGTCGCCGCCGTGGCGCTGCGGATGAACGGCGCTACCGTGACATCGGCGAAAGTGGTGCTGGGGCACGTCGCCCCCATTCCCTGGGAAGCCGCCGCAGCGGGCAAACTGCTGGCGGGCAAGACCATCACGGCCGCCACCGCCGAAGCGGCCGGCAAGGCTGCGGTAGAGGGCGCCCAGCCGCTCAGCCAGAACGCCTACAAGACGCAACTGGCCAAGGTGGCGGTCAAGCGCGCGCTGCTCGACGCCGTGAAAGCGAGGGCATGATGATCGACATGAACAAACCCGGCGCGAACCGCTGCGAGAAGCTCCGCTGGAAGGGCATGTTCACCGATAGCCCGCCGGACCCGACTATCCAACCGTGCAACGACCGCGCCTTCTGGTGCCAGCACACCTACACCTGTCTGGGTCCGGACGGCAAAGTGGCCGACGACCTCGAGTGCAACGCGTCGCGGAAGTGCTACGAAGAGTTGTAGCGGGGCACGTCCGGCGCAGAGAACCGGCGCGGCGCCGATCACGGCAAAACGGTTGCCCCCCGCTCCCGCGGGTACGATGAGCCGTTCTCGGAAGCTTCGGCTGCTCTCGACGTGACCGGCGCATCGGCTTGGTGGAAACCTTCCGGGTAACCGGCGAGTAAGGGATTTGCGTGGCGCGGACTCTCAGTCTGCCGCGTCCCCACTCCTGGGGACGCGCTTCGCCCGCGGACTTGAAGCGGCGCCACTCAGCCGCTCACCACACCCGGCAGGCGTCGGCCCGTACCATGGGCTGCCCGGCTTTGCACGAAAAAGCCCTGGCGAATTCCGGCATGTCGCTTACCACGCCGTTGATGCGGTATTCGTCGGGCGAGTGCGGGTTGGTCACGGCGTTGAGGCGCTTGTTTTCCGGGCGTTCGTCTCCACACGCCCATTGCGCCATGCCGATAAAGAACCGCTGATCGGGCGTGAACCCGTCCACCGGCTTCAGGTCCTGCCCCTTCGTGGCCTCCTTCCACGCCATGTAAGCCAGCAACGTGCCGCCCAGGTCCGCCACATCCTCGCCCAGCGTCAGCTTGCTGTTGATCCTGATATCGTCCACGACGGTGTATTGCGCGTACTGATCGACCACGCACGCGGCGCGCGTGGTGAACTCGTCGGAATCCTTCTTGGTCCACCAGTCGCGCAGGTTGCCCTTGGCGTCGAACTGTCGGCCTTCATCGTCGAACCCGTGGGTCAGCTCGTGGCCGATGGTGGCGCCGGTGTTGCCGTAGTTCGGAGCATCGTCCATCTTCGGATCGTAGAGCGGCGGCTGCAAGACTCCGGCGGGGAAGTTGATGTCGTTCATCTGCGGGTCGTAGTAGGCGTTCACCGTGGGCGGCGTCATTTGCCATTCGGTGCGGTCCACCGGCTTGCCGATCTTGTTCAACTGGCGCCTGGACTCAAACTCGATGGCGCGGTCCACGTTGCCCAGGAAATCGCCGCGCGCGATGCGGAGCGCGCTGTAGTCGCGCCACTTGTCGGGGTATCCGATCTTGTTCACCAGGCCGTGGAGCTTCACCAGCGCCTGCTTCTTGGTATCGGCGCCCATCCACGAGATCTGGTTGAGATCGGTTTCCATGGCCCGCTCGATCTGGTTGACCATGGCCAGGGCGCGCGCCTTGGTGTCGCCGGTGAACGTCTTTTCCACGAAGACCTGGCCTAGCGCCTCGCCCAGGCTCCCGTCCACATAGCGCACGCAGCGCTTCCAGCGCGGCTGCATCTCCGTCACGCCGCGCAGGTACTTGCTGTAGAAGTCGAAATTCATCCGCACGAACTGCGACGAGAGATACGGCGCCTTGGCGTGCGCCAAATGCCAGCGCAAGTAAGTTTTCCAGTCGGCGATGGGGCGGGAGGCAAGCTGGCGCTCCACCTCCTTGTAGAAATCCGGTTCGGTGACGTTGACCACCGCCGGCGCGGGCAGTCCTATGGCGCTCCAATAAGCCGCCCACCCGAAGCTGGGCGTCAGCTCCAACACCTCGGCGCGCGTCAGCTTGTGAAACAACTTGTAAGGGTCGCGCCTGTCTACGCGGGTGAGCGAGGCTTTGGCCAGACCCGTTTCGATATCCATCACGGTGCGCGCTTCCGCCTTGGCGGCCGCGGCCGAATCGCCCAGCAGTTCGAGCATGGAGGCTACGTGATCGAGATACCGCGCGCGGATCTCCTGCGACTTCGCGTCGGTCTTCACGTAGTAGTCGCGGTCCGGCAGCCCCAGCCCGCCCGCCGAGGCGAAGGCGATGATCTGGCTGGAATCGGCGAAGTCCTGCGAAGAGCCGAATTCGAACAAGGCGGAACCGCGGGACGACGCCAGGTGCATGCGTCCCATGAGCGGCGCGAGATCGGCCGTGCGCGTCAGGGCGGCGATGGCGTCCAACGTGGGCTTCAGCGGCGCGGCGCCGGCTCGTTCGATAGCAGCCTCATCCATGCAAGCCCCGAAGAAATCGCCGGTTTTCTGCTGGTTCGGGCTGCGCCCCGCGCCCTGCTTCGCGGTCGCGTCCAGAATCCCCCACAGGAACCGCTGGTTCTCCTGACCCAGCTTGGCGTACACGTCCCAACGCGGCTGGTCGGCCGGAATCGGGTTCAACGAGTTCCACTTGCCGCAGGCGAACTTGTAGAAATCGACGCACGGATCGACCGAGCGGTCGATGAACCTGGTTTCCAGGCTCGGGGTGTAAGGGAGCGAAGTCAGCGGCCGGTCCTGAGCGGCCGCCACGCAAGGCGCCAGAACCAACAGCGCCGTAAGACTGAGTTTCATATATCGATCCTCGCACAGTGGGGCGGACCTCCCGGTCTGCCTTCTTGATTCGGGTTCCTTTCCTCTCATCACCATCGGCTCCCCCGGAAATCCGCCAACTCCACCTTCCCGATTCCGAACGCGTAGACCGCGGACCCGGCCAGCGCCACCACGGCGGCCGTCAGGAACGCCAGAGAGTAGTGACCGGTCCGCCCCACCAACCAGCCGGTGATCCATGGCGCCGAAACTCCCGCCAGGTTCCCCACCCCGTTCTGCATGGCGCACCACTTCCCGGCCGCGCGCGGTCCCGCCAGCGTCTGGGTGATGGCCCACACATTCGAACTCCACATCCCGATAAACACGCAGGCCAGGATGAGCAAGCCCATCGCCGCCGCGTCGTCGCGCAGCGCGGAGACCGGCAGGATGATCGTGGCCAGCGCCAGTCCCGCCGAGGTGAAAGTCTTGCGCACGCGCGTGGGGGACCCGCCGCGCGCGATCCAATGGTCCGAGAGCCAGCCGCTGACCACGCTCGACGCCGCCGCCGCGAAGAACGCCAGCGCCCCCAGAACCGCCATCTTCGACGCCGGGAAATCGCGCCCCTCCTGCAAATACTGCGGTAGCCACGTCACCAGGAAATACCAGAAGTAGTTCCCGCAGAACAGGCCGAGGAAACTGAACCACGCGGACCGCTGGCCCAGGATTTCCACCACTCCCGGCGCCTCGCCCTCGTCCTTTCGAACGGGAACCTTCCACTCGCGTGGCATCGAGAACAGCCACACCACCAGCCACGCCATGCTGCCCAAACCCAGGGCCAGAAAGAACGCCCGCCACCCGAAACGCGCCATCAGCAGCCCGCCCAGCAGCGTACCCAACGCGGGACCGCTGCGCGTGCCGGCGTCGATGGCGGCGTTCGCCAGGCCGCGCCGGCGCTCGGGGAACGTCGCCAGAATGCGCGAATAAGCCGGATAGGCCACCGATTCGCCGACGCCCAGCAGCAGCCGCAGCGCGAACAGCGCCGCGAAACCCCGGCTGATTCCCGTGGCCGCGGTGGCTGCCGACCAGACCAGGAACCCGGCCGCATAAACCCACCCCACGTGAAAGCGGTCCACCAGCCACCCAGCCACCGCGAAAAGCTGCAAGGCCGCGTACGTCCAGAAAAACGCCGAGAGCAGCCGGCCGAGCTGTTCATGCGAAAGATGAAGCTCGGCCTGTATGGACGGCGCCGCCACCGAAAGCGTGGAGCGATCGACATAGTTGATGAAAGCCGAGACCACCAGCAGCGCCAGAACCCAGCGCTCCCATTTGGAGAGCATTGGAGCATTGTAACGGAATGCTCCGATGGCGCCGGTAGCCGTGGGGTCGGGCTTTCAGCCCGCCGCCGGGCTTTTGCCCGGCGTTCCGCGACGGCGCAAACGCCGGCTATAAAGCCGGCGGCAGCCTGAAAGGCCGACCCCACGTGGGAGCATTGTCTATGCCGTCGAAACCGCCGCCACCTCGTAGTCCACAACCTTGGGGATCGTGAACTCCACCGCGCCGCCCGTCGCGCGGAACGCGATGTTCGTCTCGGCCTTCAGCAGTTCGACGCGCGTCACCCGCCGGCCGGGCGGAAGCGTCATCCTTACTTTCTGCTCTCCTATGGAATGGAAAGCCCTCACCCAGCCGCGGTGCATGTTGGGATTCGTGTAGTTCAGGACGTGCACCGCGAAGCCCGGCTCCGTCTCCCATGCGAAGGCCTCGATCACGCCCTCGCCTTCGATCGTAACCGGCGCGCGCCCGCCCGAAACCCAGCGAATGGTGTTCCGCAGCAGCCGGCTGAGGTCTGTGTGCCCGCTCCTCCACATCGTCCGCTCGATGTCGCCGGGGAAATACGCCAGCCGGCTCTTGCCCTCCTCGCGCAACACCACGGCCGGCTCGTCCGTGCGCGGCTGTGTTGGATAGGACAGTTCGGGAGGATAAGCCACGAAGCCGGGAACCACCGTGAGCACGGCTCCATCCACCGGCGCGACCGGCAGGCGGAATTCCGCGCCCGGAAGCCAGTTCGTGCCCGCGAAGCCGTCCAGGATCTCGTGCCGCCGTTCGATTCGCGCGTAGAAGGCGTTGCCCGTCGTGCCTTTGACGTCGCCCGCCTTGCGAATGCCAAATACGTCGGCCAGGCCGAAATCCGCGCGCCGCTCGTTGCGCTCGTTGTACATGCTGGTTTCAAAGGTCGCCAGCAGCGAGCCGCCGCCGTCCGCATACGCGCGCAACTGCCGGCACTGCTCGTCGCTCAGGAGCGCGGTATTCGGGAGAATCAGGGCTGCGTATTTCTTGAGATCGTCGAGGTTGTCTTCATGCACGAAGTCAAACAGGAACCGGCCTTCGAGCAGGGCGTAGTACATGCCGTCCATGTATTGCGACATGGCCGCGCCGCGCGGCGGCGTATAGAAAAGGTGCGTCCGCTGCCCCATCACCACGCCCAGGCTGGCGATCGAGCGTTTGTTGACGAAATGGCGGTCGTGTCTGGCCGTCCACTGAAAGTACTGGCGGCCCGGCTCCAGCCCGCGCCGGTCCTCTCCCATGCCGTTCTCGCCGCCAATCAGGTGGTAATAAGGAACCATGCCGCTCGCGAGCGTCTCGTCCATCCACATCTGCGCTTCCTCGGTGGACTTGTGTACGTTGCGCCAGCGCACGGCGCCGGTGGACCACGCCCCGGTGACGTTGGTCGCCATCTTGCCTTTCTGCACCGCATTGCAGACGCGGCCCTGCAGCGAGCACCCCCAGATCGGCGTATCGTCTCCGCCGCGGCCCTGGTTATCGCACTGGAACCATTCGCACAGCTCGCCGAGCTGCTTCAGGTTCGGGCCGGAGTGGATGCCGCCGCCCAGGTTCGCGAAGTAGAAGCTGGAGGGTTTCTTCTCCTTGGCTATGGAGTCGTAAAGCTTCCAGAGATAGACCACGCGCTCGTTGAACTTATCCCAGTAAGCCGGCGTGCCGGGGCGCGGCAGTTGGCGGCACTGTTCGCAGTAACAGACGGGCAGGTTGCCGAGCGGCGGCCACGCGTTCGTGAAATGCCCGTCCACGTCGTAGAGCGAGTTGATCTCCCGCATGATGGCGGGGATGTAGTCGGTCATGTAAGTGGTGAACATGCACGTAAAGAAGAGGCGCTGGTCCTCGCCGCTGCGCGCGATATTCCCCTGCGCGTCGCGCCGGAACCACTCCGGATGCGCCTGCGTGGCGTCTTCCCAGTTCAGGTCCGGACTCATGCGCGCGATCGCGTGGATGCCGCGCTTCCTGGCGGCCGCGCAGCAGTCGCCGAAGAAGTCGCGCTCCCCGAGATACTTGCCCTTGCGGTGGAAAGGGACCTTGGTCTGATAGAACGCCAGGATTCCGGTGACGCTCACGAGCACCGCGTCCACTTTGAGGCTGGCCCAGTAGTCCGCCCATTCCTCGACGTTCAGCGCCACGGGGTCGTGCTCGGTCATGTTCAACTGGCCGACCCGGCGGATCTTCCTCTGCCAGTTGACGTCGGACGAAGGCGCGTCCGCGAAGCTCATCCCGGCCAGCGGCGCGGCGCTCAGCCCCGCCTTGAGAAGCGTGCGGCGGTCGATCATAGGCAAACCACCTCCAGGTTTGCCTACCATCTGTAACACACGGCAATTCAATGGCAAGAACCGCTCTGACGTTCGCGGCTCCGACGATGCACAGGGTTCGAGTCAGAGCCGCGACCGTCAGGGAGCGGTCTTTGGGCGATGCGAGGGCGAAGCCGTGCCTCGCCGCACGCAGGCGCACAGTAGGGGCCGGGCATGCCCGGCCCATGCCTGTAAACTGCTACTGCTGCGCCGGCGCCTGATCCGCCAGCGTGAAGTTCACGTCGATCTGCGTCGCCACATCGACCGGCTGCCCGTTCATCAGGGTCGGCTTGTAGACCCACTGCTTCACCGCTTCCATCGCCGCCGGCGCCAGCATCGGGTGACCGCTGGACAAAGTCAGGTTCTGAACCGTCCCATCCTTGCCGATGACCGCGTTCATCGCCACGTGGCCCTGAATGCGGGCCTCCCGGGCCAGAGGCGGATAAGCCGGCATCACCCTCTTGATCAGGTTCGCCTCCTGAATGGCGGCGCCCACCTGGACCGCGTTCGGAGCCGCCGGCGATCCCACGGTCCCCGTCAGCATGCCGGCGGTCGGCGCAATGTTCCCGCCGGGCGCCGCGATGCGCAGTTCCAGACCGCCGGACGCCAAATGCATAGCCCCTACGCCCAGGTGCTCGTCGTACTGTCTTACCGCCGCCGTCAGCGTGGTGAGCGTATCCGGCCCGAAGAGATCTCCCTGGTGGACGGGCAGGCTTGCCATCAACTCGTCCTTGAACGGATCTCCCAGGCCTGAAATCCTTATGCCCGTGATCCGCTGCGGCTCGGTCGTTTTCGGCGCCGCAACCATCTGCTGGGAAATCATCCCGGACGTTACGCCCGGCAGACCCGTCACGGGCGCAGGCTGAATCGCCGGCGCCGGCGTCTGAAACCGGATGGTCACCATCCGCGTGGTTCCCGCCTCGGCGCGTCCGAAGTGCCACTGCAACACCGCCAGCAGCGCGGTCTTCCGCAGTTCGTCCGTCCCGGAGACCACGTGCGCGTCGGTGACGTTGCCGCTGGCGTCGAGCGTCGCCTCGACCGCCACCATTCCTTCAATGTGCTGCGCCAGCGCCGCCGCCGGATACGCCACCGCGGTGCGGTGCATCAACGGAACGCCGCCCAGATCGACGGTGACGCCGGCGCCGTCGGTCACCTGCGCGGCCAGCGGGAAAGCGCCCGCCCCAAGCCAGCACGCGGCAGCCAAAATGCACAACCCGGTGCCCTGCGCGAAAATCGAACGCGTATTCGACATAAGAATCTCCTTCCGAAGCCTCGCTTATCTTATTGCAGCGTGAAACTAACCGTGACTTGCGTACTCACCTCGACGGGTTCGCCGTTCAAAAGCGTCGGTGCGTACTGCCACTGCTTCACCGCCTCCATCGCCGCCGGCGCGAGCATGGGATGGCCGGAGACGAGCCTGAGTTCCTGTATGGTTCCATCCTTGCCAATGAGGGCGCTGAGCACGACGGCGCCTTGAATGCGAACGGCCCTCGCCTCAGGCGGGTACATGGGCACCACCTTTTTGACCAGTTTTGCCTCCTGCCCGTTCGCTCCCACCACGATCCTTGGCGCCGGTTCGGAACCGGGCGCCGAGATCTGCACTTCCACCTCTGTCGGCGAACTCTGCTTGAAACCTACCGAGAGGTGCTCGTCGAATTGCTGCGCCGCCGCCCTCACCCTGTTCAGGTTCTCCGTGGTCGCCGCATCTCCCGCATGGACGGGCAGGCTGCCGAGCAGGTCCTGGCTGCCCTGCTCGGAAAGACCCGACGTCTTGAAACCGGTGATCTTCCGCATGGCCTGCTGTCTGGCCGACAGAGCGTTCATCTGACTTTCCAAATTCGCCATGGCCTCGTGGTCCTGGCGTGTTCTTGCGTCCCTTAGTTCAGTCATCAGAAGGCTCATTTGGTCCTGAAGCGCTTTCATCTCCGCCGGTACGTCGGAGTTCTGGCTTGCCGCGGGCGCCGCTGCGGCGGGAGACGCAGCTCCGGAAGCCTGCGACGCGGCGATTTCCGCCACGGCCTGCTTGAGCTTGGCCGTCAGTGCGTCCTTTTGTTCCTGAGTGAGATCGCTCCGGAAAACCGCCTGCGCCTGCGCGGCGTCGTTCGGCAGCCCAGGCGCGGTGACCTGCATCTGGCTGTACAGCTTCCCGACCGCGGCCTCCGGCTGCCCGCTCTCCGCCGGCAGCCGGAAGGCGATGCTCACCTGCCGCGCGCCGCTCGATCCGTGCGCGAAGTGCCACTGCAATACCGATTGCAGCGCCGCCTTGCGCAGTTCCTGCGGGCCGCTGACCACGCGCGCGTCAATGGGGTTTCCGGCCGAATCCACCGTCACCTCCAACATCACGGTCCCCTCGACTCGCCCGGCGCGCGCCGCCTCGGGATACTGCACCGGCGGCCGGTGTAGCAAAGCCGAGCCGCCCAAGTCCACGCTCACGCCCGGCCCATCCGCCACAACCTGCGGAGCCGCGGCCAGCGGGAAAGCCCCGGCTATAAGCCAGCAAGCCGCGGCCAGGATGCAGACGCCGGCCGCCAGCGCGGAAAGGGAATGCGTCTTCGACATGCGAACCTCCTTGAGAATCGAAACTACTCGCTGTTTCAAGTGCCGTTTGCGCAGGAACAGGGGCGCCGGGGCAAGGTCGAGCCTCGGCTGCGCTCCCGCGATCGCCAGCAGCGCGTCCACATATTCCTCGCGGCCCTTGGTCATCTCCACCGTCGCGCGGTCCACGGCCTGTTCGCGGGCGAGTTGCACCTCGCCCAGCAGCCACCAGATCGCCGGATGGAACCAGAACGCCGCGCGAACAATCTCTTCCATCACCGTGAACAGCCAGTCCCGCCGCCGCACATGCAGGCACTCGTGGGTCAGGACCGCCTCCTGAATCGCCGCGTCCAAATGCGGAAAGCCCGCGGGCAGCAGAATCACCGGTTTGCGGAAGCCGAACGTCACCGGGCTCGAAACCTCCTCCGAAAGCCGCAAGTCCAGTGGGCCGGACCACAACATCCGTTGGAATGCCGGGCCTTCGAGCGGCGCCGAATGCCGGCGGTACCGCCGCAGGCGCCACAATCCCACCGCCAGCCATGCCAGGCGAACCAGCGCGCCCGCCGCCAGCGCCGCCAGCGCGATCTCGCCCCGCGTGAATCGCGGCCCCGCCGGAACGGGCGCTGGCGCGGACTGCGCTGGCGCAACCTCCAAAACGCCCGGCAGAGCCTGCGTGCCGACGTTGATCGTCTCCTGTCTCCACGGCCGCGCGATGGGCAGCAGCAGGCAGGCCGCCAGCAGCAAGTGCCAATACGCCAGTTTCGCGCCCGGCAGGCGCATCCGCAGCGCCGCCGGAACGAAACCCGCCACGCCCACCAGAATCACGATTTGCAGGCTGTACACCGCTATGTTGCTTAGAAGCTGACTGGCGCTCATTTGTTCCTCCGCAGCCCCGCGATTTCCTCCAGATCTTCCGGGGAGAGGTCGTGCTCCTTGACCAGGTGTACCAGCAAAGGCGCCGCCGATCCGTTAAAAACCCGGTCCACGAACTCCCGAACCATCTCGCCGACCACCCGTCCTTTGGGCTGAGCCGGGCGGTACAGATACGCCCGCTCGGTCTGGGTCTTCTTCAAGAACTTCTTCCGCTCCAGGATCTTCATCATGGTCATGACGGTCGTGTAGGCTACCTTCCGCCGCTCCAGCAACGCCTCATAGACGTCCCGCACGGTGGCGCTCTCGCGCTCCCAGACGATCTTCATGATCTCCAGTTCCTGTCCCGTCGGAATCGAACTCCGGCTGCGCATACTAATTTATTAGTACTAATCGCGGCCAATGTCAAGTCGAAAATTCAAATATCGCCCGGGTATGGCCGGGCGACCCCTCCGCGGCGGATGTTATGCTTGAGGCGGCGCGAGAGATCCCGCATGACTCAACTGCCCGTCCTGATCGATCTCGACCCGGCGCGCGCCGGGACGTCGTCCTGCTGCGGTATCAAGAACCCCGCCCACGAGGGCCGCCGGCGGAAGATCTGCTGGATGCAGGCCAATCTCAAGAACGGGTTACGGGCAAAAGCCCTCGTCGCGCCCGGCGGCCGTCAATGCGGCTACCTCGAGTACCTGCCCGGTGAATACGCCTGGCGCGCAGTGAAAGCCCCCGGCTACATGTTCCTTCACTGCATCTGGACCTTCCACAGCGACTGTCAAGGCAAAGGCTACGGCAGCCGGATGGTGCAAGCGTGCGTCGAGGACGCGCAAAAGTCCGGTATGAAGGGGGTGGCTGTGCTCGCCAGGGAACAGCCTTGGCTTGCAGGCGCCGCCCTGTACCTCGCGAACGGCTTCACCGCCGTTGACGCCGCGCCGCCCGACTTCCGCCTGCTCGTCCGGAAACTGGACCCTTCCGCCGCCAATCCAACCTTCGCCGGCGGCTGGGAAAAGAAGCTGAAGCGGTACGGGCGAGGCCTGACCATCATGCGCTCCGACCAGTGCCCGTACATAGTGAAATTCGCCGGCGAGATTGCCCAGACCGCCGAGCGGGAGTACGGGATCGAACCCCGAGTCGTCGAACTCAAGTCGCACCGCGAGGCCCAGGCCGCGCCTACCCCCTACGCCGTATTCGCCGTCATCCACGATGGCCGTGTACTGGCGGACCACCAGATCAGCCGCACGCGGTTCCGCAATATCATGCGCACGCTCCCGGGTGCGCGCGGCTAGCGGGACCGGCCCGCTCACTTGATTTCCAATTTCCGGCCGATAAGGAGGACAGCAATCAAGGGAGGTAAACTTGACCCTCGAACGCAGATCCCGGCAGCGCTTTCCCTTGGACTTGGCGCTCCGCTTCACCGCGAACAAAGGCCGCCGCAGCCAGATCCAGGGCCACGGAGACGTGGTGAATATCAGCAGCAGCGGCGTGGCTTTTCGCACGGAATCCGAGTTGACGCCCGGTTTGAGCATCGCGGCGTCCTTGGCGTGGCCCGTCGCGCTCAACGGCGACTGCGTCCTGCGGGTGACCGTCGAGGGACGCGTGGTGCGCGTCGAGAACGGCTTGGCCGTCATGTCGGTCGCCAGGCACGAGTTCCGAACCGGCGGCCGCGTGGGAGCGCCCGCGCGCACCGAAATGGAGGCTTTGAAACGCCGCCTCGACGGCATGTTGGCCACGGCCGGAGCGGCGCATCAGTGCGCCGTGTAACCTCCAGCCCCCTGCCGCGCCAGGCGCCGCAGTAGCTCCAGGCAGACCGCCTCGCTCTCCGTCTTTCCGGAAGCGGTCATCGCCCGCATCTCAACCGCGACGCTCGCCAGCACCTCGGCTCGCTCCTCCTCCACCGGGTCGCCCGGCAGTTCCAGCGCCGCCGCCTGCGTAAGATTCGCGCTCAGCCGATCGCGGTCGCCCCCGCCCCAAGCAGCCAGGATCTCCGCCGCGTAGTGCGCCGGAATGCTGAAACCCTGAGTCATGAGTCGCGCCCCCGTACTACGTATCGGCCGCCGCCGCGGGTTCTCCCAAAAGAATCGCCTTCCGGGGCCGGCTCTCACGTGGGGTCGGGCCTTTTGGCCCGCGATGACGCCTTCCGGCGTCATCAGCCGGGCGTCAGCCCGGCCCTGGAGTTTCTACATTTTCCCCGCGGTTTGTTTTGATTCGATTGCCCCCAGCGGAGATCCGCGGTCCCCAAAGTGAGTCTGTCTATAT
>CAIRXZ010000128.1 GCA_903882645.1 uncultured Acidobacteriia bacterium | reverse complement strand
AGCTATCGCGCAGGGCCCTGGCCGATTCCGCCCGAAAAAGCGAAGCCGCCGCAAACACTAAGCCCAAACCCCAACCGCCCGCCCGCGGTGGCTAATACAGCGACGCTCAAAAAGTATGCGGCATTGGGCTGAAAAGCCCGCCCCACAAGCGCCGCCACAACGGCGCTTTCTTACCGGTAGTTGGCGTAGGCCCGATCCAGAATCTCGACCACGTGCATGACGCGCTGGCCGGAGCCGTGCAGCCGGACTCCCGCCTGAAGCTGCAACATGCAGCCGGGGTTGGCGGTGGCGACGATGCGCGCGCCGCTCGAGTTCACGGATTCCATCTTGCGGGCCAGAATCCGCATGGCCATGGCGCTGCGCGCCAGGTTGTACACGCCGGCGCTGCCGCAGCAGATATCGGCGGCCGGCATTTCGCGGAAGATCAGGCCAGGCACGGCCGCCAGCAGTTGGCGCGGCGCGGCGCGGATGCGCTGGCCGTGCGCCAGGTGGCAGGAATCCTGGTAGGCGACCACGGCGTTCACGGGTCCCAGATCCCGGTTCAATTCGAGGGCGGCGAGGAACTCGGTGACGTCCCGCGTCAAGGCGGCAAACTCGCGCGCCTTGGCGGCGTACACCGGGTCGCCGGCCAGAAGCTCGCCATACTCCTTGAGGGTGGAGCCGCAGCCCGCGGCATTGGTGATGACGGCGTCGAAGCCGCCGCCGAGAACGGCGTCGATGTTGCGCCTGGCGAGCTTGCGCGCCTCTTCGCGCAGGCCGGCATGCAAGTGCAGAGCGCCGCAGCACCCCTGGCCCGCGGGGATAGCCACTTCGCAGCGGTTTCTGCGGAGCACCTTCACGGTGGCCTCGTTGAGCCGGGCGAAGAACACGTTGGCGACGCACCCGGAGAGGAAGGCCACGCGATACCGCGGGCTCTGTTGCGGCGCGAACGTCAGGCCGATCTGATCGAAGAAGAAGGGCGGCTCGGCGGAAGGCGCCAGTTGGGCGAGATCGCCCAGCCTGCCCAGGAGTTTCAAGCGGGACGCGGCGCGGAGCAGTGCCCTGGCCCGGCTGGCTTCAAAGAGATACGCCAGCGTGCCGGCGGCGGTCAGCGCGGCGCGCGATTCCAGCAGGCGGACATAGAGGAAGCGGCGCAGCCGTTGGGCCAGCCATCCCCGCTCGACGCGGGCTTCGACTTGCGCGCGCGCATCCTCCACGAGCCGGCCGTAACGCACGCCCGAAGGGCAGGCCGATTCGCAGCCCCGGCAGGCCAGGCACAGGCCGATGTGCTCCTGGTAGAAAGGCGTGATGGGAGCGCCTTCGGCCACCTGAACCATCTGGTAGATGCGGCCCCGGGGCGAATCCATCTCCAAGCCAAGCTCGCGGTAGGTGGGGCAGGCGTTGAGACACAACCCGCAGCGAATGCAACGGTCGAGATCGGCCTGTTGCGGACCGGGCGCGAGCTGTTCAGATACGGCCATAGAGCCGGCCGCGGTTCAGGAGGTTCGAGGGATCGAACAGCCCCTTCAGCCGCTTCATGGTTTCAAAATCGGGCCCGGGAGCGGGCCACAGGTCGAGCGCGCGCTTGCGCTCTTCGGGGGCGAACTCGATCACGGCTTTCCATCCGCGCGAGACGGCCCCGGCGAGCCAGACGGCCGCGGCCGCGGACTCTTCGAAGTACCCGTAGCACACCCCCGAACCCGCGCGCGCCAGCGCGGGGCCTTCGAAGGAAGCAGCGGCTTCCTCCAGCCCTTTCAGGGTACAGGAGGCGCGCACAACCGCGCCATCCGGGTTGCGTTGCAGGAACCGGGGCGTGAATTCCTCGATGTGTTCCCAAAGATCCCGCTGGGCGGGGCCTTCAAAGGCCGCCCAGTCCGCGAGCTTGGCCAACTCGCGCTCGTAGCGGGCGGCGGCGGCGGGGCTGCCGGCGGCGCGAACGGCGAGAAGCCACGGGGCGGCGCCCAGCGGTCCCGCGGCCGCCCGGTTCAGCAAGTCCACGGCGGCGGGCTGAAGCGGGCTCGCCAGGATGCGATCACGGGCGGCGATGGCGCCGGGAAGAGTATCGAAGGCCAGCAGGAAGCTGCGCTCGAACTCGGGCGCGGGGGCCAGCTTGAAGTTGACCACGGCGACGGCCGCCAGCGTGCCGAACGAGCCGATCATGAGCTTCGCCATGTCGAGGCCGGCGACGTTCTTCACCACCATGCCGCCGGATTGCACGAGCTTGCCTTCCAGGGTGGCGAATTTCATGCCGATGACGAGGTCGCGGGCCGTGCCGTAGAGCCGCCGGCGCGGGCCGCTCCCATTCGAGGCGATGACGCCGCCCACGGTGGCCTGTTTGGCGAAAGGAGGATCGAGCGGGACCGTCTGGCCGTTCCGGGCGGCGAGGGCGGCGAGATCGCTCCAGGGCAGCCCGGCCTCGACGCTGATGGTGAGGTCGCGCGGCTCGTATTCGATCACCCGGTTGAGCTGCGCGGTGGTGATGACGCAGTCGGCGGTCCCGACGGGACCGGCCATCAGGCGCTTGGAACCGCGGCCGTCCAGCGAAATGGCGCGCCCGCGCGTTGCGGCTTCGCCGAGCGCTTCGGCCAATTCGGCGGGAGTCTGCGGAGCGGCCATGGTCTAAAGATACGAATTCCAAGCGCGATCGTGAACGAAGACAACGTGCCGCAGGAGGGCGGCAAGGACGGTCAGGACGACGGAACCCACCAGCGCCGAGAGGAACCCGCGCACGGCGAACCCCGGCGTAAACAGAGAGGCGAACTTCAGCAGCAGGGCGTTCAGCACGAGCGCGAACAGCCCCAGCGTCAGGAACGTGACGGGAAAGAAGAGAAACTTCAGCACGGTCCCAAGAGTGGCGTTGACGATGGCGATGACGATGGTGGCCGTCAAAGCGGCGCCGAAGCCCCGGAGCTGAAAGCCCGGCATGATCTGCGCGACCATCCAAAGCGCCAGCGCGCTGATCAACCAGCTCACGACGATGTGGAGCAGCATTTCAACCTCCAGCCGAGGATAGAGATAATGATACGCCATGGCGACGCTATTTGCCGGAACCTCGGGCTTCGCGTGCGCAACCCGGGAGAGATCCGCGGCTCGCTTTCGCGGGACTTCAGCTTTCAGCTTTTCGGCCGTCTGGCCGCTTGGCGGCTGCCGGGCAGACCACAAACAACGATGGTCCGCCCCACCGGCGGCGTCCGACTTTTTGGGGGGCGGCTGCGTCTATCCTTAGAAGAAGGCAGGCCAGGAGGCCCGCCCCACTCTAAATGGCTACCTTTTTCTTCAAGGCGGTGGCGGCGGACGGCAAAGTCCGCAGCGGCAGCCTGGCGGGCGACAACGAGAAGGCCGTCGCACGGGAACTGCTTACGCAGGGGCTTACGCCGGTCTATGTGGGCGTCGCGCCCAAGGGCGCCTCCTTCGAGATCAAGCTGCCGTCGTTCGGAAAGGGAAAGCGCCGGGACGTGCTCTTCTTCACGCAGGAGCTTTCCACCCTGCTCAACGCCGGGGTGCCGCTCGACCGCGCGCTGACCATCACGGCCGAATTGACCGAGCGGCCCGACTTCCGGTTCATCGTGCTGGACGTGCTGCGCGTTCTCAAGGGCGGCAGCTCGCTGGCCAACAGCCTGACCACCCACCCCGAGTATTTCTCGGATCTCTACGTCAACATGGTGCGGGCGGGCGAAGCTTCCGGCGCGCTGGCGACCATCTTCGAGCGTTTGGCGGAGTTCGAGCGCTCGCGCGACGATCTGCGCGGCTTCATCATCTCCTCGATGATCTACCCGGCCCTGCTGGCGACGGTGGGTCTGTGCTCCATCGTCGTCCTGCTGGGCTTCGTGGTGCCGCGCTTCGCCACCATCTTCGAAGGGTCCAGCATGAAGATTCCCGTGCCCACCGCGATCATGCTGGCGGCCAGCCAGTACGTGCGCTCCTATTGGTGGGTGGCCGCCCTGGCGCTGGCCGCGGGCGCGGCGGGCTGGCAGGCGTACCTGCGCACGGCGGCGGGGCGCGCCTGGTGGGACCGCGCGAAGCTGAAGATCCCCATGCTGGGCGACGCGCTTCTGAAAGCCGAAACGGCGCGTTTCGCGCGCGCCATGGCGACCCTGGTGGCGAACACGGTGCCGCTGGTGCAGTGCATCGCCATCTCCGCTGCTACTCTGAATAACAGGACGATTGCGCGGACGCTCGCGGGCGTCATCGATGGCGTCAAGCGCGGAGAAGGCATCGCCGCGCCGATTCGCAAGGCGGGCGTCTTTCCGCCGCTGGCCGCGCACCTGCTGGCGGTGGGCGAGGAGACCGGAAGGATCGACCAGATGTTCGCGCGCATGGCCGATATTTACGATAACGATACGCGCGTCGCCATCCGGCGCTTCACTTCGGTGTTCGAGCCGGTGGTGATACTGGTCATGGGCGTGATGGTGGGAGCGCTGATCCTCAGCATGCTGCTCGCCATCACGAGCATCAACGAAGTGGCGGGGTGAGCAATGAACCAACGAAGAAGAATCGGGCGGCAGGCGGGCGTGACCTTGATCGAGATGCTCGTGGTGGTCGTCATCATCGGGCTGTTCGTGGCGCTGGTCGGACCATCCCTGTGGAAGAATGCCGACAAGGCGAAAGTCACGGCGACGCGGGCCCAAATCGGTAACTTCATGACGGCGCTGGGATCCTACAAGCTGGATACGGGCACGTTCCCCACCACCGAGGAGGGACTCCAGGCGCTGCGCGTCAAGCCGCCGGAAGTCAGTCAGTGGGCCGGTCCGTACATGCCGCAGGAGATCCCGAAAGATCCTTGGGGGCACGATTACGTCTACAAGTTCCCCGGCGAGCACGGCGACGAGCCGGACATCGTCAGCTACGGCCAGGACGGGCAGCCGGGCGGAGAAGGGTTGGCCGCCGACATTGTCAGTTGGAAGAACCAGTAAGGCGCGGGGCGTCACGCTCATCGAGATGCTGGTGGTGATGGTCATCATCGGCCTGATCGCGGGCATCTCGTTTCCGGCGGCCTCGGCCGGAATCGACAGCGTGCGGCTGGCCTCCGCCACGCAATCGGTGGCCAGTTTTCTGAACGGCGCGGCCAACCGCGCGGAGCGCCTCCAGCAGCCCATGGAGGTGGTGATCTCGCCCAGGGACAACCGGCTCTCGATGCGTTCCAACGAGCCCGGTTTCACGCGCGAGTTGAAATTGCCGGACGGCATCATGCTCGAAGCCGTGCTGCCGGCCATCCCCGAGGATGCCGACTCCGCGCGCCGGATTGTGCTCCTGCCCGGCGGCACGGTCCCGGCCATCGGCATTCAGATGGCCAACCGGCACGGCGCCCGCCGTATTGTGAGGCTCGATCCCATGACAGGCTTTCCGCGCGTGGAAAGCGTCATATCAAGGTGATGGGCAGGCGCGGGTTCACGCTGCTGGAGATGGTGGTGGCAACCACCATCATGGCGATCGCGGTGGTGGGCTTGCTGTCGGCGCTTTCCGGTTCGGTGCGAAGCGCCGCGCGTTTGCGCGATTACGACCACGCGGTCCAACTGGCGCAACTGCGGATGAACGATCTGCTGCTGGACGAAGGTCTGCCGCGCAACGTGGAGGTGGCGGGGGCGTTCGACGCCGGCGCGGGCGGGGTCGAATCCGGCTGGCGAGCGCGCCTGACCGCTTTTGAGATGCCGCCGGTTCCGGCGCCGGGTCAAATGGCCCTGGACCGCATCGAGCTGGAGGTCTGGTGGATTCACGGCGCCCAGCGGCGCAGTTTCAACCTGGATGGTTACCGGCGCCGCGTTCTGAAGCCGGAGGACATACCGCCGGTGGTGACGCCGCAATGAGCGGCGCCCGCCGTGTCCGCCAATCCGGCGTCACCCTCATCGAGGTCCTGATCGCCGTGACGCTGCTCAGCGTCCTTTCCGTGGCCATGCTCTTCGCAATGAGGATCGGTCTGAACACCTTCGGCAAGACAAACGCCAGGCTGATGGACAACCGGCGCGTGGCGGGCGCGCAACGCATTCTCGAACAGCAGATCGAGGGCATGATGCCGGTGGTCGCGCCGTGTATCGGATCGGCGGCGGCGGCAGGGCAGAAAATCGCGTTCTTTCAGGGCGATCCCCGGACCATGCGGCTGGTTTCGACCTTTTCGCTGCAAGAGGGCTGGCGCGGCGAGCCGCGCATTCTGGAGTTCGCCGTGATTCCGGGAGAGGACGGCCGCGGCGTCCGCCTGGTGGTGAACGAGGTCCCCTACACCGGCCCGAACGGCGCGGGACGGCTTTGCATGGGGATGGCGCCCGACGCCATAACGGGCGTCACGGCGCCGCAGTTCGCTCCGGTGGTTGCGGGGCCGGAATCGTTTGTGCTGGCGGACCAACTGGCATTCTGCCGTATCTGGTACCTCGCGCCGGGGCCGCAACCGGGCCTTCCGCCGGTCTGGACCCCAGTCTGGTCGAGCGCGGGCTGGCCGCGCGGCGTAAGGATCGAGATGGCGCCGCTCGAGCCCGATGCAGCGCGGTTGCAGCCGGTCGCGGTGACCGCGCCGATTCGTTTGTTCCGCAGCCCGGTAGGTCAGTATGGGGACTAGTGAGCGGCGTGGCCTTCCGTGGAGTGGGCCTCCGGCCTGCCATGCCCGCTTTCTTGCGGGCATCCGATGCCGCCAGGAATGGCGGCATGGCAAGCCGGAGGCTCGCTCCACATACCGGCGCGGGAGCGCGCTGCTGGCGGTGCTGTGGCTGTCGGCGGCGCTGGCGGCGATCGCGTTCTCGCTTGCCTCGACGGTGCGCGGCGAGACGGAGCGCGCCTCTACCGCCATGGATGGCGCGCGGGCCTACTACGTGGCGGCCGGGGCCATCGAGCGGGCCTCCATGGAGCTGCTCTGGTCCGCCATGTATCCGAACCAACGTTCGATCCCCGCCGGGGCGGCGCAGGTTGGCTACGACTTCCCCACCGGCTCGGCGCGCGTCGAGATCATTCCCGAGACGGCCAAGCTGAATGTCAACTTTTCCCCGCCCGAGGAGCTGTACCGGCTGGGCGTCGCGCTGGGACTCGATCCCGAGCGCGCGCGAGCGATCGCCATGGCCATCGACGAATGGCGAAACCCGGCGGCCGCCGCTCCAGGGATTGGCGGCGCCTATCTGGCGCTCAGTCCGTCTTTTCAGCCGGCGCACGCGTCTTTTCAAGAGATTGAGGAACTAATGCTCGTGAAAGGCGTCACGCCCGGCATTTTTTATGGAACCTACGTTCCCGGCACGGAGGACGCCACCCTGTCTCCGCGCGCCGGCCTGGCGGATTGCCTTTCGGTGTTCGGCTCCCGCGACCGCGTGGATGCCAACACGGCGGCGCCGGCGGTCCTGGCGGCCATCGGTTTGAGTCCCGACGCCATCGCGGCCCTGGTCCAGCGCCGGCGAATCGCCCCGCTTTCGGCCGACGACCTGGCGCGGTTCATGGGGTTGGCGGGCGCGTCCGCGAATCGCTTGCGCCTGGGGGGCAACTCGATTTTTACGTTCCGCGCCACGGCCCGGCCGCGGCTCGCCGACGGGCGGCTTTCCGATCTCAAGCGTACGGTGGCGGCGCAGGTCAAGTACATGCCGTCGGGCTCCGAACCCATTCACATCCTGCGGTGGTACGACGCGGCTTGGAGCAATTGAGACGGCCATGCCACTGGAAATCGCAATCCCCAAGGGCCTTCGGAAGCTGATGCGGTTCGGATCCGGCGTGGGCATCGAGATTGGAAGCAAGGACCTGGAGGTGGTGGTGGCGCGCGTCCGCCCGTCGAGCGTGCGCGTGCTGGGCCGGCTCACAATCCGCGGTTTCGCCGAACGGCCGGCGGCCGAGTGGGGAGCGGAGTACGCGGCGTTTTTGAAATCGGCGGGCGCGAGC
Organism: uncultured Acidobacteriia bacterium; assembly: GCA_903882645.1. Lineage (GTDB taxonomy): Bacteria > Acidobacteriota > Terriglobia > Bryobacterales > Bryobacteraceae > BOG-224. The sequence continues at coordinate 34,756 of CAIRXZ010000128.1, read as the reverse complement.
CACTTGAGCGCCACCGCGCTCCTTCCGCGGCGCGAGGTCATCGTGCGCCAGGTCGCGCTGCCCGGCGTGGCAGGCCGCGATATGGACGGCGCCATTCGTCTGCAGCTCGATTCGTTGCACCCTTACGGCGAAGAAGAGGTGGCTTGGGGCTGGTCTCCGGCGGGCCAGGGCGCGGCGATGGTGGGAATCGCGCGGCGCTTGACCGTGGACCGTTACGCCCAGCTCTTTGCGGAGGCCGGGGTCCTGGCGTCGAACTTCACCTTCACCGCCGCCGCTCTGCACGCCGCGATCCGGCTGAACGGCGCGGCCCGCGATGCGGGCTTCGTGGCTCTGGGCTACGCCGCCCCGGGGGTGGTGGAAGTGTACGGCGAAAGCCCCACGCGCGCCGTCTTTTCGGCGGAATTCGAGATGGCGGCGGAGCGCGCCGCGGCGCTGGCGCTCTCCGAGCTGCGGCTGGCGCCCGGGGCGATTCCCCTGAAGATCGAGGAAGCGCTTCCCGAACCGATTTTGCCGCCTGGCCCAAGTCCGGCGGAAGACGGCTTATCCCGCAACGCGCTGGCGTACGCCACGGCGCTGGCTGGGGCTTGTCCCCGGCTTGCGCCGGCGGCGAACATGCTGCCGCCCGAGTATCGCGGCTTCAGTTCGCGGGCGGCTTTCGTGCCTACCCTCGCGCTGGCGGTCCTGCTGGCGGCCGTCCTGGGCGGCGCGGCCGCGTGGTCGCGGATGACCGAACGGCGGTACCTGGCGCGGGTGCGCGCGGAGATCGCAAAGCTCCAGCCCCAGCAGCAACGCGCCGCGGCGCTCGGGCGCAACGCGGAACGCGCGCGCGCCCGGACGCAGTGGCTCGACCGGTACCGCGCCCAGACGCGCCAGGACCTCGACCTGCTGAACGATCTCACCAGGATGATCGAGCCGCCGGCCTGGACCAACACCATCGGCATCACCCGGGATTCGGTGCGCCTGGATGGCGAGGCCCCGCAGGCCGCCGCCCTGTGGAAGATCCTCGATGGCTCGCGGCTGTTCAAGAACTCTAAACTGGAATCCACTCAGCCCGCCGGCGCCGCCGGCGAAAGGTACATCATCAGCGCTACGCGGGAGGCCGGCAAATGAAGCGGCCCGCGCTTTATATCATTGCGATCTTGTCGGTGCTCGTGGCGGCGAGGTATGGTTTGCTTCGCGATCGCGACGCGCCCACGGTGGTAGAGCCGGAGGATTCCATCCCGGCGGCGGAAAAGCGGCTTGAGAACCTGCGCAAGCTGGCCGCGACCTTGCCGGGCGAGGAAGATCTCTACAAAAGAGCCGCCTCCGAGCTGAGCGGCCGCGAGAAGGACCTGCTGAAAGCCGATACGGACCAGCAAGCCCAGGTTGCGCTGTTTGCCCTGGTACAGAACACGGCGCACGCCAACCAGGTGGAGATTCGCGGCTACCAGGAGTTTCGCGAGAAGGCGCTCGACAACGACTACGGCGAGGTTTCCGTGACGGTGGCGTTTTCCTGCGGGATGGACCAGCTTGTTAATCTCCTGGCCGCCATCGGCAACCAGCCGGAGATCCTGTCCACCAACGAGATCCAGATCACGGGCGGCGCCGACAAGCGCAAGAACGTGCAAGTGCGGCTCAATGTCGCGGCGGCCGTGCCGCGCAAGCTCATTCCCGAGAAGAAAGGAGTGGCCGCGTTTTGAACCGCAAGCTGCTGATTCTGGATGTGGCGCTGATCGCCGCGGTGATATATGCCGGCGTCCGGACGCGCGACCAGGTCCGCGCGGCCAAGGAGCGCGAGGCCGCCGCTCTGAGCCGGAAAGTTGCGCCGGCGCCCCCGCCGCCATCGGCTCCCCTGGCCCCGGTTCCGCCGGTGATGCCCTCGAGCTACGCAGCCGTCGCGCAAAACATGCTCTTCGACAGATCGCGCAATTCCACGGTGGTCGTCGAGACTCCGGCCGCGCCGCCTCCCAAGCCCGTTCCCGCGCTGCCGTTCTATCACGGACAGATGAGACTGCCGGGAGAAGACCCGATCGTGATCCTGAGCCTTGGCTCGAACGCGGAGCATCAGGCGGTTCACCCGGGAGAGGAGATCGGGCCGTTTAAGCTCGTTGGCGCGACCAGCCGGGAACTCGCCTTCGAGTGGGAAGGCCAAACGATCCGGAAGAGCCTGGACGATTTGCTCGACCGCAGCGGCGCGGGCGCTCCCGCGCCGTCCGCCGCGAACGGCTCCAGGCCGGGCCAGACGCCGCGCGCGGCGCAGTCCCAAGCCGGGCCGGGCGCCGATATTGCCGACGGGGTCAAGGCCTGCGTCGCGAACGACAGTTATGGCGACGGCGCGGTTGTCGATGGATATCGCAAGTCGCTCAGAAGTACGCCATTCAGCAGCGAATGCCGGTGGGAGCGGGTCAAGTGATCGCGGGAAGACTGGGGAGTAAAACAATGAAATCGTTCGAGCATGTCCGCCGTTTTTTGTTGTGCCTGATTCTCGCGGCGTGGGCGGTGGCCTTCGCGCTCACGGCGCAAATCGTTCCGGGCACGCCGGCGCCGCCGCCGCCCCAGGAGCAACCGCAGCCGGAGCCGAAGCCTGCGCCCCCGCCCGCGGCAGCGCCGGCCGCGCCCGCGGCGACGCAGCCGCAAACGGCTTCGCCCCGGCTCAGCGACGACGCGCCCTTCGAACTCAACGACGCGTCTCTCACGGAAATGATCAAGATCCTGGCCAAGCGGCTGAAGATCAACTACATCCTGGATCCCTCCGTGAAAGGTTCCGTTACCATCAATACCTACGGCGAGATCAAGGCGGTGGACGAGAGGCCGCTCCTCGAGACCATCCTGCGCATCAACGGTTTCGCCATGGTTCAGGTGGGGGACTTGTACCGGATCGTGCCGGTCAAGAGCGTCTCGCAGCTTCCACTCGATCCCACGGTCAACGCCGACCCCAAGACGCTCCCCGACGACGAGCGCATGATCCTCAACCTGATTTTCCTGAAGTACGCAACCGCCGCGGAAATCCAGAAGCTCGTCACGCCGTTCCTGGGCGAGGGCGCGCAGGTCTCCGCCTACGATCCTGCCAACCTGCTGATTATCGAAGACAACAGCCGCAGCATGAAGCGAACCATGGAGCTGATCGGCATGTTCGACAGCGACGCATTCGCCGGCCAGCGGGTGAAATTGTTCGACGTGAGCAACAGCCGCCCATCCGACCTGGTGAAGGATCTGGAGTCGGTCTTCAAGGCTTATGCGCTCTCGGAGAAAAGCGCGTCCGTGAAGTTCATTCCGGTGGATCGCATCAACACGCTCATCGCGGTGGCGCCGAACCCGGGCGTTTTCGTCGAAGTCAAGAACTGGATCGAGAAGCTGGATATCGCCGTCAAGGCGCCGGCCGGAGCGGTGGACCTGCACGTTTACCGTTTGAGATACGGCCAGGCGGAGACGGTGGCGTTGGCCATCATGGCGGTCTTGACCGGGAACCCGAACGCGATGATAGGCATGGCCAACGCCCGCAACGGCGGCGCGATAGGCAGTGGCGGCATGGGCGGCTCCGGCTACGGCGGGGGAGGCAATTCCGGGTATGCGGGCGGAGGAGGCTATTCCGGCTACTCGGGCGGAAACTATTCGGGCTACCCGAGCGGGGGCGGCTACTCAGGTTACGGCGGCGGAGGCTACCAGACCGGCGGCTCGCTTTACCAGACGGGCGCGGCCACCTCGGTTCCTCCGATTTCCACCGCGATGGGGAGCAACGCGAACCCGGTTCCCGGAGCGGGGCCCGCCACGGACCTTACCGGCGCCTATCTGGGCTTGGCGGCCATGGGGCAGGGATCGGCGATCAGGGGGCCGAGCGTCATCCCCAACCCATTCGACAACACCATCCTGGTGCGAAGCACGCCGCAGGAATGGGAGCAGATCCAGAACCTTCTGCGCCAGATCGACATTCCGCCGCGCCAGGTCCTCATCAACGTCAAGATCTACGAATTGGATCTGAACGGCTCCTATACGGCGGGCCTGCAATCCTTTCTGGATAAGAACACCGGCAACACGCCCGGCTCCCACGCGATCAACGCGTCGGGAGGCTCCACGACCGGAGGTTTGGCGGTCACCGACGGTTTCCTCGTCAGTCACGCCCTCGAGCTGTTGGGCCAGTTGAACCTGGCCGAAACGAACCACAACGCGCGCGTCATTTCCGCGCCCAGCATTATCGCCACCGACAGCATTCCGGCCATCATGAACGTCGGCCAGGACGTGCCGGTCCTCACTTCGCAAGGCGTGGTGGGCGGCGTTTCCTCGGGCGGGAGCAGCGTGTTCAGCAACACGATCAACAACCGCAGCACCGGCACGACCCTGGGGATCACAGCCCGCATCAATTCGAGCGGCGTAGTGACAATGATGATCGATCAGGATGTCAGCGCCCCTCTTTCGGCGAGTTCGAACGGCATCGGTTCCCCCTCGTTCTCCCGGCGTTCGTTCAGCACGCAGGTTACGGTTCAAGATGGAGACACGATCGCGATCGGAGGGTTCATCCAGGAGCAAACCAGCCATGACTCGAACGGCATTCCGGGGCTGAATCGCATACCGCTGTTGGGCGCGCTCTTCGGCTACAAGAACATCGTGAAGGCCCGGACGGAGCTGATCGTCTTTCTGACGCCGCGGGTCATCTACGACACCAACCAGATAGCCGACGCCACCGACGACATCAAGAGCGGCCTGAAGAAGATGCAGAAGATGATGAGGGACGGGGAGTAGGCGGGCGAAAGGCGAGGCGGTGCCTGGCCTGGGCCGGGCATGCCCGGCCCCTACGAGACTCCGGCGAGTTCCAGTAACTGCGCCTCGTCCACGATGCGGACGCCCAGTTCGCGCGCTTTGGCGAGCTTGGAACCGGGGTCCTGGCCGGCTACAACGTAGCCGGTCTTTTTGCTGACGGATGTACTCACCTTTCCACCGGCGAGCTGGATGAGCCGCGTGGCTTCCTCGCGGCTGAGGGTGGGAAGCGTGCCGGTGAGGACGAACGTCACGCCGTCCAAGGCGCCGCCCGCCAGCGGGGCGGCATGGTGCTCGAACCGCAGCCCGGCTGCGCGCAGGCGGTCCACCAGTTCCCGGTTGCGCGGCTCGCGGAAGAACTGGAACACGCTTTGCGCCACTTTCGGCCCTACTTCGGGGGCCGCCTGCAACTCCTCGACCCCGGCGGCGGCGATGGCATCCATCCCGCCGAATTCCCCGGCCAGGAGTTCGGCCGTTCGCTGGCCCACGAACCGGATTCCCAAGGCCGCCAGCACCCGCGGCAAGGGATTCCCCTTCGATTTCTCGATGTTCCCGAGGACATTCGCGGCGGACTTGGGGCCCATGCGTTCCAGCAGGAGCAGCTTCTCCATGGTCAGGCCGTAGAGGTCCGCGACGCTGGCGACCATCCCCCGGTCCACCAGTTGATCGACCAGCGCCTCTCCCATGCCGTCGATGTTCATGACGCCGCGGGAGGCGAAGTGCAGCACGGATTCCTTGAGCCGCGCCGAGCAGTTCGTGTTGATGCAGCGGCGGGCGGCCTCGCCCTCCTCGCGCACCACGGTTCCCCCGCAGACGGGGCACTGCGAGGGCATCCGGAAGCTCTCCCGGCGGGACCCCGGCGAGTGCACGCGAACCACCTTGGGAATCACGTCGCCGGAGCGTTCGATCACCACGTTGTCGCCGATATGGAGGCCCAGGCGCTCGATTTCGTCCTCGTTATGCAGCGTGGCGCGCGCCACGGTCACGCCGCCGACTTCGACCGGCTTGAGCCTCGCCACCGGGGTCAGCGCCCCCGTGCGACCCACCTGCACCTCGATGCCCTCGACGGAGGTCACGGCCTGCCGCGCCGGGTATTTGTAGGCGATGGCCCAGCGCGGGGCCTTGGCGGTGAAGGCCAGCGCGCGCTGCTGCTCGACAGAGTCCACCTTGAGGACCACGCCGTCGATTTCGTAGGGCAGCTCGTCGCGCCGCGCTTCCCATTCGGCGCAGAACGCGAGCGCCTCCTCCACGTTCCGGCACAGCCTGCGGTTGGGGTTGACCTTGAAACCCATGCGCGAGAGGTCCTCGAGCGACTGCCAGTGGCTGTCGCAGGCGGGCCGCCCGCCGGCCAGCAAAAGATAGGCGTAATAATCGAGCCGCCGCGACGCGGTAATGCGCGGCTCGAGCACCCGCAAGGACCCGGCCGCGGCGTTGCGCGGATTGGCGAAGCGGGCCAGGCCGCGCTCGTCCCGCTCGGCGTTGAGGCGTTCGAACGCGCGCCGGTTCATGATGGCTTCGCCGCGCGTCTCGAACTCCTCCAACCCGGCCGCCGCGCGCAGGGGAAGCGAGCGGATGGTGCGGGCGTTCCCGGTGACGTCTTCGCCCACAATCCCGTCGCCCCGCGTGACCGCTTGCGCGAGCCGGCCGCCGCGATAGTGCGCGGCCATGGAGAGGCCGTCCAGCTTGAGCTCGGCCACGTAACGGTACTCCGCGTCTCCCAGCAGCTCGCGCACGCGGCGGTCGAAATCGCGCAGCTCACCGTCATTCAGGGCGTTGTCCAGGCTCAGCATGGGGGAACTGTGCCGGACCTTGACGAAGCCCTCGCGAGGCTCGCCTCCCACGCGTTGGGTCGGCGAATCGGGGGCGGCCAGCTCGGGATGCCGCTCCTCGAGGTCCCGCAGCCTGCGCATCAACGCGTCGTATTCGGCGTCCGAGATCTCGGGCTGGTCCAGAACGTAGTACAAATGTTCGTGGCGGCGCAGCTCTTGGCGGAGCCTTTCCACCTCTCCGGCGGGATCTTTCATCGTCCTCTCATCTATAATCTAACCAGGAACGCGGAGAATACGCCATCACAGCCTACAGGAATACCGTCCTAATCTACAATCCCCGCGCGGGTAAATTCGGACGAAAAAGCGGAGCGCCGGTCGGGCGGGTTGTGGAAATCCTCGAGCGAAACGGCCACAACGTGACGATCGCCCCCACCACGGGGCCGGGAACGGCTGGAGCCATCGCGCGCGAACACATCGGCCGCGGAGCCGATTTGATTCTCGTGGCGGGCGGAGACGGCACCATCAACGAGGCGGCCGAGGGCCTGATTCATACCGATGTCCCCCTGGGCATCCTGCCCGCCGGGACGGCCAACGTGCTGGCCATGGAGACGAGGCTGGGCGGGCGGCTCGAGCGGGCCGCCGAGCGCCTGGAGGAATGCCGCCCGCGCCGCATCCCAGCCGGCCGCCTGACTTGCGATGGCGGGCGCGTCTCGAGGCACTTTCTCCTGATGGCCGGCATCGGACTGGACGCGCACGTGGTATATCACGTCAGCGCGCCTCTCAAGGCGCGCACCGGCAAGTTCGCCTACTGGGTGGCCGCGTGGCGCCTGTTGGGCCGGCGTCTGCCGCAAATCCAAGTGGAGGCCAACGGCCAGCGGCACGAGTGCTCCTTCGCCCTGTTGAGCAAGGTCCGCAATTACGGCGGGGATTTCGAGATCGCGCGCGAGGTGAACCTGTTCGAGGACCAGTTCGAGCTGGTGCTTTTCGAGGGCCGGTCGTCTACCCGCTACGTCAAGTACCTGGCCGGGTTGGCGTTCCGGCGCCTGCAAGGCATGAGCGGCGTGAAAACGCTGCGGACCGCGCGCGCGACGTTCTCCTGCCCGGGCGAGGCGCGGGCTTACGTTCAGATCGACGGCGAGTTCGCGGGGCATCTGCCGGCCGAGGCGACCATCGTGCCGGACGCGCTGACGCTGCTGGTCCCGCCGGAGTACGGCCGTCTGGCGCGAACCACGGGAGCGATTCCATGAGGCGATGGATTGGATGGCTCCGGCGCAATTCCCTCCGGGCTTCCCCCGTGCGCCGCCCAGGTTGAGCCTCTGCGCTGTCGACTGAGCTTGCTAAGAGACAATCGAGCCATCCGGCGCGGCGCCGGGATCCGGCGCGGCCGATCGAAGCGAGGACGGGGCGCCCGCCGGCATCCGATCTGGTTTTCGACGAGCTCGTGAAACTTGCGAGTACTGGGAAGTACCTGGTACGTACCAGCGGACAGTTCGTGTAACCAGGTTGTGAACTCTTAATCCAGTGCTTCGGTTGGCGCTGAAACCGGGGCTGAACCCGCCTGAGGGGACTTTGAGCGGGATATATCGCTTGCGGGGCGCCTCTCCGGTACTATACGGCCCAGGAACGCACCGGGGATCAGTAGTCCGTTGCGCCACTGTTAGACCCGCTTAGCGTCAGTTAGACCAGACATATACGTTCGGTCCTTAGGTCCGCGTTGTAACTTTTCAGTTTCGCTCAGCATCAACTAAGCAAAACATATGCGTTTAACAATATTCTTCACAGCGGTGCTCTTGTTTTGCGTCACCCTCTGTTCGGCTGGTCCGACGATCGGCGATCCGCAGGTGACGCTGACCTTTCTTACGGCGAATCCCCCTGGAAACGAGTATAACGGCGCCTACTACGCGTACCCTTATTCCGTGCTGGTGGGCACTGGGCCAGGCGCGTCAGCGGTGCCGATGATGTGCGACGACTTTACCGACGACATCAATGGGCAGGATTCCTGGCTGTCTACCGCGTATTCGCTGACCCAGACCAACCTGGCCAACGACGTGACCGACTTCAAGTACGGCAACCAAACGACCTTCGGACCGGGCAACGTCTATGACACGACCAGCGCCGTCACGGCGTACGAAGAAGCGGCCTATATCCTGACGAATGTCGCGTTAGGGAATTTCAGTCCGTCGGAGGGCAATGCCGCCGTCTGGTATCTGTTTTCGGATACCAGCTCGATCGCGGGCGACACGACCGCCCGGGGCCTCCTGGACACGGCATACGCGTTCGTCACGGATCCGAATAACTCGAACTACGACTACTCCAACGTCACTGTCTACACGCAGGGGACCATTCTGAGTGGGCAACCGGGTGACATCGGGCATGCTTCACAGGAGTTCCTGGGGTTTGCAGCCCCCGAACCGCCGCCGTCCCTTCTCCTGGTCATCGGCTTCGCCCTGATTGGCGCGGCCGGTCTGAAGCGGCGCAAGCAGGTTGTGGCGCAGGTTGTCAAGCCGCGGTCCGATTGTTAATCGGGCCGGACGCCGGGATGGCGTCGGCAGGCCGGCCTCCCGTCGTGCGGGCGCAGGACCGCCGCGACGCGGCGAGGCTTGGCGCCGGGGCTCAGAATCGGATTGGAAATGTACAAACTCCAGCCAAGGGCTTTTCTTTTGAAATCTCCGCGGGATTTGGGAGTCGGCGGACCGGGCGCGCGGCGTTCTCCTGCCCGGGCGAGGGGCCGGTTTCCGTTCGGATCGACGGCGAGCTTGCAGGGCATCTGCCTGCCGGGGCGACCATCGTGCCGGACCCGCCGGCGCTGCCGGTCCCGCCGGAGCGCGGTCGCCTGGCGCGACCCAAACGTCCGGCCGCGTTCGGATACCTCCGATCCGGCACGATATACCCCTCCGGTACTATACGGTGTGGGAACGCACCGGTACTTATTCGGTACGAAGTTACTTCCCAAATCATACCGGCATGAATCAAACTAAACATATGCGATCTAGTTTAATCTTCACAGCGGTTCTCTTGCTTTGCGTCACCCTTTGTTCGGCTGATGGGGTCATCGGCGATCCGCAGGTGACGCTGACCTTCCTTACGGCGAATCCGCCCGGAAACATATACGGCGGCTACTACGCGTACCCTTATTCCGTGCTGGTGGGCACTGGGCCAGGCGCGTCGGCCGTGCCCATGATGTGCGACGACTTTACCGACGACATCGGTTCGGGAGATTCCTGGCTGTCCACCGCGTATGCGCTGACCCAGACCAACCTGGCCAACGGCGTCGTCTCCGACCTCAAGTATGCCAACAACGCGTCCTTCGGCGGGGGAGTCTATGACCCAACCAGTGCCGTCACGGCGTACGAGGAAGCGGCCTACCTCCTGACGCAGCTCGCGTTGGGGACGCCGGGTTTCACTCCGGAAGAGACCAATGCCGCGGTGTGGTACCTGTTTTCGCCTACCAGCTCGACAGGCGACGCCACCGCCAAGGGCCTCCTGGACACGGCCTACACGTTCGTCACGAATAACACGGACCTTACGTATTATTCCAACGTCACTGTCTTCACGCAGGGGCCAATGCAGAGTGGGGCGGAATCGCAGGAGTTTCTGGAATATACCCCCGAGCCGCCGGCGTCCCTTCTCCTGGTCATCGGCTTCGCCTTGATTGGCGCGGTTGGCCTGAAGCGGCGCAAGCAGGTCGCGGCGCAGGTTATCGAGCCGCGGTCCGATTGTTAGTCGGATTAGACGCCCGGTATCGCGTCCCGAGCTAAGTCTCGCGCCGCGCGTGATATTCCGCGGGCAACCGTTTCTTATCGTCGTGGCTCCGTGCGGAGCAGTGAGTGTTGGCGAGCGGTTGCCCAAAATCACCGAATCCAGCGGCCTGTGGTTTAGGGCAAGTCACGAAGTAACCAGTTCAATCGCCTGCAACCGGCCCCTCACGGCCGCGGCTCTCAACGCGCATGGGAGCCGCGGCCGTGAGAAGCGGAAGAGCGTTCTTTCGCCCCGTGCCGGGGCTTGATCGATTTCGCACTCCTCCCACGGCTCGCGCCGTGGCCTACTGTCTGCCGCTCCTTCGGAGCTTGGATGCCGGTCCTCGATTTTCACCTTCTTGTCGCGCACCCGGTTTGCGCCGTTTCCGCGAAGCCGGGCGCCGCTCCACAGGATCGTGTTTCGGCGGACCCGTCGGCCGGCCGGCGCCCTTCCCCCGTTGTACCCTGGAACTAGTGTTTCCTCCTCAACCTAAACGCAGACCTTCCGAGAGTCTGCACAACGCGCTGCCTCTCATCAAGGAACTGGTGCGGCCGCGGCGCAAATTGCTGGCGCTCGGCTTCGTTTTGATGGTCATCAACAAGACCACCAGCCTGGTGTTACCCGCCTCCACCAAGTATTTGGTGGATAACGTCATCGGCAAGCGTCAAATTGCGCTGCTGACGCCGTTGATCCTGGCGGTGCTGGCGGCCACCTGCATTCAGGGAGTCACGTCCTATGCGCTGACGCAACTGCTCTCCAAAGAGGGGCAACGGCTGATCGCGCAACTGCGGCGGAGGGTCCAGGAGCACATCGGGCGCCTGCCCGTGGCCTACTACGACGCCAACAAGGCCGGCATGCTGGTATCGCGCATCATGAGCGATGTGGAGGGCGTCCGCAACCTGCTGGGCACCGGCCTGGTGGACCTGGTGGGCGGCATTCTGCTGGCTACTTTCTCGCTCGGCATCCTGATGTACACCAGCCCCGTCCTCACGGTAATGGCGCTGTTTTTCATCGCCGTCTTCGCGCTGATTCTGCGGAAGGCCTTCAAGGGCATCCGGCCGATTTTCCGCGAGCGCGGCCAGATCACGGCCGAGGTCACCGGCCGGCTCACGGAATCGCTGGCGGGGGTGCGCGTGGTTAAGGGCTACCACGCCGAGGCCGGGGAGGCCAAGGTGTTTGCGGCCGGAACGGAGCGGCTGCTTCAGAACGTGATGCGATCGCTGACCGCGATCTCGCTGATGGGCCTCACCGCCACGGTGCTGATGGGCGTGGTGGGCGCGGCGGTGATGTACGTGGGCGCGCGGCAGATCCTGGCGGGGTCGATGACCCTGGGCGATTTGTGGCGCTTCACCGCGTTCCTGGCGTTTCGGGTCGCGCCCGTGTTCCAAATGGTGGGGATTGGAACCCAGATCACCGAGGCGCTGGCGGGCCTGGACCGCACCCAGGAAGTTCTGCGGGAAAAGCCCGAGGACGAGGAAGAGCGCCGCACACGGACCGTGGGCCCCATTCACGGCGACGTCTCCTTCGAGAATGTCGGCTTCGCCTACGACCCCGGCAAGCCGGTGCTCTATGAGATGAGCTTCGACGCGCAACCCGGCGCCGTGACTGCGCTGGTGGGGTCGTCGGGCTCGGGAAAATCCACCATCATCAGCCTGGTTGCGGCCTTTCACCAGCCCACCCAAGGCGTGATCCGAGTGGACGGAATCGACCTTTCCACCGTCCGGCTGGACGCGTACCGCACGTAGCTTGGGGTGGTGCTTCAGGACACGTTCCTGTTCGACGGAACGATTCGCGAGAACGTGGCGTTCGCCCGGCCCGCGGCCTCCCAGGAACAGGTCATGGCGGCATGCCGCATCGCGCGGGTGGACGAGTTCGCGGAGCGCTTCGATCTGAAATACGACACCGTCGTGGGCGAGCGCGGCGTGAAGCTTTCCGGCGGGCAGCGCCAGCGGGTTTCGATCGCCCGCGCCATCCTCGCCGATCCGCGCATCCTGATCCTGGACGAAGCCACTTCGAGCCTGGATTCGGAATCCGAGGCCGCCATCCAGGAAGGCCTGGCTTACCTCATGAAGGGACGCACCACGTTCGTGATCGCGCACCGCCTCTCCACTATCCGCCGGGCGGACCAGATCCTGGTGGTGGAGGAAGGCCGCATCGTGGAGCGCGGCGCGCACGAATCCCTTTACGCGGCGCAAGGACGCTATCACGACCTGTACACGCGGCAACACGGCATGGACGCGAACCTGTTCCTGGCGCCCGGCGAAGGCGAACAGGAAGCTGCCCGGGAAGAGGCGCCCCGCATTGCCGGCGTGGCGGCTCCCACGGCCGCGTCCCTCCTGCGCGGCGGGACTGCGTAGAGTTTTGACGCGGCGGCGCGTCATGATTCGGCGCGCGGAAGGCGGACGGCGAATGGCGATCGCCCGCCCCACTTCTGTCTCCCGACTTCCGGCTTCTGCCTATTGCATGGCGGGCACGAAGCGCGAATCGGTGGTGAAGCGCCGGTAGGAGCGGAAGCTCGCTTCGTTCCGCACCAGCCCGCGCTTGCGCAGGCGAACGTCCATGGTGAACGCGAGAGGCAGCGCGTAGACCTGGCCGCCCACGGGCACATCGCCGTAGTCGAGCGACAGGCTCATCTGGCGGATAGGGAAATCGTCGGGGAGCTCGCTGGTCTCCTGCGTAATGCGCATAACCACCCCGGATTTCGCGTCCAGGAAGACGGTCCCTTTGAAGCCGCTGATTACGGACGTTGGCCGCCCCAGCACGCGGTGCGAAACCAGGTACTTGGAATGCGCCGCGTCGACCGCGTAAGAGAACACCTGAACGGGACGGCCCCGAATGCTGTCGGCGCGAATCCAGCCGAAAACGGCGGCGGAGGACGGCTCGAAGATGGATTTAAGCAGGCTGCCGAATTCGCCGCTGGAGGTCATCAGGGGCGGAAAACCGCCCCTATCCGCGGCGGAGGCCCGCACCGTCAACTGGTTGTAGTGCTCCTGGCTGTCGTAGAAAGTCACCAACTGCGTGGATTCGTCGAGGTTGCGCCACTCGTCCCGGCCGGCGTCGTCCACCAGACGGCGCGTGACCTGGGTGCAAAGGAAGTTGGGCAGATGCTGGGTGTACTCGATGGCGGTGGAGCGGACCCGGTCGAGGAGCTTTTGCTGCTCGTCGTTGGGCGGAGCGGAGGGCAGTTCGGCCGCTGGGCGCATGGCGATTTCAGGCTCGGCGCCACGCTCCGCGGGGCCGCCCCGAACCACAATGACGGTCTGAGAAGACGCATGGAGGCTTCCCTGGGACGCCGTGACGGCGAGATCGTAGGCCCCGTCCGGCAAACTCGCCACGTCCAGCGAGATCACCTGCCCGGCGCCATCCGCGGCATCCGCCAGCGCGAGCGGCTTACGGACGATTTGCCGGCCGTTCTGGAGAATTTCGAAGGCTACTTCCGGCGCGCCCGCCACGGACCCGGAGTATAGCCGGAAGAAAAAACGCGCCACGGCGCCCGGGCCTCCCGGGACGACGCCGTCCAAAGCCGGGATGACGCTCTTGCCGGCAAGTTGGAACGCGCCATCGGGGGGGGCGTCCGCGCCGGCGGGGTTTACGCCGCCGACCAGCGCCAGACTGCTGATCCCCAAACCCTGCTCTTGGGGCGCCACGGTGAAGGCTTTCGTGGTGGCGTTGTAGTGGCCCGCCAGACGGTCCTGAACGGCGGTCTCGAGGGTGTAATGGCCCGCGGGAAGCTCGATCTGGTCTTGAAACAGGAAGCGGCGATGCCGCGTGTCTTCCAGCAGGCTGGGCAAGACTTGAAACGGCATATCCCGGCCGAAGGTTTCGACGATGGAGCCGTTCTGGTCGCGGATCACGGCCAGGGCGGAAATATGCGCGTGGAACAGGCCGGCCGCCTGGTCCTCGTCGAACTGAAGCCCTCTTCCTGGAATCTCGACGCCAAACGACGCCAGCCCCACGCCGGGGGTTGAAGCGCGGAACTGCATCACCGTCACGTACGCCGGGATATCGAGAATGGGGGCGCGGCGCATGACGTCGAAAAGCGGCAGCTCATAGGCCAGAAATTCCCCGGGAAGCCCCGGCGAAGCGTAGAAGCCCTCGGGGCTCCTTACAACTCCCTTGACACGGTCGAGCGAGACGCGGACCTTGTGATAGCTGCCGTCGAGTACGTCGTTCGGGCGCGAGTAGGAAATCTCGTAGAAAGCGGCGAGATCCTCCAGCAGGCGGCGCATGGGTCCCCGCAAATCGTTGTTCTTGGCGATGGTGAACCCGCCCGTCTTGACCGCCGCCAACTCAAGCGGAGAGGCGCGCTGGTCCGCGGGGGCGCGCGGGGCCAGCAGGGAAACGGGCGAATAGTGCGCGGAGGCGGCCGCGGCGGCCTCATCGTTGTCGATGGGAGCGGACTGACCCGTGGAATCCGTTCCCAGCCTGTGAACAATGCCCCGGGTGGAGTACGCGGCGACGCGGGCGGCCTCTTCTTCGGCGGTGATGGCCATGCCGCTGGCATCCACGGTGTAGACGGCCACATTCGCCTCGCTGGCGGCGCTGGCAATGGCGCGCAGCGAATCGTCCGACTCGGCGACCGGCAAGCCTTCCGAAAAGTACACGATCGCCTTTCGCTCGCCCGGCGCGGCCTGTTCGCGGATCGCCGCGATGAGCGCCGCCACGGAGGGCAGCGCGCGGCCATCGCGGGCCAGGCGGGCCGCGGTCCGCAATATCGCGCGCTCGAGCTGTGCGGATTCGCCGGCGGCGGGATCGGTCCCCGAGGGCGCCGCCTTCCCGGTAGCCGCCGCGACGGCCGCTCTCACGGCTTTGCGGTCCAGGGTCGAAGATTGGAGCAGCAGCAGCTTCCGATCGATCTCCCAGACCGAGAAGCGCACATCCGTCGCTGCGAGCGAGAGGGTCGTCTCGGCGGCCTCCCGGGAGAGCCGGGCAGGCTCGCCGCGCATGCGGTCGAAGATCAAAGTCAGCCGCACCGGCCCGCCGTTGCCGGCGTCGATGAGCTTCGCCGAGAGCACGGGCGCGGCTGCGCCATCCTCGGACACCAGGAAATCGCGCGCTTCCAGGTTGCGGACGATGCGGTTCCTGGCGTCGCGGACCACCGCCTTCAGTCGTTGCGCCGGCGGCGCGCCGGCGGGCGGAGAATCCGGGGGCTGGCCGGCGGCCGAGAATGCCGCGGCGAAAAGCAAGATCGTGGGACTGATAATCCCCGCCATTCCAGTGCCCGAATCGAATCCCCGGCGCCGGCCATGCCGCTGTCGGCAGGGCCGGAGAAGAAGATGTTAGCATCAAACCTGGATGGCGCTGGGAGAATTCACCAAACAGCTTGCGCAACAGGCGCTGATGTCGGCCGCCAAGGATGTCACCGCCAAGGAAGCCGCCCCCCCGGCGGTGGCGGACAACCTGGGCGCCACCATCCTCGGGCAAATCGCCGCCATGCAGAAGGCGTTGAAGGAGGACGAGGAGCTGGCCGTCTATTTCCAGAATGGCCCGGACCGAATTCGCGTCCTGGAGGTTTTCCTGCCCTCCCCAAAGGTGGCGGTGCTGAGCGGGGTCGATCAGGATCGCGGATTCGCGCGCGCGGTTTCCCCGGTGGAGTCGCTGCAACTGGTGGCGCGGGTGGTGAAGGCGCAGCCCGGCGCCAAGCCGGCGCGGGTAGCCTTGATCGCGCCGAAGGCGCAGTAGCCGGATGCCGATCCGCCGGCGGGCGAAAACGCCTGCCCCACCCGTCGAAATGCCGGTAGACTGAGAGTTTACAGGCGCTGTCCGTCTTTTTCCGAATGAATCGCGTCTAGTCACAAGGAGCCAGAGTTTTGATCTTTCGGGCGGTCGAAGATGCCGACCTGATCCGCCAGGCTATGCGTGGCGGCGTGGAGGCGTATAACCTCCTCGTCTCCCGGTGGGAGAAGCGCGTCTACAACTACCTGTTGCGCATCGCTCGGAACCGCGAAGACGCTCTAGACCTGGCGCAGGACGTTTTCTTGAAAGCCTATCGGAACCTCCGGAAACTCGACGACCCGGGGCGGTTCGCGCCCTGGCTGTACCGCATCGCGCACAACGAGGCTTACTCCATGTTCCGCAAGCGCCGGCCCGAAACCGGCATGGAGGAGACGGCGCCGGAGGTCACGGGAACCGGAATCACGGTGGGCGGCAGCCCGGTTTTTCCCATCGAACTGAGCCTGGCCGTCGCCGGCGCGCTCGACCGTCTTACGGCGGACCAGCGCGAGGCGGTGGTGCTCAAGATCTACCAGGGCTTCAAGTTCGAGGAGATCTCCGAGATCCTTTCCTGCCCGGTTTCCACCGTCAAGTCGCGTCTGTACACCGCGCTCGAACTGCTCAAGGCCGAGCTGGCTCCCATAGGAACGCGAGGCGTATCATGAGTTGCTCGCCATTCGATTTGAAGGATTACTTTCTTAAGGAGATGCCGGAACCGCAACGGCGTCGGACCGAAGAGCACATCCGGCAATGCCAGGCGTGCCGCGAGGAGCTGGACCGGCTGCGGCTGACCGAGGCGGCCCTGTTCGCGTTGCGCGAGGAGGAGATCCCGCAGCGGATCGCATTCGTCTCCGACAAGGTTTTTGAGCCGGCGGCCTGGCGCCGCTGGTGGGCCGCTTTCTGGGGATCCGCGGCGCGGCTGGGATTCGCTTCGGCGGCCATGCTTTCCATAGCGATTCTGGTCTTCGCGCTGATGCGGTCTTCGGGACAGCCGCCGGGGCTGTCGGCGGTCCGCGGGTCCGCGGGCGCCGCGGCGTCCCTGTCCGCCGCGGATGTGCAGGCGCGGATCGACGCCGCCGTCGGGAAGGCCGTTCAACAGAGCGAAGCCCGCCAGGCCGCGCGGACGGAGCAGTTGGTGGCCGATTTCATTCGCCGCGAGCGGGAAGACGCCAAGCAGCTCGCGTCGCTCGCGAGTATGAACCAGTATTTGGAACGGCGCTACGACAGCCAGGATGTGTGGAGGTACAGGCAGATGTCCTCCGCGGGAGCGCCGCAATGAAACCCGCCGGTATTCTGGCCATTCTGGCCCTGTGCCTGGCTTGCCCGGGCCAGGCGCCGGCGCCGGCTGCGTCCACGGAGAAGCCGCGCCTCAACCGCGACGAAATCGCGAACATCGAGAGCGGATTCGAAGGCGCGTTGCGCCGTGTCAACGACAACGATCCGCCCGCGCTGCTGGGGGCATGTTCCGGAGTCTATCTGAGCGGCTACGGCGTGGTCTTCACCGTTGCGCTCGACCTCATCACGACCCCGCACCCCAGCCCGTTCGGACCCGCGCCACAGCGCGGGAGCCCCGAAATCGTAAACAAACGCAAGCTGGCGAATCTTCCCTTTCTTCGGCAGAGCATGCGGGACATGTTGATGGGAGCCGCCAAAGGGCTGACCGCGCTGCCGGCCAACGAGAAGATCGCGGTGGCGGTGCGCCTTCTTTATTTGCCGGGCGAGGACAAGAGCGGGCTGCCGGACCAGATCGTGATGACGGCCGACCGCGCCTCGGCGCTGGCGGGCAACTTTCAGCCGGAAGAACAATAAGTGGCCACTACGGAGTTTCCCGCCCCGCATCCGGAACCGGTCCGGCGCTTTGCGCGCCTGGGCGAGATGCTCATCGAGCGCGGCAAGATCGAGGCGGAAGACCTGGAGCGCGCGCTCGAATTGCAGAGGGAGCGCGGCGATAAGCTCGGCAAGATCCTGGTGGACATGGGGCTGATCGCGCAACGCGACCTGCTGGCCGCGCTCTCCGAGCAGCTCGACATTCCGCTGGCCGCGGTCGACCAGCCGCCGCCCGAGGCCCCCGAAGTCGAGGGCCTCTCGCATCGCTTCCTGCGCCAGTGCCGCGCCTATCCGGTGGCGCTGGCGGATTCCACTTTGACCGTCGCCATGGCCGACCCGCTGGACTTCGACACGGTGGCGGCGCTGCGATCCTACTGCGGCCTGGAGGTGCGGACCGCGCTGGCGGCCGAGCCGGAAATCCTCGACGCCATCGAGAGACATTACGGGGAGGCCGAGCGCCAGACCGCCGCCGGGGACGGCGCGGACGAAGAGGGCGCCGCCGACCTCGAGCACCTGCGCGACATGGCCAGCGAGGCCCCCGTCATCCGCCTGGTCAACGCCATGATCGCCGGCGCGCTCGAGAAGCGCGCGAGCGACATCCACATCGAACCGTTCGAGAAGGAGTTCCGCGTCCGCTTCCGCGTGGACGGCGTTTTGTTCAACCAGGAACCCCCGCCGCGCGAACTCAAGGCCGCCATCGTCTCCCGCCTCAAGCTGATGGCCAAGCTCAACATCGCCGAGCGCCGCCTGCCGCAGGACGGCCGCATCAAGATCAAGATCCTGGGCCGCGAGGTGGACCTGCGCGTGTCCACCCTGCCCACGCTCTACGGCGAAAGCGTGGTGATGCGCCTGCTCGACCGCTCGGCCGGCGATTTCTACGATCTCCAGGGCCTCGGCTTCGACAGCCGCATGCTGGCCCGCATGGAGCATTTCACCAGCCTGCCGCACGGCATTTTCCTGGTCACCGGACCGACCGGCAGCGGCAAATCCACCACGCTCTATTCGGCCCTGAAGCGCATCAACCTGCCCGACAAGAAGATCATCACCATCGAAGACCCGGTGGAATACCAGATGGACGGGATCAACCAGATCCACGTGAACCCGCAGATCGGGCTGACGTTCGCCGCCGGTCTGCGCCACATCGTGCGCCAGGACCCGGACGTCATCATGGTGGGCGAAATCCGCGACCGCGAGACCGCCGATACCGCCATCCGCGCCGCGCTCACCGGCCACCTGGTGTTCTCGACGCTGCACACCAACGACGCTCCCAGCGCCGTCACGCGCCTGACGGATATGGGCGTGGAGAACTACCTGATTACCTCGTCGCTGGTGGCCGTGCTGGCGCAGCGGCTGGTGCGCGTGATCTGCAAGCACTGCAAGCAGCCCGCCGGGCCGGCTCTTTCGCCCGCTGGCGAGACCGTCGAGGCGTTCCGCGGCGCGGGGTGCCCGGCCTGCAACGGCACGGGCTACACATCGCGCGTCGGAATCTTCGAGATGATGAACCTGGACGACGAGATCCGCAAGCTCATCATGCGCAACGAGGACGCCAGCGTGCTCACCGAAGCCGCGCGCCGCAACGGCATGCGCAACCTGCGCGAGGACGGCTGGATGAAAATCCGCGACGGCGTCACGACCGTGGACGAAGTAATGCGGGTGACGCAGGAGTTCTGAGGGGCGGCTCCGCCCTTGCGCCGCGTGTAGTTCGCCCATGGCGCCTGCGCGGCTCAGATAAACAGATCCGCCCGAACCCGGAAGAACTCGGCGAGCTTCTTTGCCTGCCCTTTGCTGATGGACCGCCTGCCGGCCAGGATCTCCGAGACCCGGCTCTTGGAGCCGATCACGGGCCACAGGTCCTTCGGCGCGAGTCCGCGCTGTTCCAGGAGAAATGCGGCCATTTTGTAGCCGCACTCGCGTCTGGCTGCTTCGCGGTCGAAGTTCCAGTTGATTCCGGTGGACCAGCCCAGGCGCTTACTCCCGTCGAAAGAAGCCCTGCAAGGCCTGAAGCAACTCGTCTCTCTTTCCCGGATTCAGACGGCACAGTCGCTTCACGACCAAAGTCGAATGCAGGGTGAAGATCTTTGCGAGGCGTACCACCGACTCTTTCGGGAGCGCGCCGTCCATCACGTCGCTTTGCGCCACGAGAACGGTTGCCGCATCCCGCGCGGCTTGCGAAGTCACCGCAACCAGGACGACATCTTCGTTGCGGGCGTTGAAGGCGTTCGCCGAAACGACGACCGCCGGCCTGCGTTTCAACGAGGTCAAGTCGGTGAATGGGAACGAAACGAGGACGATATCGCCCTGCCTATAGCCGGTCGTAGACGGCATCTTCGTCGTTGTCCCAGAATTGGAAGCCGGGTTCCGCGGCCTTCAGCCATGAGGTCTGGTCCTTCAAGCCGCGCAGTTCGTCCTGCGAAAAAACGCGGTACACACCGCCTTTTCGCGCCTCCTTCACTTCCTCCAGCGGCCTGAAGACTCCGTTTTCATACCGTGCGGCGACGCTCATACCTCAATGATTGTACCGCGGCAACCCCACAGTGAGTGGAAAAGGGTCGGACCCCTTATCCCCATCATGCGCGACGCCGACGCCAGCGTGCTCACCGCCGCCGCGCGCCGCAACGGCATGCGCAACCTGCGCGAGGAGGGCTGGATGAAGATCCGCGACGGCGTCACCACGGGGGACGAAGCGATGCGCGCGATGCAGGAGTTCTGAGGCGCCGCTTCCGAGCCGCGAACGTGAGAGAGCGGTTGCCCGCGGCCGGACGCATGCTGGCAATCCATGGTTGACATGGATACGCCAGAGACGTAGCATCAAAGTCTGGATGCTAATACTGTATGCCAAGGCAAAGCGGGAGAACGCGCCTGCTCACATACTCAAACGGCTGAAGGAGGCATTCGAGGATGAGTAAGAAGCTCACGGGACGTGCGCTCAACCGATTCGAGGCGGGCCGCGACATCTGGCAGGAGGTTCTGGACGGCGTACTCGAAATCAAGGCGGGTGGGGGCAAGCGGGTTGCGGTTGAGCCCAGTTCGGCGATCGTGCGCGCGCGACTGAATTCGGGCCTCACGCAGGAGCGGTTCGCCGCTCTACTCGGGATCTCGAAGCGCACGTTGGAACAATGGGAGCAAGGGCGCCGGAAGCCGAGTGGAGCCGCCAAGACGCTCATACGGCTCGCGGAGCTGCATCCCGAAGTTCTTCGCGAAATCGCAGCTTGAAGCGGTTAGAGATCCCACTTGCCTTACGCGATGTCAGAGGGCCAAGTACGGACGAAAGACTGCTTTCCGCTGCTGCAATAGTGTGCCGCTCAGACGCTGCAACAACCGACTGTTTTTTTCGATAGCTTCCATGTCGCCGGTGGCGATTGCCTTATACATACCCTGCGCAGACACATAGGACGCTCTGGCCGTTTCGTCAACGTCGGCACGGCGCCCAATGCAGCAACGGCTGTTACGCACTGCGGTACGTAGTCGAGCCAGTTCTTAGCCTGATCCACAACAACGTGAAGCTGAAACATCTCGATACCATTATGTTCCAAATGAGGCGCTGGAGATGGCCTGAGGGCGCCGCCTTTGGCTGAAAGCCGACGGCTGATGGCTGAAGGCTTCTTTCCCGCTACAATAGACTTCTGTGCCTCTAACTTGTTATCTGGACGCATTCTCCGGAATCAGCGGCGACATGCTGGTGGGCGCCCTGGCCGATGCGGGAGCGGATCAGAGCGCCATCGCCGACGCCATCGCTTCCCTCGACGCCGGCGCCACCGTCTCGTTCGAGAAGGTCAGGCGGTCGGGCCTGGGCGCCACGAAGTACCATGTCCACGCCGAGCCGGGCCATGTCCACCGGCATCTTTCGCAGATCGTCAAGACGATCGAGAAGGCGAACCTGGGGCCGCGCGCGCGGCGCCAGGCCATCGCCGTGTTCCGCCGGCTGGGCGAGGCCGAGGCGGAGGTACACCAGATCCCCATCGAGAAGGTGCACTTTCACGAGGTCGGCGCGGCGGATTCCATCGCCGATATCGTGGGCGCGTGCGTGGCGTTCGACCTGCTGGAGGCCGACACCATCGTCTGCTCGCCCATCAACGTGGGCAGCGGCACGGTCAAAACCGAGCACGGCATTCTGCCCGTGCCGGCCCCGGCCACCGCGCTGCTGCTGGTGAACGCCCCGGTCTATTCGCGCGGCCCCGCCATGGAATTGACCACGCCCACGGGCGCGGCGGTGGCCGTGACGCTGGCGCAATCCTTCGGCGTGCTGCCGCCCATGAAGATCAAGAGCACGGGTTACGGCGCGGGCAGCTACGAGTTTCCCGAGCATCCGAACGTCCTGCGGGCGATTCTGGGCCAGACGACCTTCGCGGACGAGGCGCTGAGCGTCTCCATCATCGAGGCCAACATCGACGACCTCAACCCCCAGGTGCTGGCCTACGCCGCCGAGCGCCTGATGGAGCTCGGCGCTCTGGACGTTACCTTGCAGCCCATCGTCATGAAAAAGGGCCGCGCCGGCCATCTGCTGCGCGTCATCGTAAAGCCGGAGGACCGCGAAGCCCTGGCGCAGATCGTCTTCGCCGAGACCTCGACCTTCGGACTGCGCGTCTACCAGGCCGAGCGCCGCGTGCAGGCGCGCTCCTGGCAGGAAGTCGAAACGCAGTACGGGACCGTGCGGGTCAAGGTCTCGAGCGAGGGATCCTACGCGCCGGAGTACGAAGACTGCCGGAGGCTGGCGCAGGAATCCGGCGTGGCGCTGAAGCAGATCATCGCGGAAGCCAACATGGCGTACCTGAATCAATTGAAATGAAATACTACCTGACCACTACGCTCTATTACGTGAACGCCGCGCCGCACATCGGGCACACCTACACCACCATGGCCGCCGAAACCATCGCGCGCTTCAAGCGCATGCAGGGCTTCGACGCGGTGATGTTCACGGGCACCGACGAGCACGGCCAGAAAGTCGAGCGCGCCGCGCAGGCGGTCGGCAAATCGCCCCAGGAGTTCGCCGACGCCATCTCGGCCGAGTTCCGCGGCCAGTGGGAGAAGCTGAACATCCGCGTGGACCGGACGATCCGCACCACCGACCCCCGGCACCATCGCGTGGTCCAGTGGCTCTTCCAGCGCTGCATGGACAACGGCTTCATCTACAAGGGCGGCTACACCGGCCAGTATTGCGTGTACGACGAGCTCTACGTCAACGAAGCCAACCCGGGCGATCCCTGCCCCGAGTGCGGCCGCCCCACCGAGACCGTCACGGAAGAGAACTACTTCTTCAAGCTTTCGGCCTTCACCGAAAAGCTCGTCGCGCTGTACGAATCGCAGCCGGATTTCATCCTGCCCGAGACGCGCCGCAACGAAGTTCTCTCGTTCGTGCGGCAGGGCTTGAACGATCTCTCCATCAGCCGCACCACGCTGAAATGGGGCATTCCGCTGCCCGTGGAAGGCCATCACGTGTTTTACGTGTGGTTCGACGCGCTGATCGGCTACATGAGCGCGGTGGACGGCGAGGACCTGTGGCCGGCGGACCTGCACTTGATCGGCAAGGAGATCGTGCGTTTCCACGCGATCTTCTGGCCGGCGTTTCTGATGGCGGCCGGCCTGCCCCTGCCCAAGCGGGTGTTCGCCCACGGGTGGCTGCTTTTCGAAAACGACAAGATGAGCAAGTCGCGCGGCAACATCGTGCGCTCCGAGCCGATCCGGCGGGTGTGCGGGGCCGACGCGCTGCGCTACTTCCTGCTGCGCGAAATCGTCTTCGGACAGGACGGCAGCTTCAGCTACGACGCGCTGGTGAACCGCTACAATTCGGACCTCGCCAACGGGCTCGGCAACCTGGCCAGCCGCACGCTCACCATGGTCGGCCAGTACCGCGCCGGAGAGATCCCGGAAAGCGCGGGTGAGCCGGAGATCGCGGCGATCGCCAACGACGCCATTGAGGCCGTGCGGGAAACGTTCGGCCGGCTCGAATTCTCCAAAGGCCTGGAAGCCGTTTGGGCGCTCATTTCGGCGGTGGACAAGTACATCGTGCGGCAGGCCCCGTGGAAGCTGGCGCGCCAGTCCGGCGAAGCCTCGGGGCGCCAGTTGAACGCCACGCTCTACACCGCGGCCGAAGCCCTGCGCATCGCCACCGCGCTGCTCGGGCCGGTGTTGCCGCAATCGGCTCCGAAGATTTGGGCGCAGCTTGGCATGACGGAGCCTCTCGAATCCGTGCGCTTCGACGGGCTGGCGTGGGGCGGGTTGCGGGCCGGACAGAAGATTGGCGAAGTCGCGGCCGTGTTTCCACGCATCGAGCTGAAAGAGGCGGTGGCGACGATGCGCGCTCTCGAAGAACGCGTGACGGCCGAGCAGGCGGCGCTGTTCGGCGCGAAGACGGAGCCGACCGCGGCCCCGGCCGCCGGGGACGACAAGATCTCCATCGACGATTTCGGCAAGGTCGATCTGCGCGTCGGCGTGGTGCTTTCGGCCGAGCCCGTGAAGGGCGCGAGCAAGCTGATGCACATGAAGGTCGATATCGGCGAGCCGGAGCCGCGCACCATCGTGGCCGGCATCGCCGAGGCCTACGCGCCGCTCGACCTGGTGAACCGCAAGGTGGTGATCGTCGCCAACCTGCAGCCGCGCAAGCTGCGCGGCATCGAATCGAACGGGATGATCGTGGCCGCGTCGGTGGAAGGCGGCAAGCCCGTGCTGGCCGGGTTCCATGAGGACGTCCCCGCAGGGGCGCGCCTCAAGTGAGCGAGGCGATGTCTTCGGTGGGGCGGACCCCCTGGTCTGCGGCCGGTCCCCTGACCGGCCTTCGGCCGGAGGCCGACGAGGGCGTCGGCCGCGGACCAGGGGGTCCGCCCCACCACGCGCCCCGCCAGGTGAACAACCCGTGAACCTGGTCGATTCGCACTGCCATCTGGACGATCCGAAGTTCGACGGGGACCGCGAGGAAACCATCGAACGGGCCTTGGCGGTGGGCGTGACGCGGATGGTCGCGGTCGGCACGGGCAACGGCCCGCCCGATCTCGAAGCGGGAATCCGGCTGGCGGAGCCGCGTCCTTGCATGTACGCCACCGTCGGAATCCATCCGCACGACGCTTCGAAGGCCACGCCGGACGCGTTCGCGCGCCTGCGAGACCTGGCGGCGCATCCCAAGGCCATCGCCATCGGGGAAATCGGCCTCGACTACCATTACGATTTCTCCCCGCGCGAGACGCAGCGGGCCGTGTTCGCGCGCCAGTTGGAGATTGCGGCGGAGCGCGGCAAACCGGTGGTGATCCACACGCGCGAAGCGTGGCAGGACACCATGGCGCTGTTGCGGAGTGTTTTTTGCTCCCTGCTCGGAGGCATCATGCACTGCTTTACCGGCGATGAGGCGCAGGCGCGCGAGGCGCTCGACCTGGGGTTCCACTTGAGCTTCGGCGGCGTGCTGACTTTCCCGAAGGCCGAGGCCGTGCGGCGCGCGGCGCGCGTTACGCCGGAGGACCGATTGCTGCTCGAAACCGATTGCCCGTATCTGGCGCCCGCGCCGCATCGCGGCAAACGCAACGAACCGGCGTTCGTGACCGAGGTGGCGCGGCGTCTGGCGTCGGAGCGCGGTTGCTCTCCGGAGGAAATCGCGGAAGCCACCACGCGGAATTTCGTCCGGCTGTGTTTGCGGGACAAGGCAGCGACTTTGTAAACTAGTTGCACTACATGAATCTAGGCAAGGTGGGGCAGGCGATCACCGCGCGCGAGATTTTCGATCTCATTCAGGACGACCTGGATCTGGTCGAGAAGAAGATCGGGGCCGAATCGGTGGCGTCGGCGGACGCGGTGACGGCCATCGGACAGTACCTGCAATCGGCCGGCGGCAAGCGTCTCCGGCCGGCCTTGCTTCTGCTTGCGGCGAAACTCGTGGACGGGGACACCCGCGCCGGCGCGGCCGCGGCCATTCAGCTTGGCGCGGTGGTCGAGTTGATTCACGCCGCCACGCTGCTGCACGACGACGTGATCGACGCGGCCGAAACGCGCCGCGGCCGGCCTTCCACCAACGTGAAGTGGGGCAACCACACCTGCGTGCTGGCCGGCGACTGGCTCTACATGCAGGCGTTCCAGATCGCCCTGCGCGAGCGGGATTTCCAGATTCTGGACCTGCTGATCGGCGTGACCCAGATCATGGTGGAAGGCGAGCTCCTGCAACTGGAGCGCATCGGCAAGATCGATATCGGCGAGGCCGATTGCATGGAGCTGGTGGACCGCAAGACGGCCCGCCTGTTTTCGGTATGCGCGCAGTTGGGCGCCCTGGCCGGCCGCGGCGACAGCGCCGCGCGGGAGAGGCTCGGCGAGTGCGCCTGGAACCTTGGCATGGCGTTCCAGCTTGTGGACGACGTGCTGGATTTCACGGCCCGCGAAAAGACGCTCGGGAAGCCCGTGGGCGGCGACCTGCGCGAGGGCAAAGTCACTCTGCCGCTGGTCTACGCGCTGGAGCGCGCGACCGCGGAGGAGCGCAAACTGGTGGCGACGGTTCTGCGCGAGCGCAGCTACCAGACGGTTCCCTTCGCGCGCATTTTGGCCCTGGTGGAAAAGTACGGCGGGATCGACCGCGTCCGCTACCGCGCGCAGATCTTCACCGCCAAAGCGCGCCAGATCCTCTCCGAATTCCCGGATTCGCCCTACCAGCGCGCGCTGGTGGCGGTGACGGACTTGGTGACGGGACGGGACCATTAGCATTCGCTCGAACGCCAGGAGCGCCGGCATTTCCTTGTATTTTCGGGCATCTTTTCTGCCAACTTACGTCAACAAATCGGTGTACTATAAATCGTGAAGGCCGGCGAACTGAAACGGTTGCTGAGCAAGGCGGGCGCGAGGTTCGAGGAGGCGGGCGGACACACGAAGATCCTGCTCGCCGGCAAGACGAGCTTCATCCCTCGTCACGCCGCCAAGGACCTCGGCAGCCTCGCCAACGAGATCGCCAAGGAGCTTGGCACAACGCTCGCCGACCTTCGCAAGAAGGGGAAATGATGGTCTATCCAGCGCTTTTCGAACCCGATCCGGAGGGAGGAATCCTCGTTAAGTTCCCGGACTTTGGACACGCGACACATGGCGATAATCCGGCGGACGCCTACGCGATGGCTCAAGACCTGCTGGTAGCCATGCTGTCCGATCTGATCGCAGGTAAGCGGGACATTCCAGCGCCCGGCAAACTCCGCGGAAAGCACGTGCGGCCCGTGACGGCTCCCGCGTTGGCCGCGGCCAAGGTGGAGCTCTACCAGCAACTGCGCGCCGCCCACATGACGAAGGCGGAACTGGCTCGCCGCATGGGCCAGGCAAAGCAGCAAGTGGAGCGGTTGTTCGACCTGCGGCGCTACTCCCGGCTCGACCAGATCGAGGCGGCTTTCGCAGTGCTCGGCAAGCAGATCGCGATCGAGATACGCGACGCAGCGTGAACCCGTGAGCAAAGGGAGCCGCGTTCGACGTCCAGCTCTCGCCCCTCACCTCTCGAACACGAACCCCGCCGAGGGCAGGATCGGAAACAGCCTGTCCAGGGTGATGTTGATCTGGCCCGTTTTGGTGTTGTAGCTGTTCAGAGAGTCGAAGCGGTAGTTGGTCCGGTTGGTCAGGTTGACGACTTCGCCGTAGAGCGTCAGCTTGTACTTGGCTTTGGTCCAGGACTTGTTGATGCGCCAGTCCAGGCGCTGGTACGGATCGAAGCGCAGTTGGTTCTTGGCGGCGGTCAGGTAGTATAGGCCGCTCTGCATGCGCAGAAAGCCGGGATAGGGGAAGCCGCTCCCATACATCCAGCGCACGCTGAGGTTCACGGTGGGCTTCACGCGGTAACCGGCGAAGACGTTGATGGTGTGGCGCTGGTCCCAGTCGGACGGGTACGAGATGCCCTCCACTCCGTCGCGCTGCCGGGTGACGCCGTAGGCGTAGGAGACCCACCCGGTGAGCCGGTTGGCGCTGCGGCGTTCGGCCAGGAACTCGAAGCCGCGCGCATAGCCCCGCCCGGAGTTGTAGAGCGGCGGGTTCAAGGCCGGGACGAAGACCTTGTTGTTGAGGATTCGCGGATCGTAAAACGGCTGGTCGATCAAGTCGCGGTCTTCGCGCTCGTAGTACTCCACCCGCATGCGCGTGCGTTCGCCCAAACGCTGCTCCACCGCGCCGATGGCGTGCGTGGCCCGCATCGGCAATAGCCGCCGGCCGCCGATGGTCGAGGCGAGGTCCGAAAGCTCCGGGAACTGAACGTATTGCCCCCAGCCGAGCTGCACGCGCGTGGAGCGCGTGAGAAGAAACTGCGCCGAAGCGAACGGCGAAACAGCCGAAACGCCGTCGTAGGAGTGATGGTCCCAGCGCGCGCCCACGCTGAAATGCAGATGGCCTGACGCCAGGGTCCACGATTGTTGGGCATAGCCGCCTTCGTGGACTGCGGTCCCGTCGTCGTGCGTCAGCAGCCGCACGAACGGCGTGGTGGAGAGGAACTGGTTCGAGTATCCCGAATCGTGCAGCTTGCGCACGGACCAGCCCGCATCGAGCGAGCTGGCCGCGCTCCACAGCCAAGTGGCGTTGGCGTCCCAGACCCACTCGCCGTAATGGCCTCCCGCCAGCGGCGAGTTGGCGGGGCTGGTGTCGTCGAACTTCTCGCGCATCCACGCGGCGTGGTTGGTTACGACCAGCTTGCCGCCGGGCGTGTAGCGCCAGGTCATGTTGCCAAACGTGTAATGGTAGCCCGCGCCCATCAACGAGTTGATGCCCAGGCTGCTCTTGGCGCCGGAGCGGTCCAGGTCGGAATAGCTCTCCAGAACGTCCAGGTCCAGGGTGTTGCGCGCCGTCAGGTCGTAAGCCAGGCGGCCCTGAACGTCCTCCATGCCAAACACGAGCGAAGGAATGGTTGTGGACATGGTCCTGGCAAGGATGTATTGCAGGTAGCCCTTGCGCGCGCTCACCAGCCACGATCCGCGGCGGGCGGAGCCGAGTGGACCCTCGGCGATGACGCCGGCGTTGGATACGCTGGCGGCCGCGCGAATGGAAGTCCCGGTACGGCTGCCGTCGCGGGTGTGGATGTCGAGCACGCCCGCGGTACGGTCCTGGAAGCGCTGCGGCCAGGCGCCCTCGTATAATTCGAGGTCCTCCACCATGTCGCCGTTGAAGGCCGAGCCGGAACCGGTCTGCTGGGTTCCCTCCACGGTGTGGAGGGGCATGTGGAGCAGGATGCCGTCGAAATACAAACCGATCCGGCTGAAGTCCGCCCCGCGCAGCGAGAAGCGCGCCTCGAAGTCGTCGTTGGAGCTGACCCCCGGCAGGCTTTGCACCGCGCGCAGCGGGTCGTCGGCCAGCACGCTGGCCAGGTTCTTGGCGTCGTTGCCCGATAGCGCCAGCGTCGACGGGCTGTCCTGCCGCGCCAAATCGAAAGGCCCCGCGGTCACCTCCACCGTGTCCGTCTGGCGGAAGGTGTCGGGACTCAGAATGACCTCGAACTCCTTGGTTTCGCCCGCGTCCACGTGAAACGGCCGCTTGATGAGCCGGTAACCCACGGTGGAGACGTTCAGCACGTAGTCGCCGGCCTCCACGCCCTGTATGCCGAAATGCCCGGCGGCGTCGGTAATTGCCCGGTAATCGCCGCCCACTAGCAGGACCGCCACGCTCGAAAGCGCCTCGCCCCCGCGCGCGTCCAGCACCGATCCGCGCACTTCGCCGGGCTCCTGGGCGCACGCCGCTGCAACAGCGACAACCAGGCCGAATAGAGCCAACCGGGGGCGATTCACGGGAATAGAATACCAACTTGCGGGGCGGCGTCCGCCATGAAACGGGGACGCCGGTTACATTTGTCCGCCCACGGGATCGTGCAAACGGCGCCAATCCGTGGTAAACATGTATTGGGTGCATCGGCAGGCGTCGAGCCTGCATATGCCCGAACGCCATCCGCGTTCTCCCAGAGTCCCTCCGGCAATCTCCCGCCGACCGCTTGCCCTGGTCTTTCAGACGGCTTGCGCGGAAACCGGTTCGGGTTTTGGCTTTCCGGCTCCACCGGAATTTGGATCGAAATGTTCCCGCGTCACGCAATTTGACGGAGCAATCTTCCCCCATGGACAGTGATCGCAAGTACAGACAACCTGGGTACATGGACTCGGACCGCGACACGAGTCCCTTCCACGGGGATCGCCCCAAACCGCAGGGGCCGCGCCCTTCCATAGATTTGACCGGGCCGCGGCTGCCGCGGCTGGTTCAGCACGTGGCCGCGGCCAGGTGCTTCAACTGCTCGACGGCGCTTCCGCCCGACCTCGACTACGCCGGCAACTGCCCCAAGTGCAACGCCGAGCTGCATTGCTGCAAGCAATGCTCCCACTTCGAGCCTTCCACGCGATTCCAGTGCTTAAAGCCCATCCCGGCGCGCATCCCGGTCAAGGACAAGAACAACGCGTGCAGCCTGTTTGCGCCGCGCGTCACGGTGGCGCGCGAGGGCACTTCCGGCAACGCCTCCGCGGCGCCGCCGGTGAACGCCGGCCCGCCCGCCCCGCGGAATTCCGAGGACGCGCGCAACGCCTTCGACAAGCTCTTCAAGAAGTTGTAAGAGTCCGGAGCGCCGCCATCGCGCCCGAAGTGCGGCCGCCAAGAAGGCAGGCCAGGAGGCGCGCCCTACTCGAGGCCGCCGTCAGGCTCGAATCCGCGGAAAGTACAGCCACAAGTGGCCGCCGTTATCGTTTTCGCCGAAGACGATCTCGCCGTCCCGGCCCGTCACGGCGTCCCCGAACTCATACCCGTACCGCCGCCGCTGGATCACGGAGGCCGCCACGCCGAGGTTCGTGACTTCGCGGCTCTTCGGGTCGCAGCGGAACACATTGGCGATCTCGTCTCCGCAAACACCAAAGAGCCGGCCGTCGAGGGTGACCGCCATAGGCCCTACCGGCGCGAGCGGCGCCTTGCCGACGGGTCCCGCGAAGCCTTGGGCTTCGTCGAACGAGAAGATCCGGCCGTCGCGGTCGGCCGTGAACAACAACCCCGCGCGGGCGTCCTTGGCCCACACCAGCGGGTGATCCCAGGCGCCGGCGGGAAGCCGCACGGCCTGGCGGCTCAGGCTGCCCGCCTTCGGGTCGAACCGCCACAAGTAGTCCGCGCCGTCGCGGCCGTACGCCGCGCCGCCCGGCGAGAACGCGATGCGGCCCGCCGCGGGAACCTCGCCCACCACCTGGATCTTCGAGGAAGCCAAGTCCAGGGTGAAGAGATGCCGCGTGGCGGCTCCAACCACCATGCCGCGCGACTCGTCCCGAACGGCGTGCGTCACCGTTTCTCCGGGCACGCACTCGCCCAAATCCTGCAACTGCGGCCGGTTGAATCCCCACTCCTGGATCAGGTCCTGCGAGACCGCGACCAGGGGCGCGGCTACCGCACGGCCTCCGCGCGGCCCGTTCACGAACGCAACCACGCGGGACGCCCCGCAGCAGACCGCCGCGCACTGCGTTGCGCCGGCCGGCATGCCGAAATCGAACACCGCGCCAGTCAGCCCGTGGAAGCCCGCCACGAATAGGTGAGTCTGCCTGCCGCTGGTTCCGCCGAAGATGGTTCCATTGGCGGCAGCGTCGAGCGCGGTGATCCGGCTTTCGTCGTGCGGGATGGGCGTGGTCGCGCCCGGAAAGCAGGTGGGAAAGGCGATCATCGTGCCTTCGCGGATGAAGATCCCGCGCCGCATCTCTTCCTGAAACGCCCGCACCTCGGGCGAATTCCGATCGACTCTGCTGGGAGTTTGCATGGCGCGCCTCCTATCCCCACATCCGGATGGGAAGGTGAGCGTCTTTCTTCTTCCGGTCCGCCGGCATGCTCACCTTGAAAATGCCGCACGGGCGATTCCCCACGTGGCCGAAGAACAGGTCGCCGTTGTGGTCCACCGCGCCGCGCGAGACGTAATGCGCGGGTCCGTTGGGATGCTCGATGCGCGTCACCTCCTCGCGCCGCAGCGTGGCCGGGTCCAGCCGCCAGACCACGCCTTCCCGGTCCTTATGCGTGGCGTCCATGGGATTGTAAGCCGGGTCGCGCCAGCGCGAGGCGACGAAGTACAGCTTTCCGTCGCCGGCGAAGGTGAGGCCGCCGCAGTGGTCCTGGAACATGCTCATCGGGAAGGCGGCGTCGCGCGGCTGGGTAGCCGGCCCCAGGTCTTCGACCCGCGGCCACTCTCCTTCGTTCGGCCAGATCCGCATGAGGTACGGGTTGGGGCTCCAGGTGACGGCGTAGACGCACTCGCGGTCCGGCGACGGCGCCACATCGTAGAACACACTGTGCCAACCCGTCTGGTATTCCGGGTTGTGCGGCAAGATTAAGGGCGAGATTTCGATGCGGTCCTTCTCGGGCGTATAGCGGACCAAATGGCCGTAGTCGTTGGTGGTCCACACGCGATGGCTCTTATCCAAGAACAGCGTCTGCCCGTTGATCGAGCCGATGCGCCCGATGTCGCGGCGCTGGCGCGTCTTCAGGTCGTAAATGATGAGGTGATCGCGGGGATAACTGAGAGCGTAGAGCGTGCGCCGTTCCTCGTCGTGCAGCAGGCAGCGGCATCCTTCTTTCGGAATGAGCGTGTCCCACCACAGCACCTGGTCCTTGCGCGTGTCGAAGGCCAGCAGCGCGGAGCCGCGGAAACACCGCTTCGGGTCGTGCCACGAGTACCACGGCGAGTAGGAGGGCAGGTCGATGGGCGGCCCCGAGAGGTGCGTCGCCATGTACAGGACGCCATCCTGCACGGAGGGGACGAAGCTGTAGTGAATCTTGCACTGCGTCGCGCGGCCGGAATCGGGCGGATCCTCGACCTTCTCCGCCAGGTTGAACAAGTAATCGAGGTTGTCGCGCTGTTCGTTGTAGCGCACCGGCTTCACCACTCCGCCCGGCACGCCCTCCGCGCAAGCGGCCGCGTAAATGCGCCCATCGGGCCCGGCCGAGAGCGACCAACAAGTGTCGGAATCGGGGTGCTCGGTGAACGGGTAGAACTTCACCGCGTAGTTCGCGCCCGCGCCCTGGGGCGCGGCCTCCGCCGAGCCCAATCCCGCCAAGGCGCCCGCCACGAATTCGCGGCGGCGCAGGATCAACTTCGACATGGGTGTGGTTTCCTTTCGCCGGTTGGTCTCATGCTTCGGGAGGAGCTTACACCGGGCGTCCTCCGCAGGCTTCGTTCGGTTCGTCAGACTCCCCAGGGGCTGATCTGCTATCTGTACTTGACCCGAATCCACTCGCGCAGCCACCATCTGGCGGGGTCGTTCCGGGACCGCTTGATACACTGCATCCGCTCCAGCGTCCCAAGAGCGTCCGCGAGTTCCTTCTCTGACAGTGGCGCATGGCCGTACCGTGCCCGGTCCTCATTCACCTTGGGCAGGAGAATTGTCTCTGGTACCGTTTGGTCCTCGTCGCAATTCATCCACATGATCCAGATAACGCATGCTTCCTCGTCGGTGATCTTGATCCGGAGCAGCGACCAAAGCCTGTCCCAGAGAATCAGTGCGGTCATCGGAAGGAGCCACGGCAGCTTGACCGTCGCCGCTATGTCCCGGGCGGTCTGAGCGCCGGCAACCAGGAGGCGCCGCATGTCTAGCCTGACGTTCCCGGGCTTTACGCTCTCACCATCACCTAGATCCGGGTCGAACCTGTTTGGGCTGAAACTCGAAGCGGTAATGAGGCCGAAACTGGTGCTGTACTCTGGCGGGTCAATCGTCAAGCCAATGTCGAACGCCCGATTGAGAGCACTTTCGAGATCTCCGCGGGCCTTGGGAAGCCGACTCGCGAGCGACTCGATGGCCGAGCGAAGCAACTCTGACTTTTTGGACTCGATAAGCTCTTTGTCAGTGGCCATATCGATGATGTCAAGCTTGCGGCTACGAACCGCTGTCTGGACCCTCGATCTCCTTGGCCTTGCCCTTTGGCGGTGGCGACAGCTCAACTTCGAAAAAATGGTGAGCAACTTGCGGCAACTCGTGGATAATCATGTGCATCTCTTTGCTTTCCATGAAGGGATCCATCATTCGGCCATGCCTCAACATCTTCAAGGAACGCTCGAAATCGGCAATCGCAGACGCGAGTCTTTTCTGATCGCCCGTCCGCGCAGCACGATACACTTCGACGCCTATTTCGTAAAGCCATGGCGCGTCGTCACGCATCGCGCTAATGAGCATCAGCCAACTGGTCGCTCGGTCCTCCTCGGCCGGGAAACGCTCCATCATGTCCATGAACATCATCGGATGGAAGCGCCGCCGTCGTCCAAACCGGGGACCCAGGCTATCAGCCAACTGGCCCTGTAGCCTCTCGGGAAGTTCACGGAACATTACCTTGATTTCTTCAAAGAGCTTAGCAACGGCGTTGGCCTCGGCCTCTGCCGGGTCTGTGGGCTCGACTCCTTCCTCTGCCCCGAGAGTCTTGAGGCTTTCACGAAACACGCTCACCCGGTCACGTACCGCTTCGGGCCGCGGCTCCGCCTCGGAGTTTCGGCAGATTAGCTCTAACACGAGCTTGGTGACTGAATCTTCGGTGTTCTCGGAGTTGTGGAACTGAGCGAATGGACCACGTATTGCTGTTTCGAATGGAACGCCAATTACAAGCCCGAGAACTTGCTTGTCCAGCTTACCCTTGGCCACGCCAGCCTCGTAAAGAATCCACGGGCGACCTATGCTGTGCTGCGTCAGGAGAGCAACGACATCAGTGGCGTCGCTGATCTTGTCCATGATCTCGCCGTACCACTCGCGTCCGAACTCGATGCCGGCCCCACCCTTCCGATCCGATGAACGGAAGGACTTCAGAAACCCACCACTGGCGTCGGTGAGAAGATTGGCGAAAGCCTCGGCTAACTTCGCGTCCCGGTGGTCGTGGCTAACGAAGATCAATGGCCGCGCGGGTTTCTGTGGCACAGGAACCGGCGGGCTGGGTACAAGGGCATCGTGCGAGTGGGTCTCGCTTCTCTTTCTGCTGGCCATCACACCTCCAGAAAAAGTCCCGGATCATACGATAGCAGGAATCGCGATGGGCTGGATAGGGCGGCATCGGGTGTGCGACATGAATGTTGGAGCTTT
>CAIRXZ010000127.1 GCA_903882645.1 uncultured Acidobacteriia bacterium | reverse complement strand
CGCTCCGGGTCGTTCTGGACTGTCGCCGGCGCCAATGCCATCATCGCTTTGCGCTGCTGCCGCCTTAGCCACAGGTTCGAAGACTACTGGGAAACCCGTTCCCGAGCCGCCTGATTACCCACTTTTTTGTCGTGCACCCCGCCGTGGTCCTCGGGACGAGCGCCCGCCCGGCCCCGCGAAGCGGAGTCCGGCAAAAGCTGAAAGCCGGCGGCTGAATCTATGGCAGACTGGTCTTCTATGGCGCGCCGTTTGAACCAGCAGGGAAGTCTGTACGAAGAGACGGCCCCCGCACGCGCCGGCAATCCGCTGTTCTGCCACCAGGAGTTTCTGGAGAAGATGGCCGAGAACCGCGGCAATACCGTCGGCCGCAGGGCCGCTCTGCTTCTCCACCGGCTTTTGGTGGATCTGCGGCGGCAGTACTACAAATCCACGCAGGGGGAGAACCGGGGCTGGCGGCGTTCCCCGCTGGGCGGCAATCACGGCAGCCACTTCTATGCCTGGTGGGCCCCTCACGGCGCGGCGCCGCTGCGCTCGAATCCGGAATTCGAAGGCGCGCCCGCCGGCGCCGTGTTCCTGCGGGATATCCGCCATCACGACGACCACCGGCCGCTGAATCCGCACTCGCTCGCCGAGAATTACCTCCCCATCGGCGTCAAGGAACTTCGCCAGGAGGACTACGTCCCCGCGCCGTGGACCCAGGCCCAGGCGCGCTTTGCGCAAGCCCGGCAGAAGATCCGGATCATCAAGGGCCACCCAGGCTCCGGGAAGACCACGGCGCTGTGGCACGCAGCCGATATGGCCGGGCGCGATTCCATCCTTTACATCACCTACTCTCCGGAGTTGGCCGCCCTGGCCCGCGACCATTTCGACAAGTTCGCCCCGGGCGACAAGCGGTTCCACGTGGTCACTTATGCCCGCTTCCTGCGCGACCTTCTGGCAAGCGACGCTCCCTTTGAGGGGGCGCCCGCGTCCCGCCGCGCTTTCGTCAAGGAAATCTCGGGCTTTTCGAGCACCATTCTCGGCCCCTGGCTCAACGAGAAAGGGGCGCTCTACGACGAGCTGCACGCGCACATGTTCGGCGCGATGCTGCCGGTCCCGCTGGGGCGCTTCCCCGGCTTCCCCAACCGGCGCATCACCTCCCGCCAGTATCGCGATCTCAGGGAGCGTTCCATCGGCCGGCCGGCGGCTGAAGCCGCGTTCGAAACCGCCGAGACGCTGCGCCGCCGCTCCCCGGAACCTTTGGAACCCCGCTTCTTTCGCGAGCTGGACCTGGCCTGGAAAGCCGCCGCCCATCTCCGCTCCAAAGGGGCCGGCCCCTGGGCGGATTTCGACTGTATCGCCATCGACGAGGTACAGGACCTGACGCCCATCGAATCGCTGGCCCTGGTGGAACTCGCCGCCGCCATCGGCGGCGGCGTGTATCTGCTGGCCGCCGGCGACGAAGCCCAAACGGTGCGCCCCACCGACTTCGAGTGGGGCTGGTTCCAGGACCTCCTGCACTACCGTCTCGCCTCGCCGGTGGACTTCAAGCTGCAAACCAATCTGCGCAGCCCGCGGCGCATCGCCAGCCTCGTGAACCGCGTCTGGGATCTCTATGGAGCGCTCGCCAAGAGTGAGCGTCCCAGCGGATCCGGAGAGGCCGAAATCGACGTCAACGCGGGCGACCAGGTGCTCTTGTGCGCCGCCAAGCCGGGGCCGGAGCTGGAGGATTTGCTGCGGGCGTTCTCCGAGCGCGAGGGCCTGGCCTTGATCGCCTTGGGAGACGAGGTTCCGGCCTACGTCCCCGAGCGGCTCCGGCCAAGCGTGCTGACGGCATTCGAGGCCAAGGGCCTGGATTTCCAGTCCGTCTGCGTTTTGGAAGCGGGGAGGTCGCTCGACCGCATCATGCAAGTTCGCGAGCGCGGGCGCGGCCTGGAACTCGACGATCTCGGCAGGCGCCTGGCCATCGACCAGCTTCGCGTGGCCTTGAGCCGCCCGGCGGAGAGGCTCTACTGGCTGGACGTCAGCCCTTCGGAGCGCATCCTGGAGCACGCGCGCAGGATGATGAGTTGGGGGGAATTGGCGTGCGCCATGTCGCCGGCAGCCCTCGTGAAAACCCTCGAGGAAGAGGCTCTCGACCCCGAAGAGCGCGTCCGGCTCTGCGAAAGCGACGCCCGGCAATTGCTCGAGGTCAGACCGGCGCTGGCGTGGTCGCGCGCAAAGCAGGCGGTTGCGCTGTTGGGCGATCTGGGCGGCGCGTTCTCGGTCCTGGATCCGGCCGCGCGAAAATCCGCCCACACGACCCTTTGTCAGTCGGCTTTCACGCTGGCGTTTCGCAAGGTGAGCCTGCCCTCCGAAATGGGCCGGCTGGATCTCTTTGAGGAAGCCGCCGCGGGGGCCGATTTCGCCGGGCGCCGCAAGCTGGCCACGCTGATCCGCACCATCGCCGCGCACGAGCGGAACTACAGCAACGCCCGGCTGGCCACCCTGCTGAATCTGGCGACGCAGTTGGCGGAACTCAGGGACGAGGTCGATCCGTGGCTGCTCGTGGAACTCCAGGCGCGCAGCGCGGGATGGCTGGAAGCTCTGGAAGAAGAGATCGACAAGATGCCGGTGGTGATCCACGGTTTCCTGCCGGCGCTTTACTCGCTCTTCGCGCCCCTGGAAGCCGTGTCGAGGACCGCACGGCTCAGAGACCGGTCGATTCGCGCGCTGATGCGGCAGGGAACCCACCTTCCGGCGCTTCAGCTTCTGCTGCAAACGCCGGGCGCCGATCCGAGGCTCATTGCGGAGTGCCGCGAAGGCCTGGGAGAATTTGAAGCCGCGGCCCAGGATTACCTCAGGGCCGGCAGCCCGAAGGACGCTCTGCGCTGCTACCGGAGCCTGCCGGACTTCGACAAGGCGCTGGACCTCCTCGACGGCCTGCCGGACCATCCCGCCCGGGAGTCGCTCCTGTGGCTTCGCCGGATGCGCGACCTGGCGGCGGAACGTCCGGCCGAGTTCCCCAAAGCGATTCTGCCGGGTGAAAAGAAGGTCCTGGAGAAGATCCTGGAAACCAGCCTCGGGACCACGCGCAGGAAGAAAGCGGCGCCCACGACCAAGAAGGCGCCGGCCAGACGGCCCGGCAGGCCGCGCAAGAGCGAGCCGGTTTTTTAGACTTCCGGCCTACGGACTCAGCCGCTGCTTTGCGGCCATCTTCTTTTCGAGCGCCGCCATCAGGCGGGCCTCGACGTCGCTCGGGATCGGGTGCGGCTCCATGCCCTTGTAGATCCGCACGGTTTTCTTGGTAGTGTCGGCGATCACCCAGCAGTTGGGGCACTCGCTCATGTGCTCATCCAGTTTGGCCTTGATTTCGGCGTCCAGCGAATCATCCAGATACTCGCTTAATTCCGTTAGAAAGTCCTTACATGTAAGCAAAGGCATCCCCTCCCTTGCGTTTGAAGTACCGCGTCAGCTTCTCGCGCAGTTGCAGTCGCGCCCGCAGCAGTCTGCTCTTCACAGCCGGTACGGAGAGGCCCAGGGCCTCCGCGGTTTCCTCCGTCGAGAGTTCGTCCACGTCCCGAAGCACGAAAACGGAGCGATAGGGCGGGTCGAGGCTTTGAACCGCCGTGTCCAGAATTGCGCCGAGTTCCTCGCGCGTGTACCGTTCTTCCGGGTCTTCGTCCCAGGCCGCGATTTCCCGCACCACGGTGTCCTCGCCGGTATCGATGGCCTCGTCGAGCGAAACCGACTTATCGGTCTTTCGGCGGCGCAGCTTCATGAGCGCCTGGTTGACCGCAATCCGGACGATCCAGGTGTAGAACTTCGAATTCCCCTGGAACTGGTCGAGGTGTTCGTAGGCCTTCATGAAGGTCTCTTGCAGCACGTCCTCGGCGTCTTCGCGATTCTGCGTCACGTGCTGGGCCAGCCGGAAGATCTTGCCCTCGTAGCGCCTCACCAGCTCGGAAAACGGCCGCGCATCGCCGTCGCGCGCCTGCGCCACCAGCGAGGTTTCATCGATCGCGGTCAAGCTCGGAGCCGTCATGAGGTGAACTTACATGATACCGCGGCGCGCCGTTGCGGCAGGCCCGAAGGCCCGACCCCACTCTCAAGTCGCACACCGCCTACTGGCCCGCTGGCTTGGCGATCTGTTTGAGGCTCACGGATTCCCTGGCGCCCTCGGCTATTTGAAGACTCTTGCCCAGGCTCTCAAACGGCTTGACAAAGTCGGGATCGTACCGGACGGCATTCAGATCCGCCTCTTCCCAGGCGTACAGACGGTAGCTCCCTGGGGCCACCCCCAGAATCTTGAAATGGCCGCCGGCATCGGCAGAGGTGGATTTGAAAAGGTCGTTGCGCCGCGTACTCTCGGCCACCAGCGTCACCGTAGCGCCCGCCGCCGGCTGCGCGTTTTCGGCCTCCACCTTGCCGTCGATCTGTCCGCTATTGGCGCTGAGCGTAATCACCAGGTCGCAACCGCCGCCCGCCGTCAGATCCAATCCGAATTCGGCGACGTCGATGTTCCCGCAGCGCACGCCCTTCACAAACAGGCCGGCCGGCGCGGTGACATTGGGGCGATAGAGGTCGGGTGCCAAATCGCGAAATGCGAAGGTCCAGTCGTCCTTGACGATCGCCGTCCCACCACCGATGGAGCTCCCCTGAAGGGCGACCCTGACTTGCGGAGGCTTGACGCTCGCGCCGCCCTCAATGTGTACAACCCCGCTCAAATCCACCGGGGGCGCAAGCCGCAGCTCGATGCCCTCGATGTCGTCCGAGGCGACCTGGATGGATCGCCGGGCGCTGTAGGTTTTGTCGCCGACCCTGGCCTGGGACATAACGGTATAGGCGCCCGGCGCCAGACCGCGCAACTCGAACTTGCCTTCCGGGTCGCTCGCACTGGAGGTGGTGCTGGTCATCATGCCATTGGCGGTCGTCTGTGTCCAGACTATGGTTGGGGAAGACGCGCCAACCGGCTTGACGACGCGCACTCGAACCGCCACGGCGCGCGTCCGGCGGAGGGTGAAATCGATGCCCAGTAACTCCTGCCCGGCGCCGATATCCAGGGGCGCCGCTCCGGAAGGATCGTAAGTGCCGGGGTAGTACGTGACCATATAGGTTTCGTCCACGCCGGGCGCCAGGCGTCCCGCGCCCGGCGAGACTCTGAGAAAATACTTCCCCGCCGCAAGGCCGAACACGCGGTACTCGCCGAGATCGTTGGTCGACGCGCTGCCTCTGGCGACCAACTGCCGGCCGCCGGCCGTGTACTGGTAGACCATCGCGCCGACCTGGAGACTCGGGAGCGCGTCGCCTTCCTCGTTCCTGACGTGTCCCGCGACGGCGCCGAGCGGAGCGATTTGGAGCATGACATCCTTCTTCTCGTCGCCGGGCATCAGGGTCAGGCGGCCGGGCCCGCGAAAGTACTGGAAGTTATCGCGCTGCGCGAAGATCTGGTACGTGCCTGCCGCAATGCCCGTGAAAACGAACTTACCCTCGGCGTCCGTGACGGCAGAGGCCGGCGCAGGGGCGGCAGCCACGCCGGGGGAAGCAGGGACTCGAATCGTCTGGAGCGTTACCCGAGCCCTAGGCACAGGCTGGGAGGTAACGGAGTTCAGGACTATGCCTTCCACGCGGCACTTATCTTTATCCTGCGCCGCGGGCTGAGTCTGGGCCGCCAACAGGCCCGCGCACAACAGAATCGGACCGAATCGCATTAAAGTCTCCGCCCCACCGTCTTAGCCTACGTCAATTCAAGACTATTGTCTCCTAATACGCCCGCACGCTCGAATGCGTTACGCAACCAGCCTGAAAAGTCCACGCCCCTGGCGGCGGCCGACCGGAGCAGGCTGCACAGCACCTCGGCCAGTTCCATCCTATTGACTGGTCTCTTCCATGCTGTTTTCCTCGATTTTGGGCAAATGCCCAAACGTCTTTTCCTAACTGATTGATAATACAAAGGTTTATCTGGGCGGCTTTGGGCGCGTTGCCCAAATCGCCAGTTCCCTCCCTACTTTCATCATCCGCCCGGCGCCCTCCGCGGACTCCGTCCAGGCGCCGCTGAATTCCCGCCAAGCCTGTGTATGTAGGGGACTTCAGAAGACTAAAACTGCCTGTGAACGGCCTGCGGCTGTGGGGCGGGCAATCCTGCCTAATGCCGCATACTTTTTGAGCGTCGCTGTATTAGCCACCGCGGGCGGGCGGTTGGGGTTTGGGCTTAGTGTTTGCGGCGGCTTCGCTTTTTCGGGCGGAATCGGCCAGGGCCCTGCGCGATAGCTTTTCGAGCCGGT